>DATDNF010000032.1:0-18692 GCA_036518435.1 Geobacteraceae bacterium
TGTATTGCCCCGCCCAGCCCGGCATGGCGATGAAAACCAACAATCCGACGAACAAAATCAATCTCAACTTCGTCATTGCGATCCCCCCTGTATCAAATCAATAAAAAACAAAAAAGCCCGCCGTCGAAAAGGATGGCGGGCCAATGGATTGCAGGAATCCATCTACCACTTCGACAACCCCTCTTTCCAGGAATTAGCTGGGCAGGTGGTTTTGCGTCACACGGTTGCCCGTGCTTTGCCTTTTCGGTGACATACGTATTTATGTATAGGCCTGTACTATCAATCTTCGTGCCAGATATGACATTCAGATCAAGACCAATAAAAACAACTAGTTACGGCAAATTTTCAATTTTGGATTTTTCGGAGGCAAGGTAAACTAAGTTTACATAAGCGGGGGAGAAACAGCTGTAAAGGCAAAATAGGCGGGTCGTGGCAAAGATTGTCAACAAAGTTGACAAGGTAAACTTTGTTGACGGTAGTTATCCGCTTGGTTTCCCAGGCATTAGCTGGTCCTGGCATTTTCGAACGGTTTTAACTGTTTTTTATCCAAAGAGGGGGGGCAAAATGCCCCCCCTCTTCGTATGTCCGGCACAATTCACTCTGCGTTGCTTCTCGCGGCTACTGAAGCCCTCTTTCCTGGCGCGAGAAGTTGTGACACCACGAGCAGTCCTTTTTACGTTGCGTAACGTGAATGTCATGGATGGATTTGTAGTCGGTGTATGAGCGCTCGTTGTGACACTGTGAGCAGATGACGGGTTTCGCGGCCTTCAGCACATAGCCCATGCCGGGAAGGTCGATCCTGGTGGTGTTCTTGTGGCAGTCGGCGCATGCCAGGACGTTGCCGGTGGCCGGCGGCACCTCGTGGGTAATGAGCTGGTACTCGTCAGTGATGACATAGGTGAACGGCTCGCCCGAAGTGTAGCCCATGTTGACCATCCCCTGATTGATCGCGTCATCAACGATGCCGGTAGCGAAGTACTTGCTTGTATCAACCGCGATCAGCGTGTTGCGGTAGGTATTGAGGGGCATTTCGGAGGTCTTGTACTTGAAGGGATACAGCTTGGTCCCGACCGGATCGTTGATGGTGCCGTTCGGCCGGTCAATCTTGTAGGTACCCGTTGCCGGGTCGAGCACCGGGGTGTCGAACATGTTGATCCCCCAGCTGGTGCCGTTGAAGAAGGCATATTTCGGCATGAGGTCGTTGTTCAGCGTCAAGGTCGGTTCATAGCGCTTCAACGGTGCATTGTACACGGAAGTTTTCCAGGTGCGGAAGGTTTCAGTGGCTTCGGTGGCCGCGGTGTCGGTGGCGTTCTTTGCATATACCGGAATATGACAGGTCTGGCAGGCAACACGGCCGGTATGGTGGTCGATGTCGGTGCTGGAGTGCCCGGCGGTGAGGCTATCCTTGCCCGGATGGCAGGTGGTGGTGGAGCAGCCCATTGCCGTGTCCGAATCCTTCACCCGGAGGTCGCTCCCCCGGCCCGCCATCCTGTGGTTGGCGGTAGTGTGACAGGACTGGCACGGCAAATTGGCGCCGGTTGTGGCCATATGCACGTCGAACTGAGTGTCGGTCGTAGCGCCCTGTGCCAGCGCCATGTCCCCGCGCTTGAATGCGTCGCCCCCCGCGGCCTTGGCATGACACTGCAGGCAGGCGGCGCGAACCGGCTTGGTCACGGTGCGGACCGCCTGGTTCATCGTGATGGTCATTGCTGTAGTATAGGGAGCATAGAGGCCGCCGTTGACGCGGATGCGCTTGTAATCCTTCTGGTGGCAGAGAAGACAATCGATGTTGTCAAGCTGGGCATCGGAGGGAGTCGGGCTCGGCAGGGCGCCCAATCCCACGTGGCAGGTGCTGCAGCCGGCGTACGTGTTCCAGTTGCCGAGGATATTGATGCAGTATGCATTCAACGGAGTGCTGTTATCGGGGGTGGCGGAGAACTTGCCCTGGGTGGCCGGCCCGGTAGTCATGCCGGAGGCGCCGCGCCACTGATAGTGGACCGAGTTGAACATCTCGTTGGCCTCAGTACTGTGGCAGGTGCGGCACATGCCGTAGCCGGTCCAGGTAAGGGACGTATTATTGATGTCGTGGACCTTGGTGGTGATCGTATAATACTGGGTCTTGACCGACTCGACATTACCGGCCGTGTCCTTGGAGAA
The DNA here is from genome assembly GCA_036518435.1 of Geobacteraceae bacterium. Taxonomy (GTDB): domain Bacteria; phylum Desulfobacterota; class Desulfuromonadia; order Geobacterales; family Geobacteraceae; genus JAMPXD01. The sequence continues at coordinate 2,158 of DATDNF010000032.1, forward strand.
GTACGAGAGGATACAGGTCGTCGAAATGGTGATCGGCGAGGAATAAACCGGCGATGAGGTGGTAGGGGTCGTGCCGTCGGTGGTAAAATACGTGGTCGCCGGTTCGTTTACCGAGAGAGTAACCGACTGGGCGGTCGAGTAGGTTCCGCCGGCAGGGGTCGCCGTGGTTATGGGCGCGGTCTTGTCGCTGCCGAAGGAAAGCGTGGCGCTGGCAAAGATTACCAGACAGGTACTGCAGAACAGCATCATGAACCTTTTCATTTTCTTCCTCCGTGTCTGTGATTACCTGCCCGCGATTCGCAATCCCTGCGAACGCAGCCCCGTTGCTCCCGCTTTCGCCACGTCGATTTCGTTGAATCCGACACATAACAAATCATACGGTGCGGCTCATTGCCGATATGCTTGATCCTGATGAGGGAGGTGCGACAAGGCTGAAGTAGACGGACAAACTGCGGCTAATGGTATGGATGCGGGTAACTTACAGGATAAGGGCAAGAATGATATTTTTGCTGCAGCCGACACTCCTCCTTAAGAGGGGTGTCGGCTGCAACGGCAAAAGTGACGTTAAATCCCTGATTTCAGGTTAAAACTCTCGATTTCCTGCTGGGTCGGAATCAAGCCGGTGTCTTGATACCTTTTCAGCATGTTGCCGTAATTCTTGAAGATCATGTTCGTAGAGATTTCCTGATCGTTTTGGTATCTGTCACGAAGCCAATCGAAACACTCCATAACGATACGCTTATACATCCTGAACTTGCTGCCCCTTATTTTGGCACAGCACTCGGGGATATCGGGATATTGCCTCTCAGCCTTTACCGCTTTGATCACATCTTCTTCCATCTCGATCAGAGGCTTGATGTAGGTAATGTTGGTTTTAAACGCCGGCGGCTGATATTTGGGGTATACCCTCTTGGCCAGTTCCATGGTCCTGTTAAACAGCACCGGGTTGTTCTCTTTCATTTCCCGCCAGTCTTTGCTGTTCGCTCCTATGTAGAAGATTTCGGAAAAATATCCCGAAATGTCTTCTATTGTATGAGCGAGAACGACTAACGCATCGCGATATTCTTCTTTCGACAGTTCGTCATAAATTATCTTTACTTTTACACTTTCGCAGACCTGGCAGGGTACGTCCTCATTATCGAAAAGATGATCGCCAACACCGGCGGGCAGATCAACCCACTTGTGCGTGCACCCTTTATCTTCCCAGTACTGTAAGGCTTCTTTGACGAACTGCTGTTGGATCGGGTCCGATGAGCTATAGATCATCTCGGGGAATTTCACGGTGAGCAGTTCGATCTTAAGGTCGGGCCTGACCTTGTCTCTGTATTCCATGAATAAATCTGTCGCAAGCGATGCATCTTTGCCGCCGGAATAGAATATGACGACCTTGCTCTTGCCGACGGGCACCAAATCGTACTTTTTCACTGTGCCGCAGAATACGTCGAATAACTGTTGAAATACACCGCCATTGTTCTGAGTAGCCATTTTTTTACTCTCCTTAGGTTTAATTTTTTCGGATTTTTTCGCTCGCTCGCAATGCGCGTCAATGCACGTTCGTACGTCAAAGCGGCGAGCCCAGGTAATTTAATGCGTGACTTTGCTTGTACATAGTATGTTTTATTTCGCCATGAACCCTCCTATCCCGGCACAAGCTGGAATGAACGCAGGTCGGTTTTGATAAGAAACTTTACAGAACCACCTCAGGGAAAACATTGCAGAGCCTGCAGTTTTCCTGTGCCTTTACAAAGATTGCCTGTAAAATTACCAAACGGTTGAAGGACCAAGCCGGTCTCATCTTTCCAGAATACTTTCAATGATAATATTGTTGATGCCATTCAAATAAGCCAAAGCACTTGCCTTGAGAATATCGGCATCTGTTGCATTGGCTGAATAAACCTTATCCTTATAGCTCAGCTTTACATTTACCTTCCCTAAAGTTTCAGTTCCTTTGGTTATACTGTTAATTTTATATTCGCTTAAAATTACATCCATGCCGACAATATTCCTTATTGCAGTACAGATGGCATCTATAGGTCCATCTCCTCCTGAATCGGCTTGATAGGTCTCCTCACGCTTCTGTAACTTTATTGAAGCCGATGGGGACATCTCATTGCTTATAATTTGAGATCCTACCAGCTTGTAAATACTATCGATCAGCCTGTTGCCATGTTCGTCATGTTGTTTGCCATAGAGCGTCTGGTAATTTTCCATCATGTAAACCAGATCTTCATTGCTCACTTCTTTTTTTGCATCGGCCAATTCCTGGAACATCCTGAAAACATTATCAAACTCGGCTTCGGTAAAATTGACATAGCCCAGATTGTTCAAGGCGTTCTTCAAGGCATCCCTGCCCGTGCTCGACATGAGAACGAACTCCATGTCTTCCACGCCCACATCGTTCGGGTCTATGATTACATAGCAATCCTTGGACTTTAACAGGCCATCCTGATGGATACCTGAGTGAGCGAACGCATTTCCTCCCGTAATCGCTTTGTTAAGCGGCACATCCATTCCCATCAAACTGCTGACGAGATTGGAAGTTCTCTTTATTTCCCGCGTTTCAATCCCCGTATATGCGTTGTAATAATCGGGACGAAGTTTTATGCCCATGACGATTTCCTCGAGAGCAGCGTTGCCGGCTCTCTCTCCGACGCCATTCATGGTACATTCCACTTTATCGGCCCCGTTTTTGACGGCAATCAGGGTGTTCGCGGTGGCAAGGCCGGTATCATTGTGGCAGTGAACGCTCAACAGGACGCTGTCATTCAAGTTTTTCAATCTGTCATTAATCTTCTTGATAAATTCACCGAACTGCTCCGGGACTGCATACCCTACAGTGTCGGGAATATTGATAATTGTTGCCCCTGCGTTCACTACAGCTTCTATTGTCTTCCACAGGTATTCAAAATCCGTTCTCGATCCATCTTCTGTAGAATACTGGACTTCCTGCAGCAACGACTTAGCATACCGAACCGATTCCACGCCCTGTTCTAAGATCTGTTCTTTCGACTGAGTTAATTTCTTTTCAAGATGGACGTTAGAACTACCCAATACAACATGAATCAGAGGCCTCCGTGCAAATTTAACGCTCTCGTAAACCGCATCTATTTCTTTTTTGTTCGCCCTCGCCAGGGCGGTTATTATCACATCATCATCTCCAACTGCTTTGGCAATTTCCGAGACAGCTTGAAATTCGCCGGGAGACGCGGGAAAGCCCGCCTCAATGTAATCGACTTTCAGCTTCTTGAGCTGCCGGGCAATTTGCAATTTACCGTACAGGTCCAACTTTGCGCCCGGCGCCTGCTCACCATTTCTTAAGGTAGTATCGAAGACGTAAATCCTTCTGCTCATGAAACCTCCATTCAATCTGGCGTGACGGATGATGAATGCCACGGCAGGCGATCCTCGGCGGGACCGGACTTCGTGGATTCAAGGTATTTTGTCGATCGTGCAGGTGTTAAGTTTCACGGCACCGTGGCACAGGCCAAGTAGAACATAGAAGATGATGCAGCAGCAACTGTAAGAAGTTACAGTGGATTAATGTCATTATTTAAATAAGACGCTCTACATGTGCATATTCCATGAAATGGGCAGCGGGAAACCTGCTGGAGAATGTGTTAAATGGCAGACCGGCGCTTGATGCCTGAGATGTGCAGCAAAGCGGCATGCACGGATGCGGAACATCCGGCGGGAGGATGCGAGCGGTTGTCGGGACTGCATCGGGGGCACTGCGGAAGCATCGCGAGCGAGGAAAGAAAAGCTGCGGAAGGGGGGAGCGACGGAGACGTATCGATCAGCTGCGCAGCGGATCGATCAGGCCCAATGAGACGGCGCGAGCCACTGCTTGCAATTTATTGGTAACTTCGAGCTTTCCAAACACGTTTTGCAGATGGAAGATAACGGTGCGCTCGGAAATCCCGAGAATCTTCGACGTCTCCCATGACGTCTTTCCATCCGTTGCCCAGCGCAGACATTCCATCTCGCGCTCGCTTAACCTGTAGTTTTCGAAGTTGGCTGTCACCTTTTCTATCCGGCGCACCGCTTCGTGAATGTGCAGGAAAACCAGGTGAGCAAACGGGATAGCCTCCGCAATGCGCGATTGCATGTGCACTTCGCCGGAGGCAAGACTGAGCATGGCACACTCTCCGTGAGACTTTTGGAGGGGGAAACTCACCCCGCTCCTCAGGCCGTAATCGCCACACTCTCTCATGAATTCAAGCTCAGCCTTATTCATTTTTTCAACACGGCCCAGTTCATCCCAGGGGAGCGGCACTGAAGATTTGAAGCAGTACGAAATCATCGGATCGATCGAAATGTACCCCCGCGCCACATATCTTTCGCGCCATTCAGGGGGGTATCCATCGATGACCAATACGCGGGACTTCATGGACAGGGCGGGGAGTTTTGCGCAGTAGAAGAAATAATCGAACCCCAAGTGCTCGCAGAGATTTTTGCAGACAATGTGGACGTCTTCAAGTGTAGCGGCACCCGGGATGGAATCGATAATCTCGCAACATTTTACCAAGTCCATCGCAACTGCCTCCTCATCCTGAGCCGGGCCTTTCGTACACTATATTTTGATATATTAATTACATGATACAAAAAAATCAAGTTTAATTTATATAACTATATTATTAAACATAACTATAATTACGTCTTGTCGCATCGACAGGAATAGCGGGCCTCACCGGCCGGGAAACAACCAAGGGAAGCGGATCGTCGATTTCCTGCTCCGACAAAATCCGCCACGGATTGAGGGATACATGAGATGTTGCTCACACCCCGCGCAATAGCCACCACCACCCCGGCAGGGTGATGAAGGATACGGGGATGCCGATGCCGAGCATCAGGGTTACCAGGGAAGGGTTGAGGTCGTGGTCGACGGCGATAATCCCGGCGGTGATCATCGGGGCCATGGCCGCCTCGAACAGGGTAACCTGCATCACCGTGCCGTGCCCCCCCAGGAGGAGTACATAAACGACGGTGACGAGGGCGGGGGCGAGGATGAGCTTGAAGAGAAGGCTGAGGGAGAGCGGTTTCAGCTCCCCCCTGATGTTGCTCGGCCGGAGCTGGAAGCCGACCGAGGCGAGCGCCAGCGGTGTCAGGGTATCTCCCAGCTTCTGCAGAATGGCGGTGAGCCAGGCGGGAAACGGCACGGAAATGAGGAGAAGGGCGAGGATGAGGGCCTGGAACGGCGGGAAGAGAAGGACCGTGCGCGCCATCCGGCGGGGGGATATTTCGCCGGCGGAATAGACGATTGCCGTGAATATCCCCAGGGTGGAGAGGACCAGGAACGAGCCGAGTTGGTCGACGATCAGCCCGGTGCCGATAAACTCCTTGCCGTAATACGCCTCGATCATGGGGAGGCCGACGAAGGAGGTGTTCCCGAGCCCCCCCACCAGGATGAGGGCGCCGACCGTAGCGCGGGGGAGGGAGAGCAACCTCCCGAGGTAGCGGAAGAAGAAAGCGCCGGCGCAGAACAGGAGCCAGGGCATGGCGGCACTGTAGAGGAGTGTGCGGTCGAGCCGCAGGTTGTGGATGTGAAGCAGGGCCAGGGCCGGGAGGGAGACGTGGATAACGAAGCCGTTCAGGGCGGCCGGGGTGGCGGCCGGAAACCGGCCGGTCCGTTTGAGGAGAATCCCGGCGAGAAAACAGACGATCAGGAGGATTATGTTGACCATCGCCGCCAAGCTCCTTTGCCCGGGAGTCGCGCGGACTCAGCCCGTCCCGCGCTGCTGGCCAAGACATTACAACGATTCGGGCAAAGGCGCAACCGGAGAGTGACGGTAACGGCTGAAATGCCGCCGCCGGTCAGGGGGAGGCTTCCAGCAGCCCCACGATCTCCCCGTGCCGGTCGATCCGCGCCAGTGCGTGGAGATCGGCCTTGTAGGCGATAAACGGCACATGCGCGGCGGCGGCCGCCTGGCGGTCCACGTCGGAATCGCCCACGAACAGCGCCTCGCCCGGCCCGATCCGGTAGTGCTCCAGGACCCTCAAAAGCGGCTCGGGGTGCGGCTTGGGGTGCGCCACCCGGGAGGCGGTCATCACGCAGCCGAAATAGGAGGCGAGGCCGAAAGATTCCAGCACCATGTCCATGGAGGTAGAGCGGTTGGTGCAGACCGCCAGTTCAAACCGCGGCCTCAGGGCTTCCAGGGTGTCGACGAACTCCTCCTCCAGCCGCATGAACGGGACCAGGTCCCGGTAGTCGATCCGCCCGGCACAGCCGACCGCGGCCTCGAACTCGGCCGGGTCGGGGAAGAACCAGGCGAGCACGTCCCGGTTGGCATAGGTGTGGAGGACCCGCATCTGCTCCCGGTCCCCCCGGTCGAGCGGGGACCTGCCGAGCATCTCCATGATCCGGTCGTAAAAGGCGAGGTTCGCCTCGAAGGAGTCGAACATCACCCCGTCGCAGTCGTAGATTACCGCTTTGTATCTCTTTTCCACGTCTTCTCCGGAAACAAGGGCGCAGCAAGCAGCGCCCTATCAGTCACCAGTCACTTGTCACGTTTCACCGATTCCAGGTACTCCTCCCACTCCATGGGGAGAAGGTACTTCTTCCTGCTGTTGCACTCCTTGCAGGCGGGCACCACGTTCCCCCGGCTGCTCTTGCCGCCGCGGGTGATCGGGACGATGTGGTCCATGGTGAGATCGGCGGCGGGAAACGTCCCCCCGCACCAGTGGCAGACCCCCTTGGCGAGCCGGGTCTGCCACCAGCGCGACCGGCGCAGCTCCCGGGCCTTCTCCTTTTCCCGCTTGATCTCCTGCTCGGAGATTTCGATGATGAAATAATCCATAAAAATCCGGTGACATGTGACACGTGACGAGGAAAGGCTGTTTACCGGTTTCGGATTTGCTCGTCACTCGTCACTTGTTACGCGCCTTGTATGTCTCGATCGCCCTGCGCGCCAGCTCGTCGCACCGCTCGTTCTCCGGGTGGCCGTTATGCCCCCGCACCCAGCGCCACTCGATCCGGTGAGTCTTCGCCAGCTCCAGGAGCCGCTCCCACAGATCGCGGTTCAGGACCGGCTCCTTCTTGCTGTTCACCCACCCCTTCCGGACCCAGCCCCCTATCCACTCGGTCATCCCCTTCATCAGGTACTGGGAATCGGTGGTCAGGATCACCCGGCAGGGGCGCTTGAGGGACGCCAAGGCCTCTATGGCGGCGGTGAGCTCCATCCGGTTGTTGGTGGTCTCCCCCGCGAAGCCGGACAGCTCTTTTTCCTTCTCCCCGTAGCGCAGCACCGCTCCCCATCCCCCAGCACCGGGGTTGCCGCTGCAGGCGCCGTCGCAGTAAATCTCAACATTCATCGACGTACGCCCCCTCATTCTTCAAAAGCCCGGCGATCGCCGCCATCACCCGGTCGACGATCAACTGGTGGGTTTCCTTGCAGTCTTCCATCCGGAAGAGGTCGGTGAAATCGAGCGGCCTGCCGAACACCACCATTCCTTCCTGGCCGAAACCGGGGAACCGCCACCGGTTGAGCCCCACCAGGGCGGTCGGGATCACTGTCGGCCGCGTGTCGTAGATGATCTTCCCCACCCCGCGGTTTCCCCTCCCCAGGACGCCGTCCTTGTGCCGGGTCCCCTCGGGGAAGAGCATCACCTTCTGGTCCCGGAGGAGGTCGTTCAAGACTTTGCCGGCGCGGACGTCCCGGCCGCGCTTGACCGGAAACGCCCCCCAGGACGAGTAGAGCCACCGCTGGAGACGGCTTCGGAACAGCTCCTCCTTGGCCGGCGCCCAGAGCATCTGCAGGGGATGACGGCGGACAACCGCCCAGGGGAGAAATATGGTCTCGTACGCGGAGATATGGTTGGAGGCGAGCAGCACCCCTCCCGAGCGGGGGATGTTCTCCGCCCCCTTGACGCGGAAGCGGTTGATGACCGAGGCATAGAAGCCGATGACGTATGCGGAAAATGTGACCCAGAAGCGGCGGGCAAAGGAAACGTTCAAGGAAACCTCAACGGCGGTTAGTGACTGTCTCCTTGTTTTATAGCACTATTGGCGGGAAATTGGCAACCCGTTTCCCGGGGAGAACTCTTTCAGGGTGAAGAAGAACGTGGCCCCCCGCCCCACCTCCCCCACGCCCCAGACCCGGCCGCCGTGACGCTCCACGATTCTCCTCACGGTGGCAAGGCCGATGCCGGTCCCCTTGAAGTCGCCGGTGTCGTGGAGCCGCTGAAAAGGCTTGAACAGCCGGTCGCTCTTCTCCATGTCGAAGCCCGCCCCGTTGTCCCGGACGAAATAGACCCGCTCCCCGTCTATGTCGGCCGATCCGAACGCGATGCGCGCCTCGGCGACCTTCCGGGTGTACTTCCAGGCGTTCGCCAGAAGGTTCTCCAGGAGCGCCCTGATCAGCCGGGGATCGCCGTCGTCGGCAAGGCCGGGCTCGACGGCTATTTCCAAACGACGCTCCGGCTCCGTCATCTGCAATTCGGCGGCAATGATCCCGGCAAGATCGCTCAGATTGCACTCCGTGCGGTTCATCGTGCTGCTCGTCACCCGGGACAGGGTGAGGAGCGCCTCGATCAGTTCCTCCATGTCCCGGCAGCCGTCACAGATGGTCTGCAGCAGGGACCGGCCGGTTTCATCCAGCATGGCGGCCGACATCTCCTTCAGGAGCTGACCGGCACTGTAGATGCGGGTAAGCGGGGAGCGGAGATCGTGGGAGACAGAGGAGCTGAATGCCTCCAGTTCCCGGTTGGCAGCGGCGAGCTCCGCGGCGCGGAATGCGAGTATCTTGTTCAGGCTCCTGATCTTCTCTTCCGCGTCCTTCCGTTCGGTGATGTCCATCATCACCCCCACGATGCCGGCGGGAACACCGTCGGCCCCGGCAAAGGTGGCCTTGTAGAAAACAACGTCGCGGCGGCAGCCGGTGGCGCACGGGATTTCCGCTTCGTACACCTGGATGCCGGGATGGGCGAACAGTTCCTGGTCCCTCAGGTGATAAGCGCCGGACTGCCCCTCGGGAAGAAGCTCATGGAAGGTCTTGCCGATCACCCGTTCCCTGGCGAGGCCGATGCACTCCTCGAAGGCCGCATTGCACCCCATGAAACGGTACGCGGCGTCCTTGTAGAAAATCGGGCTCGGGATGGTGTCGATCAGCTGCTGAAGGAAACGGGCCTGCCGCTCCAGGGCCTCCTCGTACTCCTTGTGCCAGGATATGTCCCGGATGAGTTCTATCCCCGCGACGATCTTGCCGCTCGCGTCCCGGAGGGGGGACGCGGTGATCTCGATAAAGGGGAACTTCGCCCGCGCGGCGGCGGCCTTCTCAACCTTGTGAACGTGCCCGTCCCGGTAGCACATGGCCACAGGGCAGTCCGGGCAGACCCGGTCCCGGCAGGCGTAGGCATCATAGCAATGCCTGCCGGCAAAATCCCCTCCCACCAGCTCCTTGTGTTTCTCGTTCTGGTAGAGGACCCTGAACTCGGTGTCCTGGATGCTCATGCCGTCGCCGATGGCGGCAATGATCGCCTCCGACCTCGCCCGCTCCTCCTCGGCCTTCAGCGTGGCGAGATTGAGCGCCTCTGCAAGAAGGTCGCGCTTTCTGATGATGAGGTTCACGTAAAAGACAAACAGCACGAGAAAACCGAGGAACAGCAGACGTGCCCAGAGGTCGTGGGGGTGGGGTGCAAAGAACGCCTTGAAAAAGCCCTCCCCGCCGTATTGCATGGAGTCGATCTCGGCGTCAAGAGCCCAGTAGAGAGCCGCAAGCCCTCCTCCGACCAAGACGACGTGCTGCGGCTGTCCCGTATATTTTCTATCGCCGTTGGCCATATCGGGAGGTGCCCCCCACTCGTTGCGGAGGCGGACCATGTATGCGAATAGCGCCTCGCAAGAATGATCCGCATCTGCGTCTTATAACGTAATGTGCGCAACTTGCCGCTATATGACCGGCCGGCGCATGGCCGGCAATATGCGGAAAACGGCTGAACTAGCCGAAATCATTACACCTATTTAATTTACCGCAAATTAACGTTATTTCAATTTGCAAATTGTGCACCAAAAAGAGGGGGATTTTGGACAACGGAGGGTGTGAGCGGGAGGGCTCCCCCCGCCGCCGAATAAGAGGAAGAAGGTCACATGCCGACGCCGTCGATAACCGTCCCACACGAGGGGCATCGCCCCTCCCGGATGCTGTTCTCTTCGATGCGGAAGCCGTAGCGGCGGACCAGGAGCTCGCAGCAGTCCGGGCAGTAGGTGTTTTCACCCCCTTCCCCCGGCACGTTCCCTTCGTAAACGTAGCGCAGTCCGGCATCGAGCCCGATCTGGCGGGCACGGCGCAGGGTCTCGACCGGGGTGCGGGGCCGGTCGATCAGCTTGTATGTCGGATAGAACTGGGTGACATGCCAGGGGGTCTCCACCCCCACCTTGTCGACAATGAACCTGGCCATCCCCGCCAGCTCCGCATCGGCATCGTTGTAGCCGGGGATGATCAGGGTAGTGAGCTCGATCCAGATGCCGAGCCGCCGGTACTCGACGATGGAGTCGAGTACCTCGCCGAGCATGGCATGCACCACTTCCCGGTAAAACTTTTCCGAGTACCCCTTCAGGTCGATGTTGGCGGCATCGAGATAGGGATGGATGTGAGCCAGCGCCTCGGGAGTGATGTAGCCGTTGGTGACGAACACGTTCCTGAGGCCCGCCTCCCGGGCGAGCACCGCGGTGTCGTAGGCGTATTCGTAAAAGATGGTCGGTTCCGTGTACGTGTAGGAGATGGACGAACAGCCGGCAGCCACGGCCCTGCGCACGATCTCCGCCGGCGACAGCGCCATGCCCGATATCGGCAGAGGCTGTGCCGCAGACTGGGAAATGGAGTAGTTCTGGCAGTGGAGACAACGGAAATTGCAGCCGACCGTGGCCACCGAATAGGAGGTGCTCCCCGGCTGGAAGTGAAACAACGGCTTTTTCTCGATTGGGTCCACATGCTCCGCCACTGCCCTGCCGTACACCAGGGTGTAAAGAATCCCCCCCCGGTTCTCCCGAACCCCGCAGATACCCCGCTTGCCGTCCGCGATGAGACAGCGAAACCGGCAAAGCCCGCAATGGACTTTCCCCTCAGCCGCTTTTTCGTAAAACATCGCCTCTTTCATGTGCCCCTCCCGATATAGGAGGAATTATAGCAGGTTCGGCGCGGGCGGCAACGGTCCGGCGCGATCCGCGCGCGGGGAAATACGTTTACGGAATCCAAACCTCAGTTTGAAATTTCTTCATCAACGGATTATTTTTTGTCTCGGCAAGCATCGGCAATGCGTAATTGGCCAAACCATTTCCCACGGATAATCGGGTTCTATTTTACACATATCTTGTAATTTCAACCGGTTACCTTCTTTTTATGCACATTCCACGCTGTTCGTCGGGTGCATGTTTTAAAATGTCGGTCTGAAAGCATCCACCAGACAAACAGCAAACTATTGTTTTATTTGACTTTTTGCGAAAATAACCTCTTGCAAAGAACATTCGCAATGCGTACACTTAAAATAAAGATAGAGAAACGAGGAGAGTGAAACAGATGAACTGCCCCATTTGTAACAGCAGCACCGGTATCGAGATCGACATGCATTCCGACGGCTATGCCAGGGACCTGATCGAATGCGCAAACTGCGAAGCGATCTGGCTCGCCCATAACGACGAGATAGTGCTTCTCAACAAAAAGGTAGCGTAACCGCACCGCAGCGCTGTCGCCGCAGGAAAACGATCAACGAAAAAGGGGGAACGCCGTTACCGGCCTTCCCCCTTTTCGTGTTCATATGAATCAGCGGCCAGATGCCGCCGTCGCCGTTCGCGGGCCCCGCTGACAGCGAGCCCCCGCGAAAGTCCATCCCGCCCGCCACCCCCCAAGGGGGACAACGTAGCGGCACGGCACGGTTACTTTTCCCGGTAGCCGATCCGGTAGCCGAACCCCTTCGGGTCGTAGAAGTCGAGCGGCTCCCCCCCCACCTCGGCGTAGGGATAGCCGAAGGTATTGAGGGGCGCACCCGCCTGGGGCGGATTGAGCACCAGGTCCCGCCCCTTCGCGATCACCACCCGGTACGGGTCGATGCCGCCCCAGAAGTACTCCCGGTATTCCCTGGTTCTGGCGTCGTTCAGCTCCAGCTTCTCCACCAGCATCGCCTTACGCACGTCCGCCGGGTCCGCCGGCACCCAGCCGTACCCCGGGACGAAGAACTCTGCCCAGCAGTGCTGCCAGCCGGTGATGTCCTCCTCGGCCTTCTTGCCGAGCCGGACGCTGAACACCTCCCGGGCCGGCACCCCGGCCGCCCGGCAGAGGGCGATGAAGACCGAGGAGATGTCGGTGCACTTCCCCCCCGGCCTGGAGAGCAGCGCACAGACGTCCCCCTTGCCGCACCCCTTGGTGTTGGGGTCGCGGTACATGTTCTCGCAGGTCCAATCGTAGATCGCCCGCGCCCGCGCCGTCACCGTCTTTTTCCCCTTGGTGAGGGTATCCGCCAGTTTCCGCACCTCGCCGTCGACCGGGCCGAGGCTCGACGGCCGCAGGTACTGGGCATAGTCGGCCGGGTTCCAGGCCGGCTCCGTTTTCGGGAAGTCGCGGCGGATCACCTCCTGCCGCTCCACGCTGAAGGAAAAGGTGAGCTTGCGGCTGGCCGCTTCCTTCGGCCACTCGGCGTAGAGGATGGGGGTGCCGTTTACCCGGTCGGTGTAGACCCCCGACGCGGCGAAGTCGCCGCTCACCTTGATGTCGCCCACCGCCTGGTCGCGGTCGGAGACCGGATAGGGGAGCCAGAGCCGCACGTCATTCCCTTTCTCCTTGGCGGAGAGATCGACGTCAACGGTGACAATGCCCGAGCGGCTCTTGGCGAGGGCCGCAGCAGACGAAAGAGAGAGGCAAAGCAGCACGACAGCAACAACTATTCGTTTCATGGCATATCCTTTTCGAGTTTATTTCATCCTTCATAATTCACCAATCACACCCTGACAACCGACCCCGCCTGCACGAGGCTCTCGGCGATGGTGAACATGTTGGTCACCCCCCCGGCTTGCAGCTTCTCCTTCCGGTGGAAGAAGTCGAGGCAGAGCCCGCAGGAAAGCACCTCCACACCCCGGTTCCCCAGCTTATCCAGCGCCTCCAGCACCTCTGACCCCTCGGTGGTGAGGAACACGCCGCTGTTGACGAACAGCAGCCGGTCCGGCAGCTCCGCCAGGTCGAGGAGGGTGATGATGAAGTTCTTCATCAGGAGCCGGCCGAGCTCCTCCGGCCCGTCCCCCAGCCGGTCGGAGGCGAAGAGCATGACCGCCGGGCCGCTGCGCGGCAGCTTCTCCGGCACGGCGCACGCAGTGACGCCGCTCCCCGAGATGGCGAGGCTGAAGCCCCCCTCCACCGCGCTCTCCTCCACCCGGAATCCCCGGTTAACGGCGAAGCGGGTGACGTTCTCCCGCGGCGCCCCCGGGTCCACGAGGACCTGCACCGGCTCGCCGGCCGCCTCTTCCAGCGCCCGCTTGGCGGTCACCACCGGGGCCGGGCAGGCCATATTCCTGCAATCGATTGTCTTCACGGGTCGCTCCTCAACGCGCGTCAGCGGACTTGTTCAAATGTCGCGATGATGCTGCATCCGCGGGGAAAAGTCCAATTCGTATTGTCGATACCTGGCGGGGTTCCTATCGAACCTGTCGATACAGGTTGTCAAAACCCTCTCTTGTCAGCCCGGACCCGAGCCCGAAACAAAAAGCAGTCGTTTCGATTGCAATCAGCGCAAAATGATATTAGCATATCCGCATATGATGCAGGAGTGAGGGAAAGGAGAAACATTTCTCGTCATGAACCAGGAAGAGATCCTGACCAATCCGGACAGCATCCGCGTCGGCGCTTTCGCCGCCATGTTTCTCGTCATGGCATGCTGGGAGATCGCGGCTCCCCGCCGCCCCCTCATTGCGTCAAAAGCCCTCCGCTGGTCCGGCAATTTGGGGGTGCTGGCCATCGACACCGTTCTTGTCAGGCTGTTTATGACCGTGCTCCCGATTGAAATGGCCCGGAAGGTACAGGTTGCCGGCTGGGGCATTCTGAACATCGTGTCGCTCCCCTACTGGCTGAAGGTGCTGATCGGCCTGATGCTCCTCGACTTCGCCATTTATCTGCAGCATGTGATGTTCCACGCGGTTCCGGCCTTCTGGCGGCTGCACATGATGCACCATGCCGATGTGGATTTCGACTTCACCACGGGGGTCCGCTTCCATCCGGTGGAAATCCTCCTCTCCATGGCCATCAAGCTGGCGACGATTGCCGTCATCGGCCCGCCCGCCCTGGCCGTCCTCCTTTTCGAGGTCTTCCTCAACGCCACCTCCATGTTCAACCACGGAAACGTCCGCCTTCCTCCGGCCATCGACAGGTACCTCCGCCTGATTGTCGTGACGCCGGACATGCACCGGGTCCACCATTCCGTGGTCGCACGGGAGACCAACAGCAACTTCGGCTTCAACTTTCCCTGGTGGGACCGGATCGCCGGGACCTACCGCGCGCAGCCGCAAGCGGGGCACGAGGGGATGACCATCGGCCTTACCCAGTTTCAGGGGGTACGGAGGCAGACGCTTCCCTGGATGCTCCTCCTCCCCTTCCGGGGGAAGCGGGGGGAATACCCGATCAATCGGCAAGGTCCGTAGATTCGCCTCCGGCATATTCTTCCCCCATTTCGACCGGCTTCAATAAAATAGCCGGTCCCTGCCCCTATCAGCCTGTAAAGACGGGCGGTCTATGGGGTGGATTCCCTTGACAGGAAACGGATACGGGGATAGTTTAGGGACGGTTAATGGAGGGGTGAATTGAGCTGGGTGCTGACGGGGATGGCTTTTTATTTGAAGGGGGGTACCATGTTGAAGGAGATGAAGGCATATGGCCACCTGAAGCCGGGGCAGAAGGGGACTCAGCGAATGGTGGCCCGGTTTGGTGCTGCGCTGGTCTGTGTCCGGTACCGGTATGATGAGCGAACAGGAGACAACCTGACGACGGCTGAGATCATCGTGGACAGACGGCCCAGGTTGGCGCCCCGCTACCGGGACACGGACATGGTTGCCATTGCCGTGCCGTACACCGAAACGGCGCTGCGGGAGAAGCTGAAAGCCGCCGGGGGGCGCTGGAATCCGGAGGAACGGGTCTGGCGGGTCTGTTTCGGTGCGATTCGGGGTGACACAACACTGGTGGAACGGATCGTGAGGGAGTAGGCAGCAGGCCGTGGCACGTTGCGAACAGACCGAACCGGCAGGCCAGGTTACGGAGACAAGTCACCTATATCGGTTATCAGCTCTTGCCAGTAAAGCGGGATGAAGTCACGTATATAGGTGACTGCCAGGTTCCTTATATACGGCACTGTTTACGTATATAGGCGACAAGTCACTTATATACGGATACCGGTGATTAACGAGTTGACAAAGGACGAATGAAATGACGAACTTTAATAACCTAACATATGATGAACTTGATCAGCATGCTATGGAGCGGTTGGTTTTTGATGATATTGAGATATCTCCTATTCTAAAAGGTCATATATTCATTGAGAAAGTATTAGAAACTTTGATTTCAAATAATCTAAAGAGCCCTGCAGCCTTTTTCAAACATCGTCGATCATTCGAGTTGAAAGTGGATTTAGCTAAAGCTATGGGACTTATAAATGAAAAATATTTTTCTGCCTTTAAAGCAATCAACAACGTCCGCAACAACTATTCGCATGTGCATGATTACCAAGTTTCTATTGAAGATCTAAGTGGTTTTAAGTTTGACTGGGCCGATATTCAAAAAGAAGCTTTTAAAGTAGCTTGTTCAAAAGGCGCAGGAGAGGCAGCAAGGATAGCAACCATATTTTTGTGCTGGAAGGCAATTTCACTAATTAAAAATCCGAATGCATGACTTTTATCGCCACGTCAACCACTCGGCGACACACGGTCTCCGCTACGCTCCGCCGGTGCGCCTCGGTCCAGTTATGCGAGAAAAAAGAAAATAGAGGGGGGCACGCCTACACTATTGACAAGTAAAATGTGTGTGGATCTGACACCCTGCGTCAGTATGCTAACCTCTAGTTAACTTGGGTAAAGTCATGATGTGGAAGGAAATCAAAAAGTTATGACCAGAAAAAATACACTTATAATAATTTGCCTGTTGGTCACGTTAGTTGATGCACTATTTTACATTATTATTTTCCATTCTGGCATTGTTCTGCCTTTTATCAATCCTTCGATTGAAGAATATGCTAAATATTACACAAGCATGCCGAGGGACTATGCTCAGCATATATATTGGATAGTATTGCACTATCCCACTAGTTTTGCTGTTTATTCAATTAACTCTAAATTTATTGTATTATCAGTAATTCAAGACCCGATAATAATAATAGTTTTGTCTGTCATAATAAAAAAGGTAAGAGGCGTGATGAAGCGGAAGCGATAGCAAAACAGGTAGATTCTAGTCGTAAGTGCACCACGTGATATAAAAGCAGGACATGATGGGGTTTTCTGGTAGTGTGTGAAGCGCGACCAACACTCACGCCCGGAAAGGAGCCCACCATGTCCTACACCCATTTTACTGAAAAAG
>DATDNF010000033.1:0-6727 GCA_036518435.1 Geobacteraceae bacterium
CGTTCTTTTTCAGTAAAATGGGTGTAGGACATGGTGGGCTCCTTTCCGGGCGTGAGTGTTGGTCGCGCTTCACACACTACCAGAAAACCCCATCATGTCCTGCTTTTATATCACGTGGTGCACTTACGACTAGAATCTACCGAAAAACCCCCGTTTTTTGACCCAGGTCATGATATTTCCCCACTGGATGCGCTAATCTGGGATCATCACATGAAGGGGAGGACGATATGGAATTCAAGAACGATCTCGGCAACCAGGCAATCCAGGACGTGATCACCGCATACCCCGGCATCGGCGAGATACTCGACCGGGTCGACATCGGCTGCGTCACCTGCAAGGTGGGGATATGCCTGCTGAAGGACGTGGTCGCCATCCACGGCCTCTCCAAAGAGGACGAGGCCAAGGTGGAGGCGGAAATAAACGATTATCTCGACAAACAGTGCACAGTTGAAAGCAAGGCGTGAATACGTTGACCATACAAAACAATCGGAAAGGGGAACAACAATGAGTCATCTGGGATGCGGCTGCCCCGGCAGCATGGCACGGGTAATCGAGAGAGAAGAAACGAATCAGTCGGCAGCGGCCGGAAAGGCGCCTTCGGAACTGCGCCAGTGGCCGGTCCAGCTCCACCTGGTCCCGCCGACCGCCCCCTACTTCCAGAACGCGGACATCCTCGTCTCCGCCGACTGCGTGGCGTTCGCCATGGGGAGCTTTCACCGCGATCTCCTGAAGGGGAAGGCAGTCGCCATCGCCTGCCCGAAGCTGGACGACACCGGCACCTACGTGGAGAAGCTGGCGACCATCCTCCGGGTAAACGACGTGAAGAGCGTCGCCGTGGCAATCATGGAAGTCCCCTGCTGCCGCGGCCTGGACGTGATGGTCAGGCAGGCGCTCGCCCAGTCGGGGAAGGATATCCCGCTGGAAACCATCGTTATCGGTGTTGACGGCGAAAGGAGGAACTGACCATGAAACGGGACATCACCCAGGCGCTCGTCCGCGAGCACCGGCTGATCGTGAGAATGCTGGCGGTCCTCGAAAAGAGGGCCAGCCAGACCGCCCGCGGGGAATACCGCAACTACCGGTTCTACCTCGATGCGGTCGATTTCATCAGGAACTTCGCCGACCGGTTCCACCACGCCAAGGAGGAGGATGTCCTGTTCGAAGCGCTGGTGGCAAACGGCATGCCGCGGGCGAACAGCCCGGTGGCGGCGATGCTGATGGAGCACGACCACGGGCGGGCCTTCGTCAAGGGGATGGAGGAGGCGGCACAAGCGGCCCTCGCCGGCCAGGCCGGGCAGGACGCGGCGATCGCGGAGAACGCCCTCGGCTATGCGGAGCTGTTGAAGGAGCACATCGCCAAGGAGGACGGCATCCTCTACCCCCTGGCAGAACGGGTTATCCCGGAGGAAGTGCGCGACGGCATCGTCGCGGCCTACGAGCAGGCCGAAGCCCGCATCCCGGCCGAGTTAGAGGCGCGGTACCGGGAAATCGTCGAACGCTGCGAAGCGGAGACGCTGGAAGGCGCCGCGTAAGTTGACGGACGCGTGCGAAACGAAAAACCCCGCCGGGCACCATCGCCCCGCGGGGTTTCTTTGTTTACGCCGTGCCCTGCCCCTTCGTCTCACCCTAATCGGTCCTCAGCCGGTACCCCACCCCCGGTTCGGTCAGGATATAGCGCGGCCGGGACGGGTCCTTCTCGATCTTGTGGCGCAGGTTGCTGATGTTCACCCGCAGCACGTGGGGCTGCTCCAGGTAGGCGATCCCCCAGATCTGCCGGAGGATCTGGCTGTGGGTCAGCACCTTCCCCGCGTGGGTCACCAGGAGGCGCAGGAGCTCGTATTCGGTGGGGGTGAGCTGCACCTCCCCCCCCGCTACCGTGACCCGCCGGCGCGGCAGGTCCACTTCCAGCTCGCCGAGCCGGAAGACCGGTTCGGGGGCCTGCTGCAGGGAACGGCGGAGCGCCACCCTGATCCGCGCCACCAGCTCCGCCACGCCGAACGGCTTGGCCAGGTAGTCGTCCGCCCCCGCGTCCAGCGCCTGCACCTTGTCGTCCTCCCGCTCCCGCACCGACAGGACGATGATCGGCACCTGCGACCACTCCCGGACCCGCCTGATCACCTCGACGCCGTCCATGTCCGGCAGCCCCAGATCGAGCAGGATGACGTCCGGCTTGACCGCCACTGCCGCAGCCAGCGCCGCATGGCCGTTCTCCGCCTGGTGGAGGGAGAACTCCCCGGTATCGAGGGCGGTGCGCAGGAAGCGCTGGATCGCCGGCTCGTCGTCCACCACCAGGATGCGCGGGAGGTTGGTGCTCGTTTTTTCAGTAGGCATGGCTAGCATCCTTTATTGAATCTTTCCCGCAATTAAAGTCCCCCCTTTAGCAAAGGGGGGTCGGGGGGGGATTTAACTAGCCGAACCAAATCCCCCTAAATCCCCTTTAGGCCCTTTGGGTCCTTTGCGAAAGGGGGACTTTTAAATCGGATCATTTCACCGGCAGCGTGACGACCACCCGCACCCCACCGCCGGCGCGGTTCTCGGCGCGGATTCTGCCGCCGTGCGCCTCGACGATCCCCTTGCAGATGGCGAGCCCGAGCCCGGTCCCCCCCGCCCCTTCCGGCACCGGAACCCGGTAGAACTTGTCGAAGACCCGGTGCAGGTCGGCTTCGGGAACGCCCGGGCCGCGGTCGGCGACCTCCATGACCAGGACGGTGCCATCAATGCGGGCGGACAGCGTAATGCTACTCTCTGGCGGCGAATATTTCAAGGCATTATCCAGGAGGTTAACCAGCACCTGGGTCATCAGTGCCATGTCCATCCGGACCAGGGGGAGGCCGTCGGGGATCGTGAGGTCGATCTTGCGCCGCCCAAGCCGCTGCTCGATGGCGGCCAGGGCGCATCCCACCAGGTCCTGGACGTCGGAGAGCTCCTCCTTCGGCTTGATCGCCCCCGCCTCCAGGCGGGTCATGTCGAGCAGGTTGCCGACAAAGCGGTTCAGCCGCTCCGCCTCCTCCCATGCGGCATCGAGGAGTTCCTGGCGGGCCTTGGGGGTAAGATCGAATCCTTCATCCCGGAGGGTGCCGAGGGCGCCGGTTATGGACACCAGGGGGGTGCGCAGGTCGTGGGAGACGGAGTTGAGGAGCGCCCGCTCCAGGCTCTCCCGGGCCTGCAGGATCTGGGCCTGCTCGGCCTGCTTGACCAGCTGCACCCGCTCTATGGCCAGGGTCGCCTGGGCGGCAAATGCATCGAGAAGCCGCCGGCTCTGCGTGTTTGCATAGTCCCCCTCGTCCCCGAACTCCACCCCCAGCACCCCGAGCACGCTGGCCGCGGCCTGCAGCGGGAGATAGAGGAACTGAGACGAACCGAGGGTCTCGGTGGCGCGCCCCGCACCCTGGCGGTTGCGGAACGACCAGTCCGCCACCGCCAGCTCCTTCACGTCGAGACGCATCTCCTCGCTGGCGGCCTTGATTTCCAGGTGCTCACCCTCGGCGAGGAGGACCACCAGCCGGCCGTTGAAGCTTTCCGCAAAGTTCCTGACGATCGCGTCGAGGATCGCCTCGATGTCGGCGGCAGCCGCCAGGTCGCGGCTCAGGTAGTAGAGGCTGGCGGTCTGGACTTCCCGTTTGCGGATCGCTTCGGCCCTCTCGCGCGCCTGGGCGACAAGGGTGCTGATGACCACCCCGACCGTGAAGAGGGCGAAAAAGGTGATCAGGTACTGGGTATCGGCCACGGTAAAGGAAAAATGAGGAGGGACCAGGAAGAAGTCGAAGGCGATGACCCCGAGGAACGCCGTGACGATCGCCGGCTTGAGGCCGAGCCGGACCGCCGCCAGCACAACCGCCAGGAGATAGAGCATGACCATGTTGGTCGGTGCGAGGAGCGGCCTGACCAGCTCGCCCAGCAGCGTCGCGGCGGCGACCAGGGCCAGGCTTTTCAGGTACCCCGACCAGGGAATCGGCGTTTTGCGCCTGGCGACGCCCCCCCGCCGTGTTTCGCCCGGCTCGATGCTGACGACGTACACGTCGACCGTCCCGCTCAGGCGGATGATCTGGTCCACCAGCGGGGTGCGGAGAAATTCCCGCCAGCGCGGCTTGGTCGGTTTGCCGACCACGATCTTGGTGACGTTGTGAGCGACGGCAAAGTCGATGACCGCGTCGGCCACCAAGGTCCCCGTCACGGTCGCCACCTGGGCGCCGAGGCTTTCGGCCAGCCGCATGTCCTTCCAGACCCGCTCCCGGTTTTCCTGCTGATGCCTGCCGCCGCCGGGGGTCTCGACGTACACCGTGAACCAGGGCGCCCGCATCTCATCCGCCAGCCGGCGGGTCGTGCGGATCAGCTTTTCGCTGAAGGGACTGCCGCTGACGCAGACGAGAAGGCTTTCCGCCACGGGCCACGGGCCGACGATGGCCCGCGTCTCCATGTAGGCCCGCATGTCCACGTCCACCCTGACGGCGGCGCGGCGCAGCGTCAGCTCGCGCAGGGCGATCAGGTTGCCCGGCTTGAAGAATTTATCGACGGCCCAGGCGGCCTGCTCCGGGATGTAGACCTTCCCCTCGCGCAGGCGCTGGAGCAGCTCATCCGGCGGTATATCCACCAGCCTGATCTCGGCGGCCTCGTCCAGCAGCCGGTCGGGAACGGTTTCCCGCACCCGTACGCCGGTGATCTGCGTCACGATGTCGTTCAGGCTCTCGAAATGCTGGATGTTGACCGTGGTGTAGACGTCGATCCCGGCAGCGAGGAACTCCTCCACGTCCTGCCAGCGCTTCTCATGCCGCGAACCGGGGGCATTGGAGTGGGCGAGCTCGTCCACCAGGGCGATCTGCGGCTTGCGCGCCAGCACCGCGTCTATGTCCATCTCCGGCAGAGTCACCCCGTGGTACTCCACCTGGGCCTTGGGGATGATCTCCAGCCCCGACAGGAGCGAATCGGTCTCGAACCGACCGTGGGACTCGACGTACGCCGCCACCACGTCCCGCTCCTCCAGCTTCCGCTGCCAGGCCGCCTCCAGCATGGCGTAGGTCTTCCCCACCCCGGCGGCGTAGCCGAGGAAGATCATCAGCTTCCCCCGCCCTTCTTCCGCTTCTTCCTCCCGGCACAGCTTGAGCATTGCCTCCGGCGAGGGGCGCTTGTTGTCGTTGTCGGTCATGGTCTGCCTCGGAGCAAAAAACGGGATACCCGAAACTGGATACACTCAAGGGGCATCCCTGATTTATCACCGCTTTTATCAGGAAGTCTAACGCGTTCACAACCGCAAAAATACCGCATGTTAGCAGCTAACCCCCCTCATTTCCCTGTTTATTTTAGGAAATGGATTTCATTCTCCTCTGACACCTATGTCATCCTAAATAAATGCTCTCACTTAACCCCTTATTGCTCTAACAATTTTCTAGCTAAGCTATGTAACTCTGAATTTGCTAATGCAACTACCTTCTTTTTAACTGAACGGGAATAATACTCCTGTTCAGTCTTAGTCAATGGAAGACCTTCAAGCTTCTTCTTGAACAATTCTACTTGCTTTGGCGAAAAGACCTGAGAAAGGGAATAAGCCAGCGAAAACTCCTCATATTTTTCTTTGCGCCGCCTGGATTTGTCTTGGTTTTGCTCGAAGTAAAGTTTAAAAGACCTTTTGAGACGCTCTGAGTCCATTTTTGTGTCATTCCAGACCAAGGGATGGTCCTGAGCGAGATAAGTACGCCATAATTTTACTTGTGACTTATCTTCGACCGATAGGTTATTTTTTAGTTTATTTAGCCAGGAAAAGGATAGATGATAGAATGAGTACAGAGATGAAGATAGAAGGAATAACCGGTGAAAGTTATATTTGTCATTGTTAGACAAAAGTTGTTCAACCTGTTCTAGAGTAAACTGATAATTCTCTGCGGCATTTGCCAACACAACTGGAAATAGCTCCCAAAGTCGTGGGTCGTGACTCTTTACGACTTCAGCCAAAGTTTCGTTAGCATCCACTTCCTCACTCGGTACAAACATAGGTAAGCCGAGTTTAGATAGGTTTTGCATAAGGTCTTCTCTACTCATAGAGTTTCTTCTCCCGAAGCAATTCGACAAAATACGAAATATTTGGTTTCAGCCTTTCTTCTGCCACGTCATACAAGATCATTTCATTGTAATGCTTTACTAATCTATCTATGTCCAGAGTACCAATGTGGGCTTCAGCCAACATCAGGCAATCGGCAAAGTCAACTCCGCTTCCACGCATCAACTTGCTAACAATCAAATCATAGTCATTCAAGATTCCAATATATAGGCGTGAGTACCCTTTTAGGAGGGCGTGTCTTCCTTCTCCTAGCGGAGATTCCAGAAGTTCGGTCGTATGGATGCAATTCCCGCAGAAAAGGTCGAATTGAAACATTTCTCCAGGGCGCTGCCATCCAGCCTGGGTTACACGTTCGTACTCCAGGTCTTTGAGAATCCCCGTCAAATAAGTGTGCTCCTTTAAGTCGGGCACCATAAAATCCACATCTTTGGTCGATTCCTTTACCCCTAATAATGTCATGGCAGTTCCGCCACATGCGACCAAGTGCACTTTTCGTTTGAGGAAACGATTCCATTCCTCCAAAACTTCAAAAAGCTGACCCTTGATATGGTTGTCAGTTGTCAAGAGGGAAAAAGACGCCCCTACCAACTTTTTTAAGCGGTTATGCTGCATTCCTATATTCCAGGGCATAAGCAGAGGCGGAACCTGTTAAGCGACGTTTGATCATCCTGATAT
>DATDNF010000034.1:0-173846 GCA_036518435.1 Geobacteraceae bacterium
AGAAGGCAGAAGGCAGAAGGCAGAAGGCAGAAGGCAGAAGGCAGAAGGCAGAAGGCAGAAGGCAGAAGGCAGAAGGCAGAAGGCAGAAGGCAGAAGGCAGAAGGCAGAAGGCAGAAGGCAACAAGAAGCCCTCTCCTTCACGGGCTGGGTTCCGGTTTCTAAGGGCTGCGTAAACAGGTAAGGCGCGGAGGGCGTCATGAACAAACCAGTAACCGAGGTAAGCGACGACATTGTGCGCGAGCTGCCGGATATGCGCGCGGCGCTCCGCGCGTGCGTGATGTTTTCCCGCCTGAAGCCGAAGGCTATAGCCTACGAGCTGGGCCTGGACCCTTCCCACCTATCCAAGATGATCAATGCGGGCGACGATCCCCGCCACTTCCCCCCGAACAAATTAAACCTCCTCATGCAGGTGTGCGGAAACGAGATCCCGCTGCGGTGGCTGCTGCTGTCGCGCGGCTACCCGTCGCCCCGGCAGGTGAATGAGCTGGAGGCGGAGAACGCGCAGCTCAAGGCGGAGTTGGAGGTGGTGCGGAACGACCGGCGGCTGATGGTGAATATTTTCAAGGAGGTGCGGCCATGAATATCGAGGCGAGGCTGGCGGAGCTAGAGCGCAAGGCGAGTGAGCACGAGCGCCGCCTGGAGGATGCGGAGCGGCGCAATCGGGAATTGCAAGGGCTGCTGGCGAAGGAGGAGGAGCGGCAGGAGCTGACCTCCCTGGAGAGCGTCCGGATCAAGGAGCTGGCGCGGGACGTGAACCGCTTCGGTTTCGATGCGGCGATGGCGATGCACGGGCGCAAGGTGCAGCCGCGCGGGCGGCAAAAGAGGGCGGCATGATATTCGGCCTGACGTGGTGGAAGATACTGCTTATGGCTTTTTTCGGGATGTGGGTGCTGACGCTATTGCCGCGGAAGTGTCCAGGATGCGCGAAAAAGCGGAGGGGATGCCTGGCGGTGTGCGCCGAGGTTAAAGGAGCGTGGCGATGAAGGGACAGGGGCAATTCGGCGAGACGGCGCGACTTACGTGTCTAGTGATCCTGATGGTGGCGATTATGGCGCTGCTGTTCGAGCTGGCGCTGGACGCGATTGACGCGGAGATGGTCTCTCGCGGCGAGCAGAGCCAAGAGGCGGTGCGGCTGGCGGCACTGGTGGGGGCGATTAATGAGTAGTCAGCGTGTGAAAAAGAACGGCCGGATACACTACGCGTTCACGCCGGAGCAGGACGCGCGGATTATGGCCGCCTATGAGCGGAAAACGGAACTGATCAAGGACCTGGCGGTGGAATTCGGGTTGGCGAACAGCACGGTGAAGATCCGCTACGAACGGTTGGTCGAAGCCCGAGCTCAGATATTTTCAGGCCCGGTCAGAGTCGAGGGACGGCCCGCGCCGAAAGACGAGCAGATATTGTTTCGGCGCCGTATGCCGGCGTGGCTGCTTCCGCCTGTGGATAAAGCTGTGGAAAATCCGGCAACTTTCTGATTATTCCCGTGTCCGACTTTTTGGCCATAGATTTAGAACCCAAAACATAACATCCACGGGGCGACTTTGAAAAGCGTCGCCGCCCCGTGTGGAAAACTTTGTAAGTGCATGCCGGTCGAGGCCGGGACCGCGCCGGGATAAACCGTCCCGGCACGGTCCCGGCAGCCCGGCACGGATTTAAAACCGTTTCATAAAAGCGCCGGGAAGAAAAACCCGCAAGGCGCGTGCCGGTGGAGGGGGAATGTTGTCGAGATTGATCTTTTTTTTAGTGGCGGCCCTGGGTTGGTCGCCCTTGTATCGTGACCCCTTGGCGGGCGGTGCGGCTGCGTTCGTGCCGAACCGGACGAGCCTCGCCATTATGCAGCTGGTGTTCTCGTACCTGACTCACAAGCGGAAGGGGTGGACGCTGATGGATCAGCAGTGGATGCTGGAGAAACTGGAGGAATGGTACGGGCGACGTATCAGCCGCTCGGCGCTAAACTACAACCTGGCGATCCTGCGGGAGCAGGGGATTATCGAGACGGTGACCCGGCATAAGCGGGACCCAAGGACGCGGGAATTCGTCTGCCAGGTGACCCTCTATAAACTGACTAAGAAGTTGAAGCGGTTTTTCTCGGGGTTGGCTAACTGGTTCAAACGGTGTGGGTGGGTGCCGACGATCAAGCAGCTGCGCATGGGGTTTGTGCCGGCTGTTGGGGCGGCGACAAGCCGGGAGGAGGTGTTCCGGGAATACCAGCGGCGGCGCAAGGAGGAGTCGCTCGGGGTGAGGGGGGCGACGGGATGACGCCTCGGGACCTGTTTGCAGGGTTGACGATATTGGAGCGAAAGTACCGGAAGGAATTCCGGGCGGTGGACCTAGACCGACTGTGGCGGGATTTACTCGCCCTGGATCGGGCCGCGTTCGAGAAGGCGGTGGGACGGATCAAGTATTCCTGCCGGTGGATGCCGGAGGTGGACTACCTGGTGATGAAGGCGCGGGAGTGGCAGGGATCGCGTAACTATGCGATTTTACCCGTGTCCAAACCGTCCGGGGTCGAGGGACGGGAGGTTTTCGATCTTTTGAAACTTTTTCAGGCGGGGGAGATGGAGGAGCGGGAGTACGTGGCGGAACTGTACCGGATGAGCGAGCGGTGGGGAAAGTCATGCTATGCGCGCCAGGCGTATGAGCGTGAGGCGGCCATGGCGAAGGAGGGAAAGGCGACTTCCGGAATGTTGTTCGGCTAAAAAAATTTGGTCAAAAACAGCATTTAGATCTGTGGCAATAATTTGGAAAATAAAACGGCAACTGTGCAGATGTTAAGCAAACGCCATATGAATTTACATTATAGGTAGTAGCAGGTAAGGGGGGACGCTGTGAGACTGGAAAAGGGCATGACTATCACGACAAATTACAGACGAAAAAGCCACAAGAACCGCCGGCGCGCCCGCTAACGGCTTTGCAGATCAGCGGAGATAATATGAAAGAGTTACGAGACGGAGAATGTGCAAAATGCGGCGGAGGGTTAACGGCGGATCACAAGTGCCCTTCCGCTGTATCTGCTGGTTATATCGTTGACCGGCAGATTGAATCACTTTTGAAGCCAGTCTTCAAAGCTGCAACAATACGAGTCAGACAGATAGTTGCAGAAATTGCAAAACAACAGCAGGAAGCGACAAAGGGGAATTGGGTTGTTCACATCATTGGACCTGATGACGTAATCCCACAGCCCGACGAATTAACGGCGTTGCGAGAGTCCAACAAGATTAACGAGGGAATAGCCAGAATGAATGCTGTCGATCATTCCGAAAATGACCCCTTCGTTATAGCTGTTGCCAAAAATAGCGACACAGAAAAGAGATAACGGCCCGCCCGCTGACCGGCTTGCCCGGTCGTGCGGCTCGTTAGCAGTTCAACCGCCACCCTCTCGCGTGCGTGCGCGTTAGGGGGCGGAAAGAAGGGGGGGATGAATGGGGATACCGATTGAGAAGGCGGTGCATGTGGTGGGGGGGCTGCTGCTGGAGAATATCCAGGCGAGGACGCGGGGGCTTCGGCTGCTGCCTGAGGCGCTCCTACACGACGAGGAACTTTACACCCTGTCGGTGAACGAGTTCCGCGACCTGGTGGAGAACTGCGGCGGCCGGTTCGATGATCCTACCGGCGACTTTCAGCAGCAGGTGGTCGATCATGTGACCCGCTACCTGGAAGGAAGGGGGCACCTGGCATGAATTTCCGACGCGTGACACAGCCGGCCGGATCGCTGCTCTGCCTGGCGGCGGTCTGCGCCATGGTGACCGGGGAGACGGTGGGGCATGTGCAGGAGTTCTGCGGGCATGACGACGCGGGGCGGGCGCTCCGCGTCCTGGACGCGGCCCGCTACCTGAACGACCGGGGGTGGAACTTGGGTGGGTACGTGCGGGGCCGGTGGCCAGTGGTGGCGAACATGCTGGCGATCCTGTTGCGCTACCGCCTCGGACCGGCGGTAGTGATCGTGGCGGCGCGGACCGGTGCCGGTACCCATGCTGTGCTCTGGACCTCGGCCGAGGTGTTCGACCCGGAGCCGACCAACACGGGAAAGCGACTGCGGGATTACCGGATTTTGGAGTGGTGGCCACTTATCAAAATCATTGAGGGGTAACATGGCATCGATCAAGACGGCAGAACTGAAGAACGGGACGAGACGGTATCGGGTTCGGGTTCGGGTGAATGGACAGTCGGACTCTGCGACATTCCGGCGCAAGGACGTGGCGGAACGGTGGGCGGCCCGGAGTGAGGAGCGCATGATCCTGACCGGGCAGGCTTCGGTTGAGCAGGCTCGGGCGCGGACTTTTCCCGAAATGGTTGACCTGTACCGGAAGCAGGTGCTGTCCCGGAAGGCGCTGAACACCCAGACCGTGCAGTGGCAGCAACTTGAGTTCTGGCGTCGCCTGTTCGCCGATCAGAAGCTTTCCGAGGTAACTACGGCGCTGATCGCGGAGGGGAAGGCAGTGCTGGCGCCACGTGCGGCGACGACGATCAACTCCTATCTGGCGGCGCTCTCTCACTGCTATTCGATGGCGGTGAAGGAATGGGGCTGGGTGCCGGACAACCCGGTGCGCAATGTATGGCGGTTGCCGCAGCCGCGGGCGCGGACACGGTTCCTGTCGACAGAGGAACGGGGAGCGCTTCTGTTTTATGCGCGGCTGGCGCCGTGCCCGTATGTCTATCCCATCGTGGTGGTGGTGCTCTCCACCGGGCCGCGCAAGCAGGAGATTCGCCGGCTGGAGTGGCGACAGTACAACCACGAGCGCGGGGAGATATACCTGGAGGAGACGAAGAACGAGGACCCGCGCACGGTGCGGCTGTTCGGCCATGCGCGGGAGGTGATGGCCGACCTCTACCGCAAGCGGCAGCCGGGGGCACGGCACGTGTTCCCGAGTCCGCACGATCCGGGGCGGCCGGTAGACTTCCGTTACAGCTGGGAGCAGGCGCTGGAGCGGGCGGCGATCGAGAACTTTTGCTTCCACGACCTGCGGCACTCGGCGGCGTCGTACCTAGCCATGCAGGGGGCGACACTCACGGACATCAAGGAGATCCTCGGGCACCGGACGATTGTGACAACCCAGAAGTACACCCACCTGACGCGGAGCCATACCGACGCGGTGGTGGAGAGGACGACGCGGGCTATTTTCTGATATGGGGGGGGGCGGATGAGAGGGTACGAGGCGGCGGTGTTTCAGAAGGCGTTCCAGATTGCCATGGCCGAGGTTGCTCCGCAGGGGGCGAGCTTCGAGACGCTGCGCGACCGGCTGAACGCCGGGACGCGGACAAAGAGGAAGGGGGACTATTCGGCTCAGGAGTGGGCGCGGGACGTGCTGAACTGCCTGCCGGACGATCCGGAGGCGCAACGGCTGTTGATGGTGCATTACCTGCCGGTGTACGTCTGCCGGTGCAATGCGCTCCAGGTGGAGACGGGACGGTGCGACGACTGCGGGGAGTTCCGCGAGCCGTACCGGATGAGCCAGACGGAGGCGGGGAAGTGCGGCGGCTCGATCCGGCATTTCTGGGCGCGGGTGCAGGAGCGGCGGCTGTTCGGGGTGGGGTTAAGGTTGGTTGAGAGATAACGGCTTAAGGGTGCTGCCGTGCAAACGGCAGCACCCGATGGTTATCTGGGGTTTTAAGGGGGAGACAATGATAGCATTTGCGATATTTGGTGGGTGGACATTCCTTGTTACCTTGGCATGCCTGGTTGGGACCAATAAGGAATTGGCAGAGGAGCAAACCACAACCTGCAAACTAAGGGTCAGCCTCAATTCTGTACAGAAAGAGAAGGAACTGGCCAGAGAAAAGGCAAAGATGTTGCTGCAATACGTTGACTCCGACAGGGAGTACAGAGCGTTTGATGACATCTTGAGGGGATTGCCGAAAGGTAGCTATCGTGGGCACACTCACCAACACAGGATTATGGAGGCGCAACAGTTTGATTATGCGGCCTTTAACGCAGTGTCGGAACCGTGCGCCGACTCCATGACATTGACAGTGTTGGCGTTCGATGCCATGCAACTCCATTTCTATGGCAGAGAATACACCGGATGGGAAAGAGGCGGATGGGTGATGGTGCCGAAAGAGGCATTATCCAGATAACGGCCATGCCCCTGACCTGCCGCCGGGTAGTTCCGGCGGTCATAGTCCTGGGGCTGGTTGTACATCGAACGACAGGAGCCATGAAATGAAAATCAGGGCATGGGATGTAACCGAAAGATGTTGGATACCAGAAAATCAGCTTGCAATCACGGCATCCGGCGAACTGCTCACATACGACCAACAAGAGGATCGGTGGGCAATTGACATTATCTGTTGGATGCTCTGCCGTGGTACTGGATTGTTTGACCTGACCGGCAAGGAGATTTTCGAGGGCGATGTTGTCAAATGGCTCGGGTACGAGGTCCGCGAGAATCGGCAAATCAGGCCGGGGCGGTGGATGGTAGTAGGCCAGGGTTATGTTGCCCCGGTAGTCGTCCCCGGTAATTTCATCCTCGATTGCTATCACCTCCAAAATTTGGCCGGACAGGGCGACAAAAACATTGAGGTTATCGGCAACATCTACGAAAACCCGGAATTACTGACCGAGTAACTAGAGATGTACAACGGCTGGCGGATGACCGCCAAAGGAGGAACGAGTGGACAACGGAAAAGATGCAATTGAGCGAGGAACTGGAACGGAGGGACAAAGAGCGGTCGATTCGCTGGTTATCCCTGACTCTCTGTATCCGGCAAAATGCCCTATTACTCGGCGGGACTTCTTTATGTTGATCGAGCATCCCGAATTCGGGCTTGTACCGACATACGGAGGGCCGTTCGACAGCTACACCATTCCCGAGATGGACGGCGAACCGGACCAGCCGTTTCACGAGCGGGGATTGTTCGTGTACCGCTTCGATCACGATCTTGGCGATTGGGTAGACGGTACTGAGAGCATCCCGTTGAGAATCATCCACGAGGACAACATACCCGAGAAATGCGAATCGTGCAGCGGCTTGCTTGGCGATGATGCCCCTCTTTATGAGGACGCCGATATATGTCAGAAATGCCACAAGGAACTGCTACAGGCGGAAGAAGAGCTATTAGGATAACCAATAGATCACCAGAGCGTGCAAGGTAGCTCAACCTTGCAAGGTTGAGCTACCTTCTGTTGGTGAAAAATTTTTATTGACATCTACCCCCCGGTTTTAGGTATAGGTTACAGCCATAATTTGAGACGTTTCACCGAAGCCCCGCAGGCAATCGCCTGACGGGGCTTTTTGTTGCCGATTTCCCGGCCGGCGGCGCGCCGCTCCCCTCTAGTGAGCGCCGCCGGTACCGGGAAAGCCAGGGGGCCAAGGATGGCGCAGACGACCGACAGCAGAGGGGCGGAGATCATCCGTCAGTTCAACGACGCCAAGTCCGACCGCGCCCCCCTGGAGCCGCTGATCCGGGAATGTTACCGGCTCACCTTCCCGATGCGGGGCGTCCAGTTCTCCCAGTCCCCCGCCACCAATCCCAACGTCTTCGCCCAGCAGGCCAAGGCGCAGACCTCCGATATCTACGATTCCACCGCCCCCGACGCCTGCAACACCGTGGCCGCCAACTTCATGGCCGGACTCACCCCTCCCAACTCCAAGTGGTTCAACTATCAGACCGGCGACGGCGCTGACAACTCGGAGGCGAACCGCTGGCTGGACGAGGCGACCACCGCCCTGCACGGTATGATCCACGCCAGCAACTTCGACGCCCCCGCCTTCGAGGGGATACTCGACTGCGTGGTGGCGGGGATGTTCGCCCTGTACGTCACGGAGGGGCGAGACAACGCGCCGTTCCACTTCGACCTCTGGGAGCTGGCGAACTGCTATTTCGGAGCGAGCCGTCGCGGCGGTCCCGTCGACATCATCTTCTACAACTATGCCCTCACCGCCGAGCAGGCGGCGAACGAGTTCGGCGCGGAGAACCTCCCGGACCGCATCGCCAAGGTGCTGGAGAAAAAGCCGCAGAGCCGCCACGCGTTCGTCTGGTGCATCCGGCCGCGCCAGCCGAAGAACGGCAAGCGCCTGACCGCCAAGGAACGGCTGATGCCGTTCGAGTCGTTCCAGGTGGAGACGATCAGTAAGCAGGTGGTGCGGGAGAGCGGCTTCCACGAGTTCCCGGTGGTGGTCCCGCGCTTCAACAAGATACCCGGCAGCGTCTACGCCACCAGCCCGTTTGCCAACGCCCTCCCCGACACGCAGACCCTAAACGAGGTGAAGCGCCTGTCCCTGGCCGGTCTGGACATGGCGATCTCCGGGATGTGGGGCGCGGTGGACGACGGGGTGCTGAACCCGAAGACCATCCGGATCGGCGCGCGGAAGATCGTCTACATGGCGCAGAAGGAATCGTTTTTCCCGCTCACGCCGGGCGGCAACCCGCAAACAGCGGCGCTCGAAGTGGAGGACCTGCGGAAGTCGATCCGCCGGGTGATGAACGCCGACATGCTGGAGACCCAGAACGAAGGACCGGCCGAGACGGCCACCGCCTGGCACTACCGGGTGAACCTGATCCGGCAACTCCTGGGACCTTCCTACGGCCGGTTCCAGTCCGAATATCTCCAGCCGCTCGTGGCCCGCTGCTTCGGCATTGCACTGCGGGCGGGCCTGATCGGCAAGCCGGGAGACATCCCCGACAGCCTCAAGGGACAACACTTCCGCCTCCAGTACATCTCCCCCCTGGCGCGGGCGCAGAAGCTGGAGGACGTGGCGGCCATGGACCGGTTCGAGCAGGACCTGGAGGCCACGGCCCAGATCAGGCCGGAGGTTGCCGACCTGTACGACTGGGACACCGCCAAGAAGCGCAAGGCCCAGCTCCTCGGCGTGCCGGTGGACCTGATCGTGGACGACAAGAAGGTGGTGCAGCTCCGCACCGCGCGGGCCAAGCAGCAGCAGAACGCCGCCGCCCAGGCGCAGGTGCAGGCTGCCGTCGCCAAGGCGAACCCGGCGCAGATGGCACCCCGCGTGCAGATCGGCGCCATGGCGGCATAGGAGAAACGCATGAAGAGACTGCACGATTTAACCAGCCCCCTGGCTGTGCCGGACGCCTGCTACAACAGGGTGTTCGATCAGGACGGCGACGGGGCCAAGATATTCGAGGAGCTCGCCATCCTGTTCGCGGGCAACCCCTCGTTCGTACCGGGAGAGCCCGACGCCACCGCCTTCAACGAAGGGGCGCGGATGGTCGTCCTCTACATACAGCGGCGCATCGACCGTACACAAACACGGGAGGGTTAGGACTATGGAGCGGAGAACGGAGATCAGGCGGAGTTTCATCGAAGGGAAGGGGCACCTGGTGGAGGAAGTCCCCATGTCGCGGCCGATCGATCCGGGACAGAAGGTCGTGGGCGTCTCCCAGGAGCCGGCGCGGCCGGTGACGATCGTGTCCATGGAGATGGTGCCGCTGCTCGTCGCCATGCAGGTGGTGCATGCGAACGGCATGGTGGCCGTGCCGCGCTCGTTCCTGTCCGAGGAGCAGCTCACCGCGCTCGACCTGGGAAAAGTACACGACAGTGACCAGAAAGGCCCGGCCGGCCCCGGCGACCCGAACGACACCGAGGACGTGACGCTCCTGAAGGCGGACCAGGCCATTATCCGGGTGCAGCTCGCCAAGAACTTCGAGGAGCTGAACGCCCTGATGCGGAACGAGAAGCGCGTCACGGTGATCCAGGCGGCCGAGGCCCGCGCGGCCGAGCTGAAAGAAAGCGGGGGTGAATGATGCGCCTCCTGTTTGCCTTGATGGAGATGTTCGGCCTCCACGGGTTCTACCGCGACCCGCAGGCCGGTGACGATGCGGCCGGCGGGGACGCTGGCGCCGCTGGCGGTGATCAGAGCGGGGCAACGGGAGACGCCGGGGCAGCTGCGGCAGCCGCAGGATCAGGCGGAGGCCAGGCCGCCGCCGCGCTCTCGATCCCCGACAAGTTCCTGGTGAAGGGCGAGGGGGACGCCGTTAATCACGAGGCGACCCTGCAAAAGGTGCTCGCCAGCTACGGTGGCCTGGAGAAGCGGTTCAGCGCCGTGGGGGACACCCCGGCGGCGGCCACCGATTACCAGCTCCAGCCCTTCCTCCCGGAAGGCTACGAGTCGAAGCCCGAGGGGATGGCCCCGGTCCTGGACGCCTTCCATAAGCTGCACATGACGAACGCCCAGGTGCAGGGGGTCATGAACCTGTTCGGACAGACCCTCGGCCAGGGGATGCTGGCCGAAAAGGCAGCCATGGAGCAGGGACGGGCGCTACTCAAGGAGGCATGGGGCGATAACTACGACAAGAACATGAACCTCGCCAACTCCGCCGTCGCTGCTTTCGCCTCGCCGGAGGAGCGCCAGGCGATCGCCGCCGACCCGAAGCTGATGGCGAACCCGGTATTTATCGGCCTAATGGCGAAGATCGGCGCGGACCTCCACCAGGAGGACACCCTGCCGAACGACGCCAACGGCGCGGGGAGCGAGTCGCTGGAGAGCCTGCGGAGCAACCCCGCCTATGCCGACTCGAAGCACCCTGACCACAAGGCCATCGTGGCCCAGGTCAACGCCCTGTACAAACAGGGGGCGAAGCTCATCCCGAGGAAGTAAGCCGTGGCGAAACAGCTGAAAAAGGGGGTGCAGGACGTCCCCCTGTCGGAAGAGGAAATGGGGGAGATGGAGAACATGACGCAATCCTCCGCCTACCTGAACAGGAGCCACCCGCAGCACGCCGCCACGGTCCTGAAGGTCGCCGCCGGCTACAAGCGGGGATTCAAGCGCGGCAAGAAGTAGCCGCACAGGCCCGCCCGGCGCGAAGGGCGGCCAACCTGAGACAGCGCGAGGCAGACCCGCCCGGCCCGAGGCGGACAATCTGACACCGGGCACCATAGGCCCGCTTCATGGCGGATAACCTACACAGCAAGGATGAAGGATGAATGATGAAGGATGAAAACAAACAAAAAGGAGTATCCGCCATGAAAACCCTGAAGAACCTCACCCTCCCGTTCCGCATTCTCCTGGCCGTGATCACGGCCTATGTCCTTTCCTGGCTCATGCCGCGGCGGGGTCTCTACCTCGACCCGCAGGCGGGGGACGACAACACCCTCAACCACTACGTCAACAAGTGGGACGACGACATCAAGATGGTGTTCCAGCAGAAGACCTCCCGGCTGGAGCAGACCGTTACCGCCGATTACAGCGTCATCGGCTACGCCAAGAGCTTCGACACCCTGGGGCAGGCCGACATGCAGCCGGTGGAGACCCGGAACGAGGATATCCGCCCGCTGAACCTCGCCGCCGGCCGGCGCTGGATCGACCTCTCCGACTTCGATTGGCCCGACTACATCGACAGCTTCGACAAGCTGAAGGTGCTGGAGGACCCCACCAACAAGTACGTCCAGGCGGGCACCGCCGCCGCCAACCGGCGCAAGGACAAGACCATCATCGATGCCGCCCTCGGCAGCGCCCGCAACACCACCGGCTTCGGCGCCAACATCGTCACCACCATGGTGGCCCTCCCCGACACGCAGACCATTCTCCACGGCGGCACCAACATCTCTATCGCCAAGCTCCGCGCCGCCAAGGAAATCCTCGATACCGTCGAGGCGGGGACCGAGGAAGGGGAGGAGCGGACCTTCGTCTACACGGCCAACCAGCTGAACGTGCTGTTGGACGACAACAAGCTCACCTCCCACGACTGGAACAACGTGAAGGCCCTGGTGGACGGCTCCGTTGACTACTACCTTGGTTTCAACTGGAAGCGGGTGCAGTCGCTGCCGAAGGACGCGGGCGGCGTGCGGACCAACCTCATCTACGTCAAGAGCGCCGTGGGGCTCGCGGTCGGCGAGGATGTCTCCACCGATGTCTCTCAGCGCAAGGACAAACGGGGGATGCCGTGGCAGGTCTACATCAAGATGAGCCTCGGCGCGGTGCGCGGCCAGGACATCGGCGTGGTCGCCATTCAGTGCCAGGAGTAAGAGGCAAGTATGAATTATGAAGGTTGAAGGATGAAAGTTAATCCTAGTCCTCAACCTTCATGATTCTCCATTCATCCTTCCAAGGAAAAGGAGCATTTACCATGAAAAGAATCATCGCCGCGCTCGCCGCGCTCTTCTTCGCCTACGACCAGTACGCCGACCCGCAGGCCGGCGCGATCACCGCCCAGAACTCCACCCAGTACGGCAACGAGGTGGCCAGCCCGCCGGTCAAGAACTCCACCCGGGAGAAGGGGGGCAAGCACCGGCTCGCCTATTTCTCGTTCAAGCAGAACGGGGTCGGGGACATTGGCAGCACGTGCCTGCTCGTCACCCTTCCCGCCGGAAAGGTGCGCCTCCTGAAGCCGGACGGCAAATACGTCTGCTCTGCATTCGGCGCGGGCCGCACCCTATCTCTCGGCAACGCCGCCTACATCGCCAGCGACGGCACCCCCGTGGCCGCCGCGGTGGACAATATCTCCGACTCCGCCGACGTGTCCGCCGCCGCTGCGGTCAACATGGGGGCCGGAGCCAACGCCCTGGGGACCGACCCCACCATCCTGTTCGATTCTAAGAACGGGGTGGTGCTCCAGGCGACCGTCGAAGTCGGCACCATCCCCGACGCCGCGACGCTCTCCGGCTACTTCGTCTACGTGATCGAGTAAACAAAGGCAGTTATGAAGGATGAAGGATGAAAGAAACCAAAAAGAGGAGATCGACCCATGAAAAAGCTGATCGCAGCCGCCGTGCTGCTTCTTTTGCCCGTCCTGGCCTACTCCGCCAGCGTCACCGTCGTCCCCTCCCTCACCCAGCCCGCCCAGGAGTGCCGGGCGCAGGGGGTCGTGAGCTACGCCTTCGGCACCAAGGGTGGCGCATCCGCCCAGGTGGACACGTCCAGCGCCGCCTATATCTGGTACAACACCATCGACAGCACGGGGGCCGCGGCGAACATCGACCTCTACTTCAACAACATCTCCACGGCTAATTCGCGGTGGACGGCCAACACCGGGAAAATCGTCGTGAAGAACAGTACCACGTACACCTTACGCAACCTCTCCACCGCCAAGGCCAAGACGGTAAAAGTGCTCAAGTGCAACTGACCTGACCAGGGGGCGGGCGACCGCCCCCGCAACCGCACGGGGGTGAAGCGTGATAACCAGCAAGATCCAGATCATCAACATGGCGCTCGGCGGACTCGGCGAGATCCCGGTCGGCAGCACGACCGAGACCAAATTCTCCCGGCTGGCGGACGCCCTCTTCGACGCCGCCCTAGAAGAGGTGCTCCGCGCCCACCCGTGGAACTTCGCGGTAAAGCGGGCCGTCCTCGCGCCGGGCGCCACTCTCCCCGTCTCCGGCTATGCCGCCTCCTTCCCGCTGCCGCCCGATTGCCTCCGCATCCTCGACGCGGGAGAGGACAGCTGGCGGGTCGAGGGGCGGGCGATCCTTGCCGACGCCGCGGCAATCTCCCTGCGCTACGTCGCGCGGCCAACCGACTCGACCTTGTGGGACGCCTCCTTTGTGGCTGCGCTGGTCGCTAACCTCATGTGGAAACTCACCTACCCGGTCACCAAGTCGACGACCCTGCGCGACTCCAACTTCGCGGCCTACAGCCAGCTTCTGCAGCAGGCACGCAGCATTGATGCTCAAGAAGAACCGGCCGAAGAGTTAGAAGAGTCCAGCCTGATCGCTGTGAGGGGGCGCTAACCCATGGCAAAGATTCGCACCCTGCAAAGTGCCCTCAACGCCGGAGAATTTGCCCCCCGCCTCAAGGGGCAAGTGGAAATACCGCGTTACGCGCACGGCCTGGAGATATGCCGCAACTTCATCCCCCTGGTGACAGGCGGGATCACGCGCACGCCTGGCCGCCGCTTTGTGGCGACAAAGGACGCCCACAGCCACAGCGGAGGTATGCTGGGAGGGACATGGATCAGGCAGATACCGTTTCTGTTCAGCGCGGCAGGGACGCTCACCGGCTACGTGGTGGAGCTGTACGGCGGACTGTGGGGAACGGGCAAGGCATATTTCTACACCAACGGCCAGCAGGTCGCAAACGAGGACGGCACACCCTACAGCGTGGACATCCCCTATGCCGGTCCGGAAGTGCCCGAGGTCAACTACGAGCGTAATCAGAATATCCTCTACCTGTTTCACCCAAGCCATCCGCCTCAACGACTCACGCGCACGGACGATACCCACTGGACCCTTGAGGCGGTCCCATTCAAGGCGTATCCCATGCTGCGGCCTCCGAATACGGACGACATCACCATCGCCCCTTCCGCTAAGACTGGCGACATCGCCCTGGTCGCCAGCGCAGCTTTTTTTCAGGCAGGCCACGTGGGAGTAAAATTCCGGGTGAACGGCGGCGTGGTCCAGGTAACCGCTGTTGCCGATGCCACCCATGCCAGCGCCACGGTCACCACCGACATCGTGCCGGGCGCCACGGTCAGCACCCGCACCGACACGATCACCATCTCCCAAAACGCGGTCGTGGCGTTCGACCCGTTCGACATCACCACCGTGGCGAACTTCACCGACAAGACCCTGATCACCACCCTGCCGGCCATCCCTGATGCGTTATCCGTCACGGTACACAGTAGCTCCGCCATCCTGACTGGCACCGACCCGGACAAGGACTGGCTGGAACAAGCCTGGTCAGACCTGCGCGGCTGGCCCCGATCAATCACCTTCTTCGAGCAGCGCATGATTGCTGCCTTCACCACCACCTGGCCCACCACCATCTGGGGGTCAAAGAACATCGAAAAGAGCGAGCTGGACTTCACTGCCGGCACGCTGGACAGCGACGCTTTTAGTCTCAACCCGACCCAGGCCGACAGCGGCGTATATCATATGGCCGCGGCAGACCAGGTATTCGCGTTTACCGCGACAAAAGAGCTGATCCTCGCCGGGTCGAACGACGCTCCGCTCACCCCCACAAATATCCAGATCAAGGCGCGCACTCCGCACGGGTCATCGCCGACCATGCGGCCGATCCAGGTCGGTAACGAGATGTTCTTCGCCTCCCTGGCCGGCAACCGCTTCCGCGCCTTCCAGTACCAGTTCACCACCAACGGCTACACCGCCCCCGAATTCGCCATTCTGGCCGAGCACCTGATGACGGCAGGCGGCGGGATCGTCCGGGCGATCTATGTGGCGGAGCCGTGGGAGACCTTCTTCCTCGTCACCGCCAACGGCCACCTGCTCACCTTCACCTACGACGCCACCCAACAGGTGTACGCCTGGGCGCGCCACGAGGAGGACGGGACCGAGCAGGTGCGGGACGTATGCGTGGTGCCCGACTCCTCCGGACAGCCTCAGGTATGGCTCGCGGTAGAGCGGGGCAACGAGATCCACACAGAATTCCTCGATCCCGCGCTGAACAGCAATGCGGCTTTCATCGGCTACGACGGCGCCGGAAAGGCGGAATGGACTGACATCCCGGCCCATCTGTGTGATCGGCCGGTGGACTGCGTGGCAGATGGCTACGTGGTGCAGGGGCTCACGGTAACGGGCAGAACGCTCACCTTGCCTTTCCCGGCCCGGAATGTGGAGATCGGCATCCACTACCAGTCAAGGGCAAGGGACCTCCCTCCTGGCATCATCGGCGGCTCGGTCGTCCTCGGGGCGCAACTCTCCGTCAACCGGATACGCGTCTGGCTGCACGAGAGCAAGGGGTGCACCATCAACGGCGAACAGGTGCCGTTCCGGCAGTTCGGCGCCGGGTTGCTCGACCAGCCGGTGGCGGCGTTCACCGGCATGCAGAGTGTGGGGAACATGGGGTGGGGGGACGATGGTGCGGCCGGACAGGTGGAGATCGTTCAGGACCTGCCGCTCCCCTGCACGGTGCTGGCGGTAGTCAAGGAGGTGTCGATCAATGATTAGGCTCGCCCACAGGGGAGATATTCCGCGCATGATCACACTCGGGCGCGAGTTCTACGTGCAGACCACCCATGCCCGCCATATTCCGTTTAACGAGGTAAGCACCGGATTTCTCTTCGAGGCGATGCTCACTTCACCCGACTCGGCCGTGTTCGTGATCGAGCAGGACGGGCAAGTGGTGGGAGGCATCGGCGGCACGCTCAGCGCTGCCACCTATAATTTCGACTGTCGCGTAGTTATGGAAAATTTCTGGTTCATCACGTCTAGCTGCCGGGGTAGCCTGGAGGCGGTGCGGCTGATCCGGACGCTGGAGAAGTGGTCCGCACATAATGGGGCGGCGCTGATTATGCTGGGGGCCTTCGACCACCTGCGCAGTAGTGCCCTGGGAAAACTGTACACGAAGATGGGCTACGAGGCATCGGAACACGTGTTCGTAAAAGGAGTGTCTCAATGATCGGAACCACGGCAGCCTTAATTGCCGGCGCCGTAGTGGCCGCCGGCTCCGCCGCCTACTCCGGCTACGTCCAGAACGACAACGCCATCGACGCCAAGAAGAACGCCGACATTCAGGCGGCCCAGGTGCGCGACCAGGCGGCGAAACAGGCGGACCTGATCCGCCAGCGGGGGGACCGGGTGCGGGCGGCCCAGGCGGCATCCCTGGCCGGGAGCGGCGTGGACCTGAACAGCGGCACCTCCGGGGCGCTGTTCAACGAGACGAACCGCCTCACCGAGCAGGACGCCCTCGCCACCCTCACCACCGGGGAGCGGCAGGCCGACGCCCTGGAGCGCGGCGGCAACTTCGCCGCCGTGGCCGGGACGAGCGCGGCGGTCGGCCAGGGGCTCGGCTTCCTGGGGCAGGGTTTGCGGACCTATCAGGGGTACGTCGGCTCCGGCCAGAACAGCGCCTTCGCCAGCCAGATCACCATGGACGCCAACAGCATGTACAGCCGCACCGCACCCAAATACTCGCTCCTGAACGGGGGATAACGTGACGATCTCACCGGAAGTCTGGGACATCATCAAGCTGGTGGGCGGGGCGTACATCGTCTACCTGTTCAACAAGGCGGACCGGTCCCAGACGTTGCAGACCAAGATCAACAGCGACCTGTACGAGAAGTACAACGCCCTGTCCGGCAGCTTTCATGAGCTGCTCGGCGAGCATAAGGCCCGCCGGGCGAACGACCGCAAGGAGCAGGACGCATGAGAATACCCGACGCGTTCTTTTCCGGCCTCGGCCAGCAGACCGCGCAGCCGGTGGCCGAGCCCCGCCCCGACTCCTCCGCCGACGTGGCCATCGGCCAGACCGGCGGAGGAGTCGGCCAGGCGCTCGCCGGGATCGGCGAGCAGCAGAACGAGATGCAGGGGCGGATCGACCTGCATCGGGCCGAACAGCAGGCGCACGAGCTGAAGCAGCAGGCGAAGCTCGCCGAGCACTCCGCCGCCAAGTCCGCCTACTTCAACATCGAGAACCAGTTCTCCAACCTCCACCAGCAGATCGTGGACGACCCGGAGGTGGCGCCCGAGGACTACCCGGCCGAGTTCCGCAAGCGCGCCGCCGACCTGGTGGCGCCCCTCAAGGACCAGCTGAACCCGACCCAGTGGTACACCATCGGCCCCGACGTGCAGAACCGGGTGAACCAGGGGGCGGAGCAGATGTTCAAGCAGGGGCAGCAGGAGATCAACGACGGCGCCTGGGCCGACGACCTCCAGGCGGCCGAGGCGCTGGTGAACAACCCGGCGCAGTCGGCGAAAGACAAGATCCAGATCCTGAGCGACCCGAACTTCTTCGCCGACACCGGCCAGCCGCTGCACGTAATCCAGGAGCAGAAGCAACGGCTAATCGACAAGGCGATCGACAACGAGGTGGTGACGGCGCTGAACAACACCAAGGGAAACGTCCCGGCGCTCCAGCAGTTCCGCGACTCGCTCCGCGCCCAGGGCGACGACGGCCAGTACAGCTACATGCCGGACATGGAGATCAAGACCCGCGAGCGGTACGTGGACCTGGCGCAGTCCGCCATCCGGAGCGCCGAGGCGCAGGCCCGCCAGGCCGAGGCGGAGGCGCGACGAAACCGCCTGGAGAACGCCCGGGCCGCGTTCGACATCTACAAGGACGCCAAGGAGTCGCTCGCGCCCCTCTCCACCCAGCAGGAAAGCAATTGGCTCGCCGCCATGCAGGGAACTCCCTACTACGACCGGGCAAAGCAGATCCAGAAGCAGACGACCTCCATCGGCTTCATCCTGGACAAGATCAAGCAGGACCCGCTCACCTTCGGCGCGGCCCAGATGGGGCTCCAGGTGCCGCCGCTCGACCCGAGGAACGTCGCCGAGTGGCCGCAGCAGCTGGCGCAGCGCGGCCAGGTGGCGGCGCAGATCCAGCAGAAGAACGGCCTCTCCTTCCTGCCGCTCCTCACCAACCAGGAGGCGAAGGGGATCGCCGACATGGCGGGGCAGCAGTCCCCCCAGGGGCTGGTGCGGATGTTCGACCAGCTCTCGACCCTCCCCGGCATGACCGCCGCGACCATGAACCAGATGGCCCGGCAGTTCGCCGCCACCGACCCGAACCTCGGGATGGTGGTCGGGCTCGCCGGGAACGGCCGGGACGCCGCCGCCCTCCAGGTGGCGAACGGGCAAAAGATCATGGCCGACAAGGGGGTGAAGTTCGACGCCACGGGGAAAACGCCCGGGGCGCTGGACGGCCGCGCGATGAACGAGCGGTTCCAAGGGCTCATGGGGGATGCCCTGGCGGACAACCCGCAGATGCGAACGACGCTCGGCAGCGCCGTCAATGCCGCCTACGTCTCCCTCGCCGCCCAGAACGGCAAGCTCGACACCGCCATGGACAAGGGGACGTTCGATGCGGCGTTCAAGTCCGTGGTGGGGGACACGGCCAAGATCAACGGCAAGCGGGTGGTGATCCCGTCCGGGATGGGGGAGGGGACCTTCAAGGACTTCTTCAGTAACCTGTCCGGCGACACGGTGAAACAGTACGGCGGGGTGCAGGGGTACCAGACCCCGGACGCCGCCGCCGACGCGATCAGGAGCAAGGGTCAGCTCTGGGAGATGGGGGAGGGGCGCTACCGGGTGACCATCGGCGGCCGTTACCTCCAGACGCCGAAGGGGCAGGACTTCACCTTGTCGCTCGGGAGCCACTGGTGAGAAAGTGCCCGGAATGCGATAGCCGGATGATCCCGGTGTTCGGCTGCTACTACGTCTGTCCGGTCTGTGGTCATACTCACACGGAGAAATCGAAGTAATGGATTTCAATCTCTACGACAATCCGAACCCGCCCGGCGCGGGACCGTTCTCCGCCCCCGACACCGGCATCATGAAGGCGGCGGGGGAGGGGATCATCCGCGGCGGCGTCAAGGCGGCCAAGTACGGCGCCATGGTCGGGTCGGTGTTCTTCCCCTCCGAGACCGTCCCGCGCGACCAGGACCCGGACCGGATCGTCCCCCGCAAGGAGGACTTCTTCCGCTTCATCGACAACCGCCTCGACCCGACCGAGAAGTATTGGTCTCCCGATCCCTCCACCCTCTCCACGGCCGGCCGGATCGTTTCCGGCCTTTCCGAACTGCCGCTCCAGGTGGTGGGGGGCGCGCCGGGAATGGCCGGGATCGCCACCGCCAACACCGGGATCGAGCAGCTCGACCAGGGAGTGGACCAGCAGACCGCCTCCACGGTTTCGGCGGTCATGGGCGCCGGCATGGGCGCGTTGTCCGCGATCCCTGAGGGGGGGACGCTCCTCAAGAAGCTCCTCATCGGCGCCACCTCCATGCCCGCCGCGAATGCCGCCACCGACCTGGCCGCACAAAAGATGCTCCAGTCCCAGGGGTACACGGAGCAGGCGAAGCAGTTCGACCCGTGGGACCCGACCAGCCGCACCGTCGACACCGCCCTCGGGATGATCTTCGGGGGACTCGCCCACTACGGCAAAGTCAAAGAGCGGATGCCGACCGATGCGCGGGACGCCATTGATACGGTGGAGACGAAACGCCAGGCGGACCGCCTGAACCCATTCCCATCAGGATCGCCCAAGGCGGACGCGCACCCGCAGGCACTGGACGCCGCCATTCAGGCGGTGAACGAAGGGCGCCCGGTGGACGTGGCGGACGGCGTGCTCGCCCCGCAGAACCTCCCCGAGACCACCGCGGCCTACACCGCCGACCGCTTCCGGAGCGAAGTGAAGGACGTCTTCGGCCTCTCCGACGAGCACGCCGACGCGGCCCTGGCGCTCGTGGCGGCGCGGGCCAAGGCGCAGGGCGAAGACCTGGACAGCTACATCGGCCAGCGGATCGCCGGGGTAGAGCAGGGGACCGACTCCGCCTATTCGCGTCTCTACCAGACGGCGGAGAAGACCGACACGCCTCAGTTCAAGGCGTGGTTCGGCGGCAGCAAGATCGTAGATACAGACGGCCAGCCGCAAATGGTTTACCACGGCACGAACGCCAACTTCACGCAGTTCGCCCCGGGCGAGCGGGGCATGTTCTTCTCCGCCAGCAAGGACGTGGCGAGCAACTACACCGAATACAAGCGCTCGCCGCAGAGCAGCCACGACGGCGTGGTGATGCCGGTCTATCTCGCCATGAAAGACCCGGTGACGCTGCAGTTCGGCACCGGCCATTCCATTGCCGCCGCGGTGGCCGAGGCGAAGGCCAACGGCAATGACGGCGTGATCATTAAGGGCTACCCCGACACCTACCGGGGCAACGATTCCATAGCGGATATGTACATCGTGTTCGACCCCAAGCAGGTCAAGTCGGCGATGGGCAACCGGGGTACCTACGACCCGGCGGACGCCAACATCTTACACCAGGGGCGCCCCATTGTGCAGCCGTTCTACTCCAAGGTACTGACCGAGGTGGAGAACCTCAAGCAGGAAAAGTGGAACGGCGACCAGCTCCTCGCCACCCTGCGCAAAACCCCCGGCGTCAAGGGGGACGAGATCGCGTGGACCGGCCTGGACGACTTCCTGGCCGGGAAACAGAGCGTGACGCGCCAGGAGGTGCGGGACTTCCTGGACCAGAACCAGGTGCGGGTGCAGGAGGTGGTGAAGCAGGACAACTACACCGATGCTGAATATAACCGCATGATGGAGTTAACGCA
This sequence comes from Geobacteraceae bacterium, assembly GCA_036518435.1. GTDB lineage: Bacteria > Desulfobacterota > Desulfuromonadia > Geobacterales > Geobacteraceae > JAMPXD01. The sequence goes on from DATDNF010000034.1 coordinate 20,906, forward strand.
CAAAGTACAGCGAACCCCGTCAGAACAAGCAGAATTTGAGCAATGGGCTGACCGCATAAAGAGAGAAAAACCCAAATATGGCTTGTATGTGCTCCCCGGTGGCGAGAACTACCGCGAGATGCTCCTTACCCTCCCCGACAAGGGGTTCGGTGACAACTACTACAACCGCCACTTCGAGGAGCCCAACGTCCTGGCCCACGTCCGGTTCAACGAGCGGACCGGGGCGGACGGTGCGAAGATCCTCCATGTGGAGGAAATGCAGAGCGACTGGCACCAGGAGGGAAAGGCCAAGGGGTACGGCCCGAACATCCCGGAGTCGCCCTTTGCCAAGACCTGGCCGGAGCTGGCAATGAAGCGGATGCTCCGCTACGCAGCGGAGCACGGCTTCGACCGGCTCACCTGGACGACCGGCGAGCAGCAGGCGGCGCGCTACGACATCAGCAAACAGGTCGATGCGGTCCGGTACCGGCCGATAGACGAAAATTCGTACAGGGTCAACCTGTACAAGGATGGCCGCGACGTGGCAACCCACCAGATCGCCGCCAAGGACTTGCCCGACGCAGTGGGAAAGGAACTGGCCGAGAAGATCAAAGCCGGCACCGGCAAGAGCGTGGATGTCCGCCAGATGGAGTACAAGGAGCTTTCCGGCGTAGACCTGAAGATAGGCGGCAAGGGGATGAAGGATTTTTACGACCGGATACTCCCGACCATCGCCAAGGACCTCGGCAAGAAGTTCGGCGCACGGGTGGAAGACACGCAGGCGGACGGCCACACGGTCCACTCCGTTGAGATCACCTCGGCCATGAAAGACGCCCTCCTCTACGAGGGCCAGCCCCTCTTCCAGGGGGAGAAGGGCGCCGTCTCCTTCCTGGCGGACGGCCGCGCCGTGATCCATGCCCTGGAGTCGCCCGACTTCTCGACCCTCGTCCACGAGCTCGGCCACGTGTTCCGCCGCGACCTGTCGCAGACGGAGCAGCGCACGTTCGACCAGTGGCTCCATTCCCAGGTGCCGGGCGCCAAGTGGGGTGCGGCACAGGAGGAGACCTTCGCTCGGGCGTTCGAGCGCTACCTGGCCGAGGGGAGGGCCCCGACCGAGGAGCTGCAAGGGGTGTTCGACAAGTTCAAGAACTGGCTCACGGAGATCTATCACCGGATCACCGGCACGGCCCTGGACGTCAAGATGAACGACAACGTGCGGGCCGCCTTCGACCGGATGCTCGGCGGAGAGCGGGCGCGCAAGGCTGCGGAGATGGACCCCTTCCTCGACCACACCACCGGGGAGATCGCCGCGGCACGGGAGGACCTGGCGCGGGAGTTGCGGGAGTGGTGGGGGGATGATGAACCCGTAAACGGTGAACAGGGAACGGTGAACGGGAAGAACCTCGAACCTCGAACCTCTTTAGGCCCGCAAGGGCCGAACCTCGAACCCGAGCCGCCCGCTCGACTCGCTGGCCCCCTAGGTGACAACCTGGACCCCGCCAACACCTTCAGCCGTGACCCGGCCAACCCGCCGCAGGTGGTGCGGGACTTCATGGAGGCGGAGGCGCGGCACCTGGAAGAGGCGGAGCATGGCAAGGTGTGGGTGGACGGCTACGAAAAAAGCGCCACCTGGAGCGCCGCCCCGGAGTGGTTCCTGGGGCGCAACCGGGAGCACCCGACCCAGCCGGTGAGCCGCGAGAGCGTGGTGAACGCCCTGCGCAAGGCGGCGGACGGGAAGTACGACGACCTGACCGCCGGGCAGAAGGACATGGTGCTCGCCGCGGTCGACGCGATCAGCCGGCAGATCCACGACATCTCCCGGGAGATCGACGGGATGGAGCTGAAGGTGGGGGACGCCTTCACCGACTCCCACCTCCAGCGGCGGGTGGTGACCGGCGAGCGGGACGGGCGCCTCATCCTGGACAGCGGCGAGGCCATCCCGCTCGACCGCCCCTTCCGGATCGTCGGCGACGTGGACACGTCCGGCCGCCCCCTGGAGGCGGTGGACCCGCACGACTTCGCGGTGGAGACGATCCTGCGCGAGCGGGGGGACTTCGATATCTACGACGAAACGGGTAAATTACGCTCGGCCCGCGAGGTGGTGGACGAGGCCAAGGACGGCCTCGCCGTGGCGCGACAGCAGAAGCACCTGTTCGACCGGGCGGCGGTGTGCCTCAACCTTGGTTGAGGCAAGGATGAATTATGAAGTATGAATTATGAAAATCATCTTCGTCTGCGCCTATCGCGAGAACTGCCCCATCTTCTTCCGCTGGGGCAAAGCACACTGCAACCGGCACTGTGACCGGCTGAAGGAGAAACAAAAAGGCTATGGCTCGCTGCATTGACGACCTCATAAAAGCCGCGAACGGCGCGATCACCCGCAAGGAGGCGGACCGGATCATCATTGAGGTGGAGCGGCGCTTCCGCGAGAAGTTCCCCAAGACCACCCCGGACGGGCGCGCCATGTGGACCGAGACTGGCGAGAAGTCGCGCGAGCAGCTGATGGTCGAGGCGGCCCAGGAGGCGTTCGACGCCCGGGTGAAGCAGAAGGAACGGTTCGTCCGCAAGCAGCAACTCCAGGTGGAGAGCGCGAATCGCCTCCAGATCCAGATCGCCCGGAACGGCAACGGCAACAAGGGACTGACGCGACTGATCGACACCCAGCTCTCCGGCCGGATCAAGGCGGGGACGGAGCAGTACCTGGCGGAGATATACCGGGGACTGGAGCCGTTCCTCGACAAGTCGCCGTTCATGCGGAAACTCACTCCGGACGACGAGCTGGCCGTGGCCCGCGCCATCATGGACCCGGACATCATCAAAAAGGTGGGGCACGACCCTGACAAGGCGACCCCGGCGGAGCGACTCGCCTACGCCTTCCGGACGGTGGAGAACCGGGTGATCGCGCGCAAGAACGAGGCGGGGGCGAACATCCAGTATTTGCAGGGGCACCTCCCCCAGCAATGGAACGCCAAGGACGTGCGCTTCTACGGTCTCGGCGCGCGGGACAAGGCGGAGTTCCTCAACCCCTGGCTGTCGCCGGAACGGCGCAACCGCCTCCAGGCGAAGGCGCAGGAGGCGTGGACCGATTTCATGATGGAGCGGATCGACCGCTCCAAGTATGCGAACCCCGACACCGGGGGGCTGCTGGACGACGGGGAACTGCGGGACGTGTTCCGCTCGGTCTGGCGCACCATCGCCACCAACGGGCTGGTCAAGGACGTGGAGGTAGCGGGGGAGAAGCCGGCGCTCGCCGACATCCTGGGGGCGCACCGGGACATCCACTTCCGGGACGCCGAGGGGTTCCTGGACGCGAACCGCGCCTTCGGGGCCAAGGGGCTGTTCGAGGCGATGGTGGGGAACACCCGCCGCCACGCGACCGACATCGCCATGATGGAGACCTTCGGCCCGGACACCGACGCGGGGTTCGAGACCGGCACCCGCTACGCCCAGCAGGCCCAGGCGGAAGAGACCATGGACGGCACCAAGGGTCGGCGCAGGAACGAGGTGATGTACCAGGAGCTGACCGGCGTCGCCAACATGCCGACCGAGGAGCGGTTCGCCCTGATCAGCTCGTTCATGCAGGCGACCCGGAACTACATCTCCGCCGCTAAGCTCGGGATGCTCCCGCTCTCCATGGTTTCCGACTTCGCCATCTTCCGCACCGTGGCGCAGTCGGACGGCTTCGGCGCAGGGGAAACGATCCGGATGATGCTGAAGATGCTGAACCCGCTGGACGAGGCAGACCGGGTACTGGCGCGGCGGCACGCGATCTTCACGCAGAGCGTGGTGAACGACGTGCTGATGCGCTACGGCGCGGAGCAGGGGGCGGGGTTCTCCCGCAAGGTGGCGGACTTCACGGTGCGCTACTCGGGGGCGGAGTTTCTCCACAACAGCCTCAAACAGGCGTTTCAGCTCCTGATCGGCTCCCACACCCACGACTTCCGGGATACCGCCTTCGACGCCCTGGAGCCGCGCTATAAGCGGATGCTGGAGCGGTACGGGATCGACGAGGAGAACTGGAACATCATCCGGACCGCCGAGCCGGTGGAGATCGCCGGGCAGAACGTGGTGACCCCCTGGACGGTGGCCCGCGCCCACGCCCCGGAGCAGAACCTGGATCCCGGCTTCCGGTCGGCGGACCTGGACAAGATTGGGCGGCAGAAGGTGCAGGAGGCGGCGGCGCGGTTCGGGGCCATGCTCTCCGAGGAGGGGGACACCGCCATGATCACGCCGGGGCTGCGCACCAATGCGACGCTCAAGGGCGCCACCCACCCGGGCGAGGTGACCGGCGAGCTGGCCCGGTCGTTCGCCCTGTTCAAGAGCTTCAGCTTTGCCATGGTGCAGAAGATATGGCCGCGCATCATGGAAGAGGGGACGGCCGGGGGGCGGGCCGGGATGGCCGCCCAGTTCGCCCTTGCCATGATGGTGACCGGCGCCATCTCCATACAGCTGAAGGAGATCGCCAAGGGGAGAAACCCGCGCAGCATGGCGGACCCCGGCTTCTGGGGGGCGGCGTTGTTGCAGTCGGGCGGGATGGGGATCTTCGGCGACTTTCTTCTCCAGGATGCCAACCGCTTCGGCGGTGGGCTCGCGGACACCATCGCCGGGCCGGTGGTCGGGCTCGCCAACGACGTGCGCAAGCTCACGGTGGGGAACGCGGAAACCGCCTGGGAGGGGAAACACGACCCGAACTTCATCCCGGAGGCGATCCAGTTCGCCAAGAACTACGCCCCGGCCATGAACCTCTGGTACACGCGCCTGGCACTCGACCATCTGCTGTTCTTCCACGCGCAGGAGGCGGCGAATCCGGGGTACCTGCGGCGGATGCGGAGAAAGGTGGAGCGGGAGAACGATCAGACCTTCTGGTACGCTCCGGAGGACAATATGCCGGGCGGCGCGCCCGACGTTTCCGAACTGTTCAAGAGGAAATTATGAAGAAGAAACCCGAGGCTAAACCCGCACCGTCCGGCATCCGCCCCGACCAGGAGGCGCGGCTTGCCGCGCTCCAGGAGCGACTCCTGGACGTGTTCCTGACCGAGGCGGACCCGGACACGTTCGTGAAGGTGGAGGCCACAGCCTCCGCCAAGGAGCAGCAGAACCAGCGGGGGGACCGGTGCTGGCAGAAGAAGGATGCGAACCAGACCATTACCCTGGTGGCGGGGATCGAACGGCTGCTCCGGGAACGGAGAAACGTCGCGCCGCCCAAGCCCGGCGAGGACGGTCCCGACGACGCGGCCGAGATCCGCACCATGGAGAAGGCAGCCGGCAAGCGCCTGGCGCTCGTGAAGAAGAGGCAGTGATGCATGGTAAAGCGTGCGCCGGTATCGTTTCCGGCATTCCATTTGAAGTGCGGCGAACAGGCGGGGTGGGAAGTTCCCGACAGCCACCTGGAGGCGTGCGACTGGCTGGAGCAGGGGCGCACCGGCCGGGTGGGGGTGCTGAAGGCGTTCCGCGGCTTCTCGAAATCCACCATCGTAGGGGAGTATCCCCCCTGGCGGCTGCGGCAGGACCCGGCATGGCGGTTCCAGACCCTCTCCGCCACCGACCAGGACGGCGCGAAGATGTCCGCCCATTCCCGCCAGGTGATCAACCACCACCCGTGGTGCCAGGGGATGCGCGGCCGGGGGAAACTATGGAAGACCCACCGCTTCGAGGTGGAGGGGTCGAGCGACCCGCGCAATCCGAGCATGTCCGCCTACGGCGTCATGAGCAACATCACCGGCGGCCGGGCGGACGAGTTCCTGCTGGACGACGTGGAGGTGCCGAAGACGATCCGCACGCCAGCGCTAAGGGAGGCGCTCCGGGGGCGCCTGTCGGAGACCGGCCACATCCTGGTCCCCGGCGGGAAGATCCTCTACATCGGCACCGACCACTGCCTGGAGTCGATCTACAAGGAGCAGATCGAGGACGGCGCGGACCTGCTGGAGATCCCGCTCTTCATCCGGGGCGTGACCCACGTGGTGAAGGATTTCCCCACGGCGGAGTTCCTGTTCGACTGGCGGGTGTGCCGGCCGGACGAGATCTACGTGGCGGTGGGGGAATCGCGCCCCAAGCTGCTGGCGGCTCCGGACTACACGGTGGAGGGGCTGCGGGATTTCCGGGGCGGCCGGGTGGTGCTGCGCTCCCCCGTCCCCGCCGGGACGCGGGTATCGATCTACGCCGGGTGCACCTGGCCGCAGCGCTTCAACCGGGGGGAGGTCGCCTTCAAGATGGGGCGCTGCCGCTCCTGGGGCGAATGGGACAGCCAATACATGCTCCGGCCGGCGCAGATCGCCCGTGTCCGGCTCGACCCGGAGCGCATCCAGGTGTACGACGACGCGCCGGAGCTGCGTATCGTGAACGGCGGGGCGCTCATGTTTCTGCGCGGGGTGCGGCTGGTGGGGGCGTCGTCCTACTGGGACTGCTCGTTGGGGAAGATCAACAGCGATGCGTCGAGCTTCTCCCTGGTGTTCACGGACGGCAACGGCAACCTCTACTGGCAGGTGTGCGTGGCGCTCACCGGCGACATCTACGAGCAGTGCGGCGGGATCGTTCCCATCGTGAAACGGTACAGCCTGCGGGGCGTGACGGTGGAGACGAACGGCCCCGGCGGGTTCGTCCCGGCGATCCTGCGCAAGGTTTTGAAGGAGGCGAACCTCGACTGCGCGGTGATCGAGCGGTGGCGCAGCGGCAACAAGAACGTGTTCATCGCCGACGCCCTGGAGCCCCCCCTGTCCGGCCGGTTCCTGTATGCCAGCCGGGCGGTCATGCAGGGGCCGATGCCGCAGCAGATGCGGGAGTGGGACCCGACCGTGAAGAGCCAGCCGGACGACCACCTGGACAGCGGTGCCGGGGCCATCGCCGAGACGCCCGTCCGGATCGGCCTGAACGTACCACCGCCGGCGGAGAGCCGCGACGACTGGCGGCCGGGGAGCGGGACGCATGAAGTGCAGACGGACTATTAATGAGGTGAGACCATGGCAGTAGCGGACGTAACACCGTATGTATCGGCCAACGCCAACGGCGTGACTACATCGTTTCCGTTTCCGTTTCAGGTTTTTCAGGACACGGATCTGGTGGTGATAGTGGCCGGTGCTGTGAAGACCCTGGGAACTGATTACACGGTCACCCTCGCCGACCCGGGTGGTACGGTCGATTTTCCGGTGGCACCCACGGCTGGACTCGTGGAGATGGCGCGAGAGCAGTCCGCCGACCGCACGACCGATTACCAGACCGCTGGGCCATTCTTCGCCGACACGGTGGATGACGACCTGGACCGGGTCGTAATGCTGATTCAGGAGCTGAAACGCACCGTGGGAATACTCTCCAGCGCAGGCCTTGCGGCACGACTGGCGGCGCTGGAGGGTTTGGTGCCGTTCGGCCCCGGAAGCGTCAGCGTGCAGATCGTGGACGCCACCGCCGGCCAAGTCGTTGTGGGCATCGTGGCCGCAAACGACCCCGGCGCCCGGCCCATGGTGATCGGTAAGACGGACGCCTCGGCCAACATGGTCACCGTCCGCCCGGCGGCTGGGACCATCTCGACCGCCGAGGGGCGGTCCGCCACCTGCGATCTCACCATGCAGGACCAGGCAATCTGGATCGTTCCCGATGCCGCGAACAACAACTGGATGCGGGGCTGATGACCCGCACCGAATGGAGCCTCATCTATGAAACGGATCATGCTTTTCTTTGCCGCATTCTGTCTATTGGCCGTTACGACCTCCTGGGCCGCACCAGCGGCTACGCTCACGGGCGACATCATCACCTCGGGGCCATGGGTGGACGTGCGCGCGTTCGCAAACGTCTCCACTGCCAAGGTTTACGCCAAGACGAATAACCGACCGCTGCACATCACCAAGGCCGTGAGTTGCCACGCATTGTCGTTCGATGGCGTGGAGGTCGACATTATCAGCGGCGGGACCATCAATAATTCCGGGACCGTTTCCGGGCTCGGCAATTTCCATGCGGGTCTGGCACGTGTTTTTGTGGGCAGCGGACCGGTATCCGGATTGCAAAAAGCGCTGCCTGAGTGGTGGACTACTAATGCTACGCCGGGAACAACCGACATGTCCGCCGCCTGGCAAGCCGCGCTCAATACTATGGCTCCGGTGTACCTGCAAAAAACTACCTATCTGGTCGGTGATGTATCGTATAGCGGCCGGGTTTACGTGTACGGCGCCGGTGGCAGAGGCATCAGCGATAATACCACGGTGCGGCTTAAGGCGGGGGCGGCGCACATACTCACGGCCGGGTTTGTCTCTACCGTAGCTGGCGACGATCCGGCAACGGTTACAGGCGGCGAAATAGCCGGGATAAAATTTGACGGCCAATCACAAGTGGCCACTGCACTTGTTTTTATTGCCACTACCAGCCATTGCAATATTCACGACTGCTCGTTCCAATCGTTGCAAGGGCGGGGGCTCAGTCTACAGCGTGTGATGGAAAGCCGGGTAGACGGCAACTTATTCAGAGATGTCGGCGTTTACGGGTCGGGCGCCTTGGCGATTGAAGCCGTTACTCCGACGGGATATTTGCCTGGCGATTGTAATAACCTTCATATTGAGCAAAACACGTTCGCGCAGATTAGTGGCAGTCCTATATGGGTTAGCAATACCGGTAATTTAGATGCATGTTGGATCAGTCGGAATAAATTAGAGTATGATGGTGTCCCGACATGGACTAATGCCGGAAATACACCTGTCATCGCCCTCGGGCAGGTAGGACGTATTAGTCTGACTGAAAACATGCTCGCAAACTATAGTGCGTCAAATAACAATTTTGGCACAATGATACAGATCTCGGCTGGTGGCGGATCAGTCCATGTCTCAGGCAACAAACTATATCAATGTAGTGGTATTTTTATAGATCAGCGAGGCGGAACTGTTACAGAGGATGACAATACCAATGCATCTGATAACGCACTGACGTATGCGTATTCTAGCTTTGCGTACCAACATTACGGGGATTCGATACGGTGGATCAACACCAGTGGTGCTGCTATGGACTATCCATACACCACTGCGCCATCCCCTCTCGATACATTTATGCCTGCAATCAATTCGCGCTCTCTGACCACGCAGAATATTGTGATTGACGCGGCCGCCCTATCTCCAACCCATGGGGTTAAAACTGTTACATCTGGTGGTACGTTCGACGAATTCGCAATACTGAATCTGGGGGCGTATTTCGATTACCCTAACATGGCGATGCTCTCCGTAAGTGTCAGAGTAAAAGCCCCGGCTGACTCATCCGTGCAGCTATACGTGGATGCAACGGGCTATGCAAACACCTCCGTACCATCCGCCTCTGGTTGGATGTGGGTGACGTGGAACATACAGAAATCCGCTTTGACCTCATCGTCGGTCGCCAAGCTTTATGCTACAAATGTCAATGGCATATTATTTGACGGGGCCATAATCCGTAAACTTCACTCCGTTACTGGCAGCATTACATGGGACCCGCCGTCCATTGCAGCTGGCTCGGGGGCCACGTCCAGTGGGGTCACGGTTACCGGTGCTGCAGTAGGTGACCAGGCTGTTGTGGCGTACAGTAACGGAACACTGGGCGGGATGCAGGCAACTGCGTACATCACGGCCACCGATAACGCGGTCATCCGCCTGGACAACAATACCGGCATCTCCGTTGATTTATCCTCGGGCACTTGGACCGTGCGGGTATTCAAGTAGAACTCAAGGAGAATTTATGGCAACCAAAACGCTGAATGAACTTTTTAGGGACGTGATCATCAAGAATGAGCTGGGCGGCAACCTCCATGCCGTGCTCCGCTTTTCAGACCCGGACGGCGTGCAGTCGGGAAAAAGCGGTTGGTCGTTCGGCGTGTGCCAGTTTGACACCCGCAACAACCCAGCCGCACTGGAGTGTCTGAAGGCGTGCGGGTTCACCCCCGCCGAGATCGCGGGGATCGTCAATCAGACCATCGACGTGAAGCCGTTGGCGACCAAACTCCAGGCTGCCGCTGACACGGTGGCGAGGTACGACGAGGCCCAGCTTTCCGACTGTCTCGACCGGGCACTCTCCATCGCCACGGAACACGGGGTGCCGCTGTCCGACTCGGCGGCGATCCTCGCCCTGGCGGACTACGACAATCAGTATTATTTCAGCGACATCGACAAGCCGGGAACCCTGCTCGCGTTTATCGCCAACCTGGGGCGGCCGGTCACCGCGGACGACGTGCTGGACTTCAAGCTGACCCACACCAAATACGGGGAAACGCACCCCGCCGACTGCCGCCGCCGCTACGACAACCTGATGCAGGTGGTAAGGCAGGAGGCATAACCAGGCCGCACGGCCACGAGAAAAGGAGAGCATCATGGCACAGGTAACCGTAAATCTCCCCGAGTTAAAGGACTGGCGCACGACCATCTTCGGCCTCGTCACGTCCATCGGGGCAGCACTCATGCAGTGGTTCCAGACCGGCCACATCACGTGGCAGAGGGCCGTGGCCTGCGCCCTGTGGGCCGTCTTCTGCTACCTCGTCCCGGACGCGAAGAGCAACGCGAACATGCAGGGGCAGATCGAGGCGCTCCTCGACGCAGTATCCAAGGCGCCCCCGACCACCGCGCCGGTCGACACTCTCAATGTGCCGGTGAATTCGGCCGCGACGCAGCCGGTGCAGGCTGCAATCGCCGAAACGGACGCGGCATTATAATGGACAGCATCGGCCCGATCCTGACCGTCATCGGCTCGATCATTCTCGTCCTGCTGAAGGCGTGGCAGGACGGGAAGCCGGGCCGGGACAAGGAGAACCGCAATGAAGAGATCCAGCGGGGGCGCCAGGCGATTACTGGCGGTGATGTGGCTGCTGTCGAACAGCGCATTGACCGGGTGCCAGCACGCGCCTCCGGCACTGCTGCACGACTCGGCAGCGATGAGGATACACAGAGGCGACTTGCCGCGCTCACCGGAGGCGGAGGGGTGGCTGATCTCCGACAACGCCCTGGCGAAGATCCTGGAGGCGGCGGAGGCATACCGATCAAAATAGCGAATGCCACGTTTATCGAGGGACAGGGACACCTCGTGATATAGGTGTGTCTTTTTGTGTCTGTTGAAAAAAAGAAAAAGGCCCCGCGGATCGTCCGCGAAGCCTTGATTTTACTGGTGCCCAGGGACGGAATCGAACCGCCGACACGAGGATTTTCAGTCCTCTGCTCTACCGACTGAGCTACCTGGGCAAAAGAGAATCTATCTTATAAAACTATTTCTGGTCCGTGTCAACAGGTTTTTCGTCACCTTTCTTAAGCCCGCGAGATAAAACGGCCGTCACGGGTATCCACCTTGACCTTGTTGCCCGACTCCAGGTAGGGGGGGACCTTGATCTTCAGGCCGGTTTCGAGGATGGCATCCTTGGTTTCGGCGGTGGCGGTGGCGTTTTTTATGACCGGCGCCGTGTCGGTGACCGTCAACTCCACGGTCATGGGGAGTTCCACGGTGACCATCCGTCCCTCGAACAGACCGAGGATCACCTCGGTGCCCTCAAGCAGATATGGAGCGTTTGCCGCAAAGGCGTCCGCCTCCTGCTCGAACTGCTCGTAAGTCTCCAGGTCCATGAAAACGCCGCGGTCGCCGTCGGCGTACAGGAACTGCCCCTTGTGCCGCTCGAAATCCGCCTCCTCCACCTTGTCGCCCGAGCGGAAGGTCTTCTCCAGCACTTGGGCGGTGATGAGGTTGCGGTACTTGGTCTTCACCATGGTGTTGGCGCCGCGGGCCGAGGGGGACTGGAAGGTGACGTCGATGATCAGGCAGGGGGCGCCGTCGATCTGGATGACCAGGCCCCGTTTGAAATCGGATGTGGTGAACATGGTCGTGATTCTCCTTTGGTAAAATTCCTTTATTCTTATCAGAAAATCATGCTAAATTCAACCGGCGGCACGAGTATGCCATTTATTTGCGGGGGCGTCCCATGAAAATCGATACGGAGTTCATCAAGCTCGACAGCTTCCTCAAGGCGGTCAACGCCGTCGGGTCGGGGGGAGAGGCCAAGCTCCTGATCGCCGACGGCCTGGTGCGGGTAAACGGTGTGGCGGAGCTGCGCAGGGGGCGCAAGCTCCATTCCGGCGACCGGGTCTCCATCAACGGGGAAGAGTTTTCCGTAGAGTAACGGGAGGCGCGCATGGCGAGTCAGATCAAGATCGGGGTCAGTTCCTGCCTGCTGGGGGAGAGGGTCCGCTACGATGGTAGCGACAAGCGCGAGCCTTATATAGCGGACGTCCTTGGCCGCATCTTCGCGCTCGTCCCGGTTTGTCCGGAGGTGGGGTGCGGTCTCCCGGTCCCGAGGGAAGTGATGCGCCTGGAGGGGGACCCTGTCCATCCCCGGCTGGTCACTGTGGAGAGCCGACTTGACCTTACGGAACGGCTTCACGCCTGGTGCCGGCTGAAGGTGAAGGAGCTGGAAGGGGAGAATATCGCCGGCTTCATTCTGAAGAGCAGGTCCCCCAGTTGCGGCCTCTTCCGGGTCGAGGTTTTCTCACAGGGGAGAACGGAGAGCGGCCGGGGGCTCTTTGCCGCAGCGCTGACGGCATATTTCCCCGACTTGCCGGTCGAGGAGGAGGGGCGCCTGGGGGACGTGCGGTTGCGGGAGGAGTTCATCGAGCGGGCCAGCGCCTACCGGCACCGGCGGAAAAGGGAAGAGGAGGCGCCGTGACGCGAAAGAGGTTAATGGTAACCGGCTGGCTTGCCATGGCAAGCGCCATGCTGACGATCCCCTGGTTCATACTCACCGTTCTCCTTGGCGAGCAAAAAGGGGTTGTCCCGAAGGCGGCGGAGGCAGCCATGCTGGTTGCCGGCACCGTCCTGACGGTCTATCTCCTGGTGGCCCTGTTGCGGCTTCTCCATGAGAAGTACGCATTTCGCCAGGCCGACCTGCCCATCGACCTCCTCATCAAGGCCAACATCGTCTCGGCGGCGGTGAGCCTCCTGGGGCTCGCTCTCAACCAGTTGGAGTCTGCCGTCGGGGTCTTTGCCATCATTATGGTCATCTTCGTCGGAGTCCTGCAGATTGCCTTCGGCGTCAGGCTCCTGCGGCTCCCGGATTCGCTTCAGGGACTGCACAGACCATACTGCTACCTGAACATCGTCACCGGTTTCTGCCTGGTGCTCCTCGTCCTCCTGCCGGTCGGGATGCTGACCGGGGCAGTGGCGGACGTCATGCTCGGCACGATTTTCTTTCAGGCGGCGGCAAGCTCTGAGTAGCTCCCCTTTTCAGAACAGCGGCGGGACATCGCGTGCCAGGAGGGGCCGTGGGGCCAGGTGTTCCGGGAGACGCAGGATGGTGACCCCCGGGGGGGAGGTCAGCTCTTCGTAGAGGAGCCGGCTGCGGCCCACATAGCTCTTGGAGAGGTGCATAGGCAGGACGAAGGGGGGGCGGAGCCGCTCGATCAGGCAGTTGAGGTCGTCTGTACAGAGATGCCGGGAGCGCCGGGCCTTGTCCCGCTCCGCGGCCAGAAAGGAGCATTCGCAGACCAGCAGGGTCACCCCAGCCATCAGGGAGAGGACCTTTTCCAGGTTCGCCTCGCTGAAATCGACATCGGTGACGTAGCCGACGGCGGCCGGAGGTTCGTCTCTGCGGATCGCCTCATACAGTTTCCGGGCCTCAGTCACCTGCTGTTCACCGTTCGTTTTCCCCTGCCGGCGCAGGACCGTCAGAGGCGCCGGATCTGAAAAACCACAGTGAAAACGCTTCTGCAGCTCCTTCAGCCAGTCCCCCCGCACCAGTCCTGCCCTGTTCAGCTTCTCCTCATTTATGCCGAACGACGGCGCCTCCGTAAGCCGGTAGATGACCGAGGGGATCTTGTGGTCGCACAGTTCTGCCTCCACTGCGAGATGCCCGGTGCGGTGGATGATCCTGTCGTGCCGGGGCTCTCCGCCGGCGATGCGGCAGGGGAACCCCTCCCCTCCCGGCAGGAGGAACGTTGCCGTCCGGTCGGAGAAGATCTCGTGGACCCGCAGGGTGCACCAGGAGGGTTCGGTTAGGTTCCAGTCGTACCCCGAGAGTTTCCGCGCGGTCTTGCCGGCGATCCCCGGCGGACCGTAGATGTCGAAGGTGCGGGGGGAGACATGGTTGTTCCGGATGAATGTGTCGAGCCCCATGAAGTGGTCCATGTGTCCATGGGAGACGAACAGGGCATCCACCGAGCGGAGGACCCGTTTGGCCAGGTGCTGGATCTGGCCGCAGTCGAGAAGGCAGGCCCTCCCGCTGGGGCGGACGTGGAGGTAGAGGACCGGGTCGTCCAGGAGCCCGGCGAAGAAGGTCGGTTCGAGGAAGCGGAAGGGTGTGCGGCGGGGCATCGGCATCTCCCGCCCGTCGGCAACGGGCACAGAACGTTACCCCGCAATGATACCACACTTGGACGCGCGGGCTTGCATGAGCCGGCAAAAGTCCATCCCCCTGTAGCAAAAAGGCCCGCAGAGCGCGGGCCTTTAAAAATTCAGGGACAGCCGCAGCGGCTTGTCCTGGAGACTTCATATCCCTTGTGGAGGAGTTTTGCCACCTCCATGGCATGGTAGGTGAGGATCAGGTCGGCGCCGGCGCGCTTGAAGGAGAGCATGGTCTCCATGGTGACCCGGTCCTCGTCGATCCACCCCATCTTCGCCGCGGCCTTGATCATGCTGTACTCGCCGGAGACGTTGTAGACCGCGACCGGGAGGTTGAATTCGTTCCTCATCTCCCGGACGATGTCGAGATAGGGGAGCCCCGGCTTGACCATGATGATGTCCGCCCCCTCCTCTACGTCCATCTGGGCCTCGCGCAGGGCCTCCAGGCGGTTTGCCGGGTCCATCTGGTAGGAGCGGCGGTCGCCGAACTGGGGGGTGGATTCGGCCGCCTCGCGGAACGGGCCGTAGTAGCCGGAGGCGTACTTCACCGCGTAGCTCATCAGCGGGAGGTCCTGGAATCCGTTCTCGTCCAGGGTCTCCCGGATGGCGGCGACCCGGCCGTCCATCATGTCAGAGGGGGCGACCATGTCGGCGCCTGCCCGGGCGTGAGAGAGAGCCTCCCTGGCCAGGAGCTCCAGGGTCGCGTCATTGTCCACGTCGTTGTCCTTGATGATGCCACAGTGGCCATGGTCGGTGTACTCGCACATGCAGACGTCGGTGATCACCGCGAGCTTCGGCACCTCTTTCTTCAGGGCGCGGATGGTCTCCTGGATGATGCCGTGCTCCGCGTAGGCGTCGCTTCCGACCGCATCCTTCTTTTCCGGGATGCCGAACAGAAGCACCGCCGGGATACCCAGCTCATAGGCTTCCTGGGCCTCCGCCACGATGTGCTCGATCGACTGCTGGTAGATGCCGGGCATGGAGGAGACCTCCTTCCTGATCCCCGTGCCGAAGGCGGAGAACATCGGGTAGATCAGGTCGTTGACCGACAGGGAAGTCTCGCGGACCATGGTGCGGAACACCTCTTTGCCTCTGATGCGGCGGGCACGGAATTGGGGAAAGAACATGATGTGTCTCCTTTCAGGCAGAGTGAAGTTGTAATAAAAGACTAAAAAGCTAAAAGCTTTCACCGCAGAGAACGCAGAGGTACGCAGAGAAACCAGAAAAAACCAGAGAGGTTCTGGGGCTATATCTTATCTCACTGTTTCGGTTTTTTGGCCTTACTCTGCGCTCTCTGCGTCCTCTGCGGTAAGAAAAGGTTTTGCGAAATAGTCTACGATCTCCGCGGTCAGTGCCGAGACGGTGTATTCCTTTGGTTCGATGTTTACGTCCAGCCCCAGCTCACGGCAGGTGCGCGCGGTGATCGGCCCGATCGCCGCGACCGCCACCCCTTCCAGAAGGTGGAGGAGCCGGTTTTCCCCGATCATGGCGGCCAGGTTCTCGGCGGTGGAGGAGGAGGTGAAGGTGACGCAGTCGATGCGCCGCTCCTCCAGCGCCTGCAGGGTTCGGGCAGGGAGGGCGGCGGGGATGACGTTGCGGTAGGCGACCGGTGCGATTACCTCGGCCCCCAGTGCCGCGAGTCCCGCTGGGATCATCTCTCGGGCCCGGTCGGCCCGTGGGAAGAGGACGCGCGTGCCGACGATGTCCAGCGCCCGGAACGCCTCGACCACCCCTTCCCCCTTGTAGTCGGCCGGCACCAGGTCCGGCCTGATCCCGTACGGCGCGAGGGTTGCCGCGGTCTTCGGTCCCACCGCGCAGACCCGGGCCGGGCCGATGGCCCTCGCATCCAGACCCAGCTCAGCCAGGCGGGAGAAGAAAAATCGCACGGCGTTGGCCGAGGTGAAAATCAGCCAGTGGAATTCGGCCAGCGAGGTAATCGCCTCGTCCAGCCCGGCGGATTCCTCCGGCGAGACGATCTCGATGGTGGGGCACTCGTGGACCTGGGCGCCGTATCCGGTCAGGAGCCGGCTGAACTCGCCCGCCTGGTCGGCGGCCCGGGTGACGAGAATGCCCCGGCCGAACAGCGGCCGGTTGTCGAACCAGCGCAGGTTCTCGCGCAGCCGCACCACTTCGCCCACCACGGTGACAGCCGGGGCCTTGAAGCCAGCCCTTCTCGCTTTTTCGGCGATGTCGGCCAGGGTGCCGACCAGGACCTCCTGCTCCGGCCGGGTCCCCCAGCGGATCAGCGCCACCGGCGTTTCCGGGGCGCGGCCATGGCCGATGAGGTTGGCGGTGATCTCGGGGAGGTTCTTCATCCCCATGTAGAAGACGACCGTGCCGCTCCCGAGGGAGAGGCGCTCCCAGTCGATCTCCGACACCTCCTTGCCGGGGTGCTCGTGGCCGGTGACGAATGCCACCGAGGTGGTAACGTGGCGGTGGGTGAGGGGGATGCCGGCGTAGGCGGGGGCGCCGATCCCGGCGGTCACCCCCGGCACCACCTCGAAGGGGACCCCTGCTGCCACCAGCGCCTCGCACTCCTCGCCGCCGCGGCCGAACACGAAGGGGTCCCCTCCCTTGAGGCGGGCCACCACTTTCCCTTCGCGGGCCTTGGCTACCAGGAGCGCGTTGATCTGCTCTTGCTCCCGGTTGTGGGCACCCCCCACCTTGCCGGAGTAGATCGATTCGGCACCGGCCTTCGCGTGCCGGAGCAACTCCCCATTGGCCAGGTAGTCGTACATGATCACGTCGGCCCGGGCGATGCACTCCCGCCCCTTGACGGTGATCAGCCCCGGGTCGCCGGGGCCCGCGCCGATAAGGTAGACGTAGCCTTTTTTGTGGGAATCGGTCATAGGTAGGGTTATGTAGGGGAGAGGCATGCCTCTCCCATTTTTCTGCTGACGCCGTAAGTTCAGGGCGACGCATGCGTCGCCCCTACGAGGCAATCCGGTTACACCGGAATTTCCTTTTCCCGGCTTACTTCCCGCTGGTAAACCTCCGAGAGGATCTCGTGGCCGCCGTCCTTCAGGAGCTGCTCGGCCAGGGCGATCCCGAGCTTTTCGCACTCCGTTGCCTCCCCGGTGATGCTCCCCCGCACGGAGCGGCTCCCGTCCACCGAGGCGATGAAGCCGACCAGCAAAAGCGTATCTCCCTTGACCTCGCCGTGGGCCGCGATCGGTACCTGGCACCCTCCCTCGCAGCGCCACAGGAGCGCCCGTTCTGCCCGCACCGCGTGGGCGGTGTCCGGATGGTTGAAGAAGGCGATGGTCTCTTTCACCTGCTCGTCGTCCAGGCGGCACTCGATGCCGAGGGCACCCTGGCCGATGGCGGGGATGGAGAAGTCGGCCGGGAGGTACTCGGCGACCTTTTCGGTGAAGCCGAGCCGCTTGAGTCCCGCGGCGGCAAGGATCACCGCATCCAGTTTGTCCTCGTCCAGCTTGCGGATGCGGGTCTCCACGTTGCCGCGGATGATCACCATCTCCAGGTCGGGACGGACCTTCAGGAGCTGGGCCTGGCGGCGCAGGGCGCTGGTGCCGATCCGCGCCCCTTTCGGCAGGTCGGCGAACTTGACGTTGCGGGAGATCACCGCGTCGCGCGGGTCTTCCCGCTCGGTGATGCAGACGAGGCCGAGCCCGTCGGGGAACTCGGTCGGCACGTCCTTCATGCTGTGCACCGCGATGTCGATCTCACCCCGGAGCATCGCCTCCTCGATCTCCTTGACGAACAGTCCCTTGCCGCCCACCTGGGCCAGGGGGACGTCGAGGATTTTGTCGCCGATGGTCTTGATCTTGGTGAGGGTCACTTCCATCCCCGGGTAGCGTTTCTCCAGCTCCGACTTCACCCAGTTGGCCTGCCAGAGCGCCAGCTGGCTGGCGCGGGTACCTATTCTCAGTTGTTTCAGTGCCATTGCAACCTCCTCAAAACTTATTTAACAGGGATATTCAGGATGTTCAGGATGAAAAACCATTGGGTTCTGGGCTTATCCTGATTATCCTGTTCATCCTTGTCAATTTCGGGTTCTTATTCTTCAAGCTCTCCGAGCTCTTCTTCCTCCGGCCCCTCCGTTTGCAGCTCGAACAGCTGTCGCAGGGCATCCACGTAGAGGTCGGTTCGTCCCCCCTGGCCGGTCCGCTTCAAAAGGCTCGTGGGGGCGTGGAGGAGCTTGTTGACGATGGCGGCGGTGCATGCCTCCAGCCGCTTCTGACCGTCGGGGGGAAGCTCCTTCCAGCCGGCCAGGGTTTTTCCCAGTTCCGCCCGGCGGACCTCCTCGAACCTGGACCGGAGCGCCACGATGGTGGGGGTCACCTCCAGCGAGGAGAGCCATTTGAAGAACTGGCCGATTTCCTGGTCGATGATGGCCTCCGCCTTCTCCGCCTCCTTGTTCCGCTGTTCCAGGTTGGTGGCCACCACCCCCTGGAGGTCGTCCATGTCGTAGAGGTAGACGTTCGCCACGTCGTTCACCTTCGGGTCGATGTCGCGCGGCACCGCAATGTCGATGAAGAACATCGGCTTGAGCTTGCGGCGGCGGATCACCTCCTCCACGTCTTTTGCCCCGATGATGAAGTGGGTGGCGCCGGTTGAGGAGAGGATGATGTCGGCCTTGTGAAGCTGGTCGATGAAGTCTTCGAAGCTGACCGCCCGCCCGCCGAATTCCTCGGCCAGCCTGACCGCCCGATCGTAGGTCCGGTTGGTGACCATGACGCCGCGCACGCCGCTGTTCAGGAAGTGCTTGGCGGCAAGCTCGCACATCTCGCCGGCGCCGACCAGCATGACAGTCTTGTCGGTAAGGTCGCCGAAGATCTTCTTTGCCAGCTCCACTGCGGCGAACGAGACGGAGACGGCCGACGAGGCGATCTTGGTCTCGGTCCTGACCCGTTTCGCGACGGAGAACGCCTTGTGCAGAAAGCGGTTGAGGATGATGCCGGAACTCTTGAATTCGGCCGCGTAGCCGTAGGAGGTCTTGATCTGGCCGAGGATTTGCGGCTCCCCGACCACCATGGAATCGAGGCTGGAGGCGACCCGGAACACGTGGCGGATCGCCGCCTCGCCGTAATGGCTGTAGAGATGCGGCTCCAGCGTCTCCAGGGGAATCTGGTGGTAATCGGCCAGGAAGCGCTTCAGCCGGGCCATCCCGCCGGCGACGTCGTGGGTGGTGGCGTAGAGCTCCACCCGGTTGCAGGTGGAGACGATCACCGCCTCGGTAACGTCGGGGAGCTCCACCAGCTCCCGCAGCGGTTTCTCCATATGGTTCGGGGCGAAGGCGACCCTCTCCCGGATGTCTACCGAGGCTGTCTTGTGCGAGAGCCCTACGACAACGATGTTCATTTGTTCGCCCCTCCGAGCAGCTGTTTGTAGCTGTGCTGCGATTCACTCGGAAGGAGATTCACTCCCAGAAAGGTGAAGAGGAGGATGCAGAAGCCGACGATCGCCAGGATGGCGGCCCTTCTGCCGCGCCAGCCGGTGGTGAGCCTGCCGTGCAGGAGCGCCGCGTAGATGAACCAGGTGATCAGCGACCAGGTTTCCTTCGGGTCCCAGCTCCAGTAGGTCCCCCAGGCGGTTTCGGCCCAGATGGCGCCGGTGATTATGGCGATCGTCAGGAGCGGAAAGCCGAAGGTGAGGCAGCGGTAGTTGATCTCGTCCAGCACGTCGAGGGAGGGGAGTTTCTGGTAGAGGGGGCCGAGCCGCTTCCGCTTCAGGAAGTGTTCCTGGATCAGGTACATGATGGCGGCGCCGAAGGCAACAGCGAAGGTCGCGTAGCTCACGAAGGCGAGGGACGAGTGGACCAGCAGCCAGTTGCTCTTGAGCGCTGGCGGCATCTCCGGGATCGTACCGGGGTAGATGCTGGAGCCGATCATCAGGAGGAGCGCCAGGGGGGTGACGAAGGAGCCGAGGATGAAGATGTGGTATTTGCGCTCGAAGGCGATGAACACGCCGACGATGGCGAGACTGAAGAAGGAGAGCGATTCGTGGAGGTTGGTGATCGGGGTGTGCCCCGCCTCGAAATAACGGACGACCGTGAAGACGCAGTGGATCAGGAAGCCGGCGGAGATCAGCCAGTGGGCGGCCCGGCCCAGGATCGGCAGCGGCTTCAGCAGATAGACGAGATAGGCGACGGTGGCGATGAAATAGAGGCCGAGCGTGGTGTAGAAGAAGAGGGCGTTCATTCAGGGTCCTTTTGTCCCGCTCCCAGTTCGGCCATGGTGTAGCCCGGGCCGAACAGCCTGGTGAGCAGGTGGTCTATTTCAGCAGTGGAGCGGTTCCTGATCATGGCCGGCAGGTCATGGCCGGTCAGATTGGTAAAAAGACCCTTATTGTACGCGCTGTTACCCTTTTCAGTCAACAGCTTTTCGCGGACTTTGCCGAGCAGGATAAGAGCGGTTTCATATTCCGGGCCGAAGTGCCCCTCCAGCTCGTCGCGGATACGGCGCGCCAGGGCCGGCGATGTGCCGCCGGTCGAGACCGCGATCTGGAGCCCTCCCCTGGTGAGCACGGCCGGCAGGGTGAAGGCGCCGAGCTCCGGAGCGTCGGCGACATTGGCCGGGATGCCGCGGGACTTTGCCTCGTCGGCCACGGCCCTGTTGACCGCAGGGTTGTCGGTGGCGGCAAAGGCGAGCATTCCCCCCGCCAGGTCTCCCGGCGCGAACTCCCGGGCCAGGTGAACGATCTTTCCGTCGTCACGCAGCGACCGGAGGCGGCCGTCGAGGTCCGGCGCGATCACCGTCACCCTCGCCCCGGCGTCGAGCAGGCGCAGGCACTTCCGGGCGGCCACGGCGCCACCTCCCACGACAACCACCGGCCGGTCGCTGAGCGCGAGATTTATCGGGAAATGTCGCATAGTCCCGCCCTTTCTCCGCGTGCTTCCGCTGATGGAGTAACGGAATGCTGCGCGGTACAGGGTGTAACTCTATACCTTATTGCAGATTTAATCAATAGCCCCGCACCTCCTGCGGGAGCCAACAGCGCCCGGCGAGCCCATTTACTCCTTGATTTTTTCCGGCGTTCGGTTATACTTTTCGCACTTTTCTTATTTAAAATTACAATATCTCAAAAGGAGAAATTTAATGGCCAGCGAAAAGGTATTCACATTCGGCGACGATAATTTCGATGCGGAAGTATTGCAGTCCGGGCTCCCGGTGCTCGTGGATTTCTGGGCCACCTGGTGCGCCCCCTGCAAAGCCATTGCCCCGGTGATCGATGCCATTGCCGGCGATTACGACGGCAAAGTCAAGGTGGGCAAGGTCAACGTCGATGACAATCCCGGTATCCCGGGCAAATACGGGGTGCGTGGGATTCCGACGGTCATCCTCTTCAAGGACGGCAAGGTGGTGGACCAGGTGGTGGGGGCCGTGCCCAAGGCGCAGCTTGAGGCGCTCATCAAGAAGGCGCTTTAGGAGTCCGAAAGGAAACAGTTATGAGATTTTTCAGCAAAACGCGCACGGTCTGGCTGGTCGCGGCGCTGGCAGCGGCCTTGACAATCCCCCTGGCGGCCTCAGCCGCCGTCCGCAAGGGCGAGCAGGCCCCTCCTTTGAAGGTGGTGAGCACTGCCGGGCAGAACATCACCCTTGCCAACTACCAGGGGCACGTGCTGGTCCTCGACTTTTTCGCCAGTTGGTGCGGCCCGTGCCGGGAATCGATCCCCCACCTGGTTGAGCTGAACAGCAGATACGGCAGGCAGGGGCTGCAGATTCTCGGCCTGAGCGCCGATGAAGACAGGGTGGCGGTCAAGGAATTCATCGCCGAGAAAAAGATCAACTACCCGGTTGCCATGACTAACGACAAGCTCCTGGACGATTACGCGGTCCGTTCCATCCCCACCCTGTATGTCATTAACAAGAAGGGGGTCGTGGTCGGGAGGTTCATGGGTTTTTCCGACGAGACGGCAAAGTCCATGGAGGCGCAGATCAAGAAACTGCTGGCGGAATAGGGAAAATTCCCCCATGATGCGACAAAAGCGGCGATCAGAAAATCGCTGCTTTTTTTATGCCGAAGCTGTTCCCTTCCTCCGCCAGCCGCACGAACATCCCCCCTTCCTGTTGACTCTCCCCTGAAGCTGTACGCAGTGGACGGCTATTATTTTCTTGCACAAAATGCGCAGGTAAGTATATTTAAGCATTGCTTCATTATGCTCGGCAAAGGCGCGTGGCCGAGGATGCACGCCGCTGAACGAGGACAGTTTCAGCCCTGCCAGCAGGTTCCCGCATTGATTGTTATTGTCTCACTGTAAAGGAGGATTTACATGGCGGAGTTCGTCGCTGCACACCTGTCACTGGTCATCACGTTGGCGGCCGTCGCCGCAGGCGTGCTCATTCTCGCCTATTATTCGATCATCATCGTCGCCGGCAGCGAGATGGCGGTAATGGAACGGCGCTGGTTCGGAAGGAAAATGCCGCAGGGGCGTGTCGTCGCCATGGGGAACGAGGTCGGCATCCAGGCCAGGACACTCGGCCCCGGCATGCATTTCCTGATCCCGTTCATCTACGTGGCGCGAAAGTACCCGTTCGTCGAGATCAAGGACGGCGAGATCGGGATCATTGAGGCGATCGACGGCAACCCGATCCCGCCGGGGCGGATCTTCGCCCAAGTGGTCGAGGGGCACAACGCGTTCCAGGACGGCGAGGCGTTTCTGAGCAACGGCGGCCAGAAGGGGCCCCAGATCCAGATCGTCCCGCCGGGGAAATACCGGATCAATCCGTACCAGTTCAACGTCACCAAGGCGACCGCGGTCGTTGTCGACAAGGGGAAAGTAGGCGTCGTGACCGCCATGGACGGCCAGAAAATCCCGGCCGGGCGGCTCCTGGGGCAGAGCGTGGCGGGCCACTCCAATTTCGAGAACGGCCAGGCCTTCCTGGAAAACGGCGGCCAGAAGGGGCCGCAGATCGATATTCTCCAGCCGGGCACCTACCGGATCAACCTGAACCTGTTCCAGGTGGAGATCCATGACGCGACCGTCATCCCGGCCAACAACGTGGGCCTCGTCACCGCCCTGGACGGCAACCCGCTCCCGGAAACGGAATACATCGCCAAGTCGGTCACCGGCCACGACGACTACCAGAACGCCCAGTTCCTCGCCGCCGGCGGCCAGCGCGGACCGCAGCTGGACGTGCTCCGCCCCGGCACCTACTACGTCAACCCGCTGATGTTCAAGGTGGAGCTGGACGAGGTCGCCGTGGTGGAACGGGGGCAGGTGGCGGTGGTCATCTCCAACGTGGGGGAAGAGCCGACCGAGGAGATGAAGCGGCGCCTCACCTCGTCCCAGACCGACGGCGCGACCGAAGCCGAGGAAGCACGGGAGCGCTACGTGGTCCCCAAGGGGTACCGCGGCATCCAGGAGGAGGTCGCCGGGCCGGGGCGCTACTACCTGAACAAGCGGGCTTTCATCCCCTACATCATCGACACCACCAACATCACCATCGACTGGGACAACTCCGACAATACCCGCTTCGACCCCTTGAAGGTGATTTCCAAGGACGGCTTCCCGATCGACGTCTCGGTCAAGGTGGTGGTCAGGGTCCGGCCGGACCAG
Organism: Geobacteraceae bacterium; assembly: GCA_036518435.1. Lineage (GTDB taxonomy): Bacteria > Desulfobacterota > Desulfuromonadia > Geobacterales > Geobacteraceae > JAMPXD01. The sequence goes on from DATDNF010000034.1 coordinate 44,715, forward strand.
GCGCCGTACATGGTGGCCAAGGTCGGCTCCATCGAAAACCTGATCCTGCACGTCATCCACCCGATGATCGACTCGTCGTTCCGTAACCAGGCCTCCTCCACCTCGGCCATGAACTTCCTGCAGAACCGCCAGGAGGAGCAGACCCGGGCCGAGGACCGGGCCCGCACCAGCCTGGAGAAGTACCACGTGGAGTGCGTGTCGGTCCTCATCTGCCAGATCAACCTCCCCCAGGAGCTGATGGAGACCCAGACCAAGCGGATCATCGCCGAGCAGCAGAAGCAGATGTTCGCCATGCAGCAGGAGGCGGAGGCGGCCCGGATTTCCACCGAGAAAACCCGCGCCACCGCCGACCAGCAGGGAGAGCTGGTGAAGGCGGAGATCGGCGTCAAGGTCGCCGACCAGCAGAAACAGAAGACCATCGTGCTGGCCCAGGGGGATGCAGAGGGGATCAGGCTGCGTGGCGAGGGGGAGGCGAAGAAGATCGAGGCGATAGGGCAGGCGACCGCCGAGGCATACCGGAAGCAGAACGCGGCCCTGGGTCAGCAGGCGATCACCGCCATCGAGGTGATCAAGCGGGTCGCCGAGGGGAACATCCGGATCACCCCCGACATCCTGGTGGCCGGCGAAAAGGGGGGGCTCCTCGACATACTACTGGCACAGCTGGTCAAGAAGGGGGCGGCACCGGCAACAGGTGCCGACGTGGTCCCCTCCGGGCCGGTTGATGCCGGCGGGCAAGGGCCAGTTGCCTGACCGGGGTAACTACACTCTCCCCAAATGCTCTCCTTCGTGCTATGATGCCGCTGCCATGGAAAACGGAATCCAGAACCAGACCGTGTCGGACGCCGGCTCCGCTGTGCAATCGCCCGAGCCGGAGATCGCGCCTGTTCGTGCCGGGGAGCGAACGGGTAATCCCTGGCGAAACCTGCTGAGGAACCTCCGCTGCGGGGTGCGGCTTGCCCTGCTGAGCCGGGTGACAATCGACGAGTTGCGCGTTGCGCCGGGGGACCTGGCCCTCCTTGCCGTTACCGACCTCGCCTTCAACCTGTTCATCTCCTTCCTCCTGGTCGGGAGCGGCGGGTCGCTTGCCTTCTCGACGTTTCCCTCCTTTTTCTGCCACCTTCCGCTCATGCTCCTTGTGGGCCTCCTGGCGGGGAGGTGTCTTTCGCGCCCCATTCTCACAACCGCCGTCCCCGTGGCGCTGGTCGCCTTGAGCGTCCCCCTCGAGCTCTGCCACGGCGCGCTGGAGGGGATGATGCAGCTCCCCCGGCTGGGGTGGCTGTCGGACTACCTGGCCGCCCGACACTACTACCGCTTCTTCTGGTGGTGGGTTGCCGCGGCAGCCATCTTCCTCGCCCGGCTCGGGCCGGCGCCGAAGATTCGCCGCGCCGCGGCCGTAATCCTCTTCCTGGCGCTTCTCGCCACCCCGTTCTGGTTCTTTCCCCGCGGCGACCTCTGGGTGAGCGCCGCAGAAAGTCCCGAAGGCGGCGAGCTCCACCTCACCGAGGAGGTCCTCTCCGCCCAGGCGCGGCTCCTCGATGAGCAGCTGGCCGGGCTCCTCCCCGGGGAAAGAGGCGCGGCCAACCTCTACTTCGTCGGCTTCGCCGGAGATGCGAGCCAGGACGTCTTCACCAGGGAGCTGACGGCGGTGGAGCGGCTTTTTGCCGAGCGGTTCGGCACCGACGGCCGCGCGGTTACCCTCGCCAACAACCCTCGTACCGCCACTACCCTCCCCTTTGCCACCGCCGCCAACCTGGGACGGGCGCTGGAGCGGGTAGGCCACGTGATGAACCGCGACGAGGATGTCCTCTTCCTGTTCCTCACCTCCCACGGTTCGCCGGAGCAGGTGCTGGCGGTGGACAACCCCCCCCTGGAGCTGGACGGGCTCACGCCGGAGATGGTCCGGCGGATGCTGAAGAAGTCCGGTATCACCTGGAAGGTGATCGTCGTGTCCGCCTGCTACGCGGGGGGCTTTATCGACCCCCTCAAGGACGACCACACCCTCATCGTCACCGCGGCCGACGCCAGCCACGAGTCGTTCGGCTGCCAGAACGGCGAGGGGTTCACCTGGTTCGGCCGGGCCTATTTCGACGAGGCGCTGCGCCACACCCGGTCCTTCACGGCCGCCTTTGCCCGGGCGCGGGAGACGATCCGCCAATGGGAGAAGCGGGAGGGGGAGACCCCCTCCAATCCCCAGATCTGGGTGGGGAAGGCGATGGAGCGGAAGCTCGCCTGCCGGGAAAACCGGCGGGCGGCCGGGACGCAGCCGTGATCGTGTTTTTGCCTTTACCCCTTACCGCCGGTTGGGTATAGTGCATGACAGATCGTTGTGAATAAATTTCGCCTCCGGCACAGCACTGCGCAGCAACCGGAGAAAGAGGTGAAAAGACATGGGCAAAGAGCTGTATGTGGGACACATCTCGGAGAGGGCCACGGAAAACGATCTGTTCAAGCTGTTTTCCGTGGCGGGGACCGTTACTTCGGTCCATCTGATCACCGATCCCCAGACCGGCGAGTTCAAAGGGTGCGGCTATGTGCGGATGGCAACCGATGCCGAAGCCAAAGAGGCGATCGAAACCCTGGACGGCGCCCTCCTTATCGACCGGGTTGTCCTCGTGAGCGAAGCGCGGCCGCAAAAACCCAAGGGGCGCCCCTTCGGCGCCGGCCGCGGCAAGCCGGGGCCGGCCAACCGTGCCGGGAGAGGCCGGAAGTAACCGCGTCCGGGGGGCACTCCCTGTTTTCCCCCATACAGGTTTGCAGGGCAAAAAGGGATTGCCGCCGGCCGGGCAATGGTGATATAAACAGGATGTACGTGAACCACAGGGATCATCTCTGTGGTTTTTTATTCCGACAGATTAAATCCGGGAACATGACATTACCTCATGAATAAAGAGAGAATTCTCCAACTCATCATCGAACGCCTCGCCGCAGACCTCAACGTGCTGCTCAATGCCGCCAAAGCCGCCCATGAAGCCGCCATTCACGAGGAAAGCATGCCGGATAACGAGTATGACACCCTGAGCCTGGAAGCCTCCTATGTCGCCCAGGGGCAGGCAAACCGTGCCCAGGAAATCAAGCGCGCCCTGGAAGCATACAAGGTTCTGTGTCTGCGCCAGTTTGCTCCGGATGCCGCGATCCGCCTCACTGCGCTGGTGACACTCGAAGCCGGGGATGGCATGGAAAAGAGGGTGTTCATCGGTCCCGAGGCGGGCGGCCTGAAAGTGACGGATGACGGTGGCGAGGTTGTCGTCATCTCGCCCTCCTCTCCGCTCGGCCAAGGGTTGATCGGCAAGGTGGCCGGGGACCGGGTGATGATCGGGCGAGGCAGTCTGGAGAAGGAATTCGAGATCGTTGCCCTCTGCTGAGAGTGTTTTTCCCCGCGGGCATTGCTGTTTTCCCTCCATTTTGCGTCGCTGCCAAGAGCGCTCGGGCGTTTTTTGTTGCCCCTCTTTGACGCCGTTTCCCGCCGGTGATAGACTGTTACCTACGCGGTACGAAAGGATGCTTCTATGCGCACCATCATTGTCGCCATCGTCATGTCACTTCTTCTTGCTCCCCCGGGCTGGGCCGATAACGCCTTCAAGGAAGGGGGGAAAGAGGTCGGCCAAGGGTTCAAGAAGATGGGGAAGGAGACCGGCAAGGCCTTCAAGGAGGGGGGGAAGGACGTGGGCCAAGGTTTTAAGGAGATGGGGAAGGAGACCGGCCACGAGACGAAGAAGGCGGGGAAGACCACGGGGGAGTGGTTCCGGGAGACGGGCCGCAAGACCGGCGCGGCATTCAGTGAGATGGGGCGGGGGATCAGGAAGTTCTTCAAAGGTGAGTAGGGGGAGCCCCTGCTGTACGATGCATGGTTATGCCATGCGTGAAAAGGAGATTGCCATGAAATACGGTCTGACGAGGGTGACCATCGCAGCCGTGCTGATCTGCTGCACGTCCATCTGCGCCCCCCTTGCCATTGCCGACGAATCCACGGCCCCCAAATTCCCCTACGAAAAAGCAAAAAAGGTTTTGTTCGATTATTTGAGAAAAACAGACGAGAAAAATGTGTTCATTTTCGGCTACCGCATGGTCAGCAGCAGTGAAGCGGAAATGCACTACCTTATTCGTAATATTTATGTAGGGCCGATGAAAGCGCTTCTCCTCAATACCGATTCCGGCCGGCGGTGGTATATTATGGCAAACCCGCCGCTGCCTCTGGAATGAGCGATGGGGAAGATGGGATTTGGCCGGCCGGGGGAAGGACATAGCGTCATCGCGGGGCTAAGGGGGCGGGAGCGGCAAAATCGGGAGAGCTAGCTCTCCTTGGTGTCGTTGTCCTTCTTCGGTTTGATCTCGATCTCGTCCTTCCCTTCCGAAGCCTTTTTGAAGTTCCTGATGCTCTTGCCGAAGGCGCTCCCTATCTCCGGGAGCCTGCCGGCGCCGAAAATTACCAGGACAATGACAAGAATGATGATCAGTTCAGGCATGCCGAATCCGAACATGTAACCCTCCAACGTTTTTTCGAAAGTATCGCATTCCTGCCGGAAAAAATCAAGCATGGCGTTGTCTCTCGACGACGCCGTATGACAACGTCAGATTTGAGATGATACCAAGGCGGCAAAGAGGAGGCGGCCGAGGCGTACTGGAGGTACGTCGAGGAAGCCGACGACTTGCCAACGCAGGTAGCGCTCAAATATGGCGTTGTCCCTATGCAAGTAAGCACGGATCGTGGTAGACTTCCCCCATGGACAGTTTCAGACTGGTGAGCGACTACAAGCCGCGGGGCGACCAGCCGCGGGCGATCGGCGAGCTTTCCGAGGGGATCGTGCGGGGGGACCGGGACCAGGTGCTCCTGGGGGTGACCGGCTCCGGCAAGACTTTTACCATGGCGAACGTGATTGCCAACACGGGGCGGCCCGCACTCATCCTGGCGCCCAACAAGACGCTGGCCGCCCAGCTGTATGGCGAGTTCAAGGAGCTCTTTCCCGACAACGCCGTGGAGTACTTCGTCTCCTACTACGACTACTACCAGCCGGAAGCGTATCTCCCCACCACCGACACCTTCATCGAGAAGGACTCCTCCATCAACGACGAGATCGACAAGATGCGTCACTCCGCCACCAGGAGCCTCCTTACCCGGCGCGACGTCATCATCGTCGCCTCGGTTTCCTGCATTTACGGCATCGGCTCCCCCGCCGAATACCAGGCGATGCACGTCTTCTTCCACCAGGGTGACGAGGTCGGCCGGGACGAGTTGCTGAAGAAGCTGGTGGCGATCCAGTACGAGCGCAACGACATCGATTTCCACCGCGGCACCTTCCGGGTGCGGGGGGACATCGTCGAGATCTTCCCGGCCCACGAGGAGGAGCGGGCGCTCCGGATCGAGTTCTTCGGCGACACGGTGGAGGCGATTTCCGAGATCGACCCGCTGCGCGGCCAGGTAATCCAGCGGCTTGCCAAGTGCGCCGTCTATCCGGCGTCCCACTACGTCGCCACCCGCGAAACCCTGGACCGGGCCATTGAGGAGATACGGGGCGACCTGCTGGAGCGGCTCCAGTGGTTTCGCGCGGAGAACATGCTGGTAGAGGCCCAACGCCTGGAGCAGCGGACCATGTTCGACCTGGAGATGATGGAGGAGATGGGGTTCTGCCAGGGGATCGAGAACTACTCCCGTTATTTCGACGGCCGCCGGCCCGGCGAGCCCCCCTACACGCTTATCGACTACTTTCCGAAGGATTTCCTCCTGTTCATCGACGAGTCCCACATCACCGTATCCCAGGTGGGGGGGATGTACCGCGGCGACCGGAGCCGCAAGGAGACCCTGGTCAACTACGGGTTCCGCCTCCCCTCAGCCCTTGACAACCGCCCCCTCACCTTCAGGGAGTTCGCCGGGAAATTGAACCAGACCGTTTATGTTTCCGCCACCCCCGCCGACTACGAGCTCCGGCAGGCCCAGGGCGTGGTGGTGGAGCAGGTGATCCGCCCCACTGGCCTGATCGACCCGGAGATCGCCGTGAGACCCGCCTCGGGGCAGGTGGACGATCTCCTCCACGAGATCCGCGAAACCGTCGCCCGGGGGGAGCGGGTGCTGGTCACCACCCTTACCAAGCGGATGGCCGAGGACCTGACCGACTACTACCGGGAACTGGGGGTGCGGGTGAAATACCTCCACTCGGACATCGACACCATCCAGCGGATGCAGATCATCCGCGACCTCCGCCTGGGGGAATGCGACGTCCTGGTCGGGATCAACCTGCTGCGCGAAGGGCTCGACATCCCGGAGGTGTCGCTGGTGGCGATCCTCGATGCCGACAAGGAGGGGTTCCTGCGCAGCGCCCGCTCCCTCATCCAGACTTGCGGCCGGGCCGCGCGCAACCTGGCCGGCCGGGTCATCATGTACGCCGACAAGGTGACCGGCTCCATGCAGGAGTGCCTCGACGAGACCAGCCGGCGGCGGACCATACAGACGGCGTACAACAGGGAGCACAACATCACCCCGCAGAGCGTGAAAAAGGGGTTGCGCACCATCCTGGAGTCGATCGAGGAGCACGACTACTACACCATCCCGGTCGCCGCCGAGGCGCAGGAGGAGTACGTGGCGGTCGACAAGATCCCGCAGATGGTGAAGCGGCTTCGCAAGGAGATGCTCGCCGCGGCCAGGGAGCTCGACTTCGAGAAGGCTGCCGCGTTTCGGGACCGGATCAGGAAGCTGGAGGGTACGGAACTGGCGCTGAAATGAGGGGGGGCGGCAGCAATAACCCGGCCCCGGAATTCCCGCAGGGAAGTAGAGCCGGATGACGCCTCACGCATGTACCACGCGCAGCTTTGCCGAAACCTGCCGGTCGATGAAATACATCATGACGACGGTCAGCATCATGGTGCAGATCGTGACGTAGCCGACGGTGTCGTAGTGCTGCAAAGGAGCCGTCCTGGCCGGCTGATAGACGATGAGACCGGCGACGAATGAAGCGATTCCCCCGGAAAATTGCTGAATGGAAGAATTTATCCCCATGTAGGCGCCACGGTCTTTCATGTTCGGCACGCCGGAGGTGAGCGCCGACGAAGAAATCATCCGCGACGAAATGCCCACCCAGAGGACGATGTTGGTCAGGATGATCACCCAGATGGGATTCGGCCCGAGGTTGGTGTAGACGAACACCATCACCATCGACACCGCGCTGCCGAACACAAACAGCCGGTATTTCCCCAGCCGGTCGCTCAGCCTCCCCAGGATCGGGCCGGTGAAGATGGAAGCCAGGCCGGTGATGAAGAAGATCAGCGAGAGACGCGTTTCCGGGATCAGGATGTTGTTCACCAGGAACGCGCTGCTGAACGGCATGATCATGAAGCCGCCGGTGGCCAGCAGCATCGTTGCCATGAAGCCCCGCAGGTAGAAGGGATTCGACGCCGTATGCCAGAGATGGAGGAAGGCGCTTTTCTCCTGCCTGCCGTTCAAGTGGCCCGTGACCGGCTGCAGCCGCCACGCGATGACGATCCCGACCGGTGCCGCGACGGTCACGATCATCAGGAACGGGGCATGCCAGTCGAACCTGGTGGCGAGATAGAGGCCGATGGGGATGCCGAGCACCTGGCTGGCCGAAAAGGCCATCTGCACGAACCCCATTACCCGCCCCCTCACCTCCATCCGGAACGTATCGGTGATGATCGCGAACGAGATCGAGCCGATCACCCCCCCGAAAACCCCGGTGACGATCCGCGCGCACAGCAGAAACGGGTAGCTGCCGACAACGCCGCAGAGCAGGGTCCCGAGGACGAAACCGGCGTAGAAGAAGAGCAGCATCCGCTTGCGGTCGAACCGGTCGGCAAAGCCGGCCGCCAGGAGCCCCGAGACCCCCGCACTGACGGCGTAGGCGGAAACCACCAGGCCGAACTGCGAGGTCGAGATCCCCATCGTCGGCATCAGGATGGCTCCCAGGGGGGAGAGGACCATGAAGTCGACGATCACGGTGAACTGCAGCAGGGACAGGATGGCGATGACGAATTTCTGGTACGGAGTGAAGGTGGCGGCCGTATCGCTCATGGTTTCGACCTGCCCCCCCGGCGACCGGTCTTGGGCGCGGGGTGCTCGGCCAGGACCTTCTTACGCCGGGACGCCGCGGCCTTTGCCGCAGCCTGCACCGGCTTTTCACGGGTCTTCGCGCTCTTTGCCGGAGTATGCGGCGGCAGTTCCGGGGTCTTCCTCGCCCGGCACGGTTGTTTGGACTTCTTGCTCTCCTTCGCCTTGCCCACCCGCTTGACCGCATACCGCGGAAACTCTGCCAGCGTCCGGCGCGGGATGGCATACGTGAGCAGCTTTTCAATCGCGGCGAGCAGCGGCTCCTCTTCGGGGCTCACCAGCGACAGGGCAACTCCGTCCTCCCCAGCCCGGCCGGTGCGGCCGATCCGGTGCACGTAGTCTTCGGGAACCTGGGGGAGGTCGTAATTCACCACGTGGGGGAGGCGCTCGATGTCGAGCCCGCGCGCCGCCACGTCGGTCGCCACCAGCACGCGGAACTCGCCCCGCTTGAACTCCGCCAGGGTTCGCGTCCGGATCGACTGGCTCTTGTTGCTGTGGATGGCGGCGGCCTTGATCCCGTCGGCGAGCAGTTCCTCGGTCAGCTTGTCGGCGCCGTAGCGGGTGCGGGCGAAGACCAGCGCCTGGTTCCAACTCCCCGTGCGGATCAGGAACGAGAGCATTTCCCTCTTGCGGCTCCGCTCCACCTCGTAGACCGCCTGGGCCACCGCGTCGGCGGCGATGTTGCGGCGCGCCACCTCGATCCGTCGCGGCTGATCGAGCAGCTCGTCGGCAAGCTGCTTGATTTCCTTCGAATAGGTCGCCGAAAAGAGGAGGGTCTGGCGCTTCGCCGGCAGGTACTCCGCCACCCGGTGGATATCGTCGATGAACCCCAGGTCGAGCATGCGGTCGGCCTCGTCCAGCACCAGGAACTTGATCCGGGAAAGGTTCACGGTGCCCCGTTCCGCGTGATCGAGGAGCCTGCCCGGCGTTGCGACCACGATGTCGACGCCGCGGTGCAGCCGCTCGATCTGCGCCTGGATGGTCACCCCGCCGTAGATCATCGTCGAGCGCAGCGACAGGCGCCGGGCATAGTTGTTCATCTGTTCGCTCACCTGGGCCGCCAGCTCGCGGGTCGGCACCAGGACCAGCGCGCGCGGCTTGCGGCGTTTCTCTGCGGGGATGTTCTCGCCCAGCAGTTGCACGATCGGCAGGGCAAACGCCGCGGTCTTGCCGGTGCCGGTCTGGGCGCCCGCAAGGAGGTCGCACCCCTCGAAAACAACCGGGATCGCCTCGGTCTGGATGGGGGTCGGCGTGGTATAGCCCTGGGCGGCGATCGCACTCAGCAGTTCGGGCCGCAGGCCAAGTGATTCAAAAGACATTCATCGAGCTCCTTGTGGGGGAATTCATATACCCTACCCCAGGCGGAGGTTTTCGTCCAGCTTTCTGTGCTCAGGCATGCGTGGCGGGCTGTTGCGGGGATTTTGCTCCGGGTCCGGCATTACGGTTTCCAGGGAGGCACCTCCAGAAGCGGCTTCAGAAATCGTTCGAAGGTGGCCAGTTGTTTGGCGGACAGCAGATCGATGTCCCCTTCGTTATCGAGCAAGAAGGTGCCGACGCCGATGACGGTCTTTGCCAGGTAACCCGTCCCGGCGACGCTCTGTTCAATCTCATCCCTTCGTTTGCTTATCAGGTTGCGCAGTTGGTGCAGATCAAGTTCCATGGCTTGACTCCTTTTATTTTGCATCACGTATGGGCCAGTAATTCAACAGAGAAGCAGCTGGCCGTCGGCATCGGCCTCGTATTCAACTGCCTCCCCGACTCGAACCGGTGCCGGCCCGGCAGGGGCGGCCGCTTTCGGGATGGCGTTCTCTTTCTTTTCAAGTTCCCCGGCTTGTTGTAGCGCCCGCATCCCCGCCTCTGCGGCCCGCTTCGCCAGCCGGTCGCAGCGTTCGTTGAAGGGATGGCCGTCATGGCCGCGCACCCATTCCCAGACGACCTCATGCTTGGCGGACAGGGCGGCCAGCCGCTGCCAGAGGTCCTGATTCTTCAGGGCGTCCGGCTCCTCCAGTCGACCGGTGCGCTTCCAGGCCTGAAGCCATTCGCTCATCCCCCGGACCAGGTACTGCGAATCGCTGAAGACGCGCACCCTTTTGGGCTTTTGCAACGCTTCCAGCCCCCTGATCGCCGCGGTCAGCTCCATCCGCTGCGAGGTGGCGGCGGGCTCGAAACCGCTCAACTCCTTCTCCAATTCCCCGTAGCGCAGGATCACCCCATACCCTCCCGGCCCGGAGTCTCTCCCCGAGCCGTCGCAGTAGATCTCCACCACGCCGGGGGGCGGCGGGGTGAAGGCGAGCTCCAGGGCCGCAAATTCCAGCTCCCGCAACAGCGGCATCAGCTCCGGGAGGTTCGGCGTCCGGCGCTCCAGTTCGGCCAGGGAGAGGTCCAGGGGGACGTCGTAGCGGACGGTGGCCAGGGTCTTCGAGAGCCGGGCCTGGTCGGCATGGACGCGCAGGTTTTCCCGGCGCTGCTTGCCGTTCACCAGGCTTCGCCACTCGAGCACCCCTTCCAGGGAACCGAACCGCCGGACCAGCTCGCTGGCGGTCTTCTCGCCGATCCCGGGGACTCCCGGGATGTTGTCCGCGGCATCGCCGGCGAGCCCCAGCACGTCCGGCACCAGCTCCGGCGGGACGCCGAAGCGGTCGAGGACCTCCTGCCGGCCGGACCTTAGCTCTTTCATGGTGTCCAAGAGGTTGATGCGATCGCCGACAATCTGCAGCAGGTCCTTGTCGCCGGTGACGACCGTGACCTCGATGCCTTCCGCGGCAGAGCGGCGCGCCAGGGTGGCGATGACATCGTCCGCCTCGAACCCGGTCGCTTCCAGGGCCGGGATATTGAGGGCCTGCAGGACTTTCCTTATGTACGGCAGCTGGGGGACGAGATCCGCGGGCATGGCGTCCCGGTGCGCCTTGTAGGGGGGGTAGATCTCCCGGCGAAAGGTCTCTTCCCGGGGAGGGTCGAAGACGACGGCGAGGTAGTCGGGGCGGTTCTCCTGCAGGAGGCCCAGCAGCATTCGGGTGAAACCGAAGACGGCATTGGTCGGCATGCCGCCGGCGGTGGCAAGGTCCCGGACGCCATAATAGGCGCGGTATATATAGCTGGATCCGTCCAGCAGATAGAGCTGCGCTGCGTTCACATTCTCTCCCCACTCGGGTAGTTCCCGGCGAATTCCACCCACTGCCGGGCGGGGTTAGCATCGCACATCCCGGTGATTAAGCGCAATCTTTTTACGCAGGGCACCGGAAACGGCAAAGGCGGCCGAGTGGCCGCCTTGAGATGTAAGCGAGATGGTCCAGTTGTGCTCCTTGGAGTTGGTTATTTTTTCAAAGATTTGATGTACGCCACCAGATCTTTCATCTCTGCCGATTTCGGGTCTATCGCCTTCCCCTTGTTGGCCAGAATGATGCACACGTTGCTCGCATCCTCAAGGGACAGCCAGGTGCCGCCCGGATTCGTCCACTCCTTTTTGCCCCTCATGCCCGCTTTTTCCAGCCCCTTGCCATCGGGGTGGCATGAACTGCACGAAACGTTTCCGCCGGCAAACGTCGCATCATCGAAAAGCATTTTCCCTTTTTTTGCGTTTCCTGCAGCGAATGCCGAAGTGCTGAGGACAAGCGCCATACCGATCACTACTGCCGTTGTTTCGAAAATTCGCATCCTGGTATACCTCCTTCGCCGTTGAAATAGAGTGCTTTTTAATTTTAGCGGCCGGTTCCGGGCTGTCAATCCGCCCAGGTGAAAAATAACCCCTTCCATCTCTTTGAGGGGGAGGGAATCGGCAAGGATATGCGGGACAGGCACCGCAAATGGGGTGCGGATGGGAGGATTTGAGCCGAAAGGATGCGCCCGGTCTGCCGCTTCCCACACATAAGCAGCGTTAAATCAGTATGTTGCACGAATTTAACTATTCGGCACGGAATCTGCTCTATGAACATCAAGAGTCACACCATCAACCTTCAAAAAGAGAGGTATCCCATGAAAAAGATTCTTTCCGCCATCGTATCCGCCCTTGTTGCCGTTTCCTTCGCTGGCGTCGTCTTCGCAGCCGAGCCTGTTGCTGCTCCCGCAGCTGAGCCTGCCGCATTGCCCGCCGGCCACCCCGCAGTGAAGAAGCATGTCAAGAAGCACAAGAAAGTCAAAAAAGCCGTGAAAAAAGAAGAGGCAAAGCCTGCTGAAGCCCCTGCAGCTCCCGCAGCCAAGTAAATCCGCCTTACTCAGGTAAAAAAGCCGCATCCAAAAAGATGCGGCTTTTTTTATTCCATCACATATGTGATCGGTCATTCTCCGGGGCAACAATTATGCTGTTTTTTGACCTGCATCATTATGCGCTCTCCTGATCCGGTGTATCCTCTGACGGTATGATCGAATCGGCGCACGTCACGGCCGCCATACCGAAGGAGAGAGAACGATGGGGAATTGTGGATGCGGCCACGCCGCCGGCGCGGGGCCATTTGCCGAAGGCAGGAATCTGGTGGAGTTTGTTGCACGTGCCCATGGAGGGACCCTCAAGAGCGAACCGCTGCCCGAAGGGGGGCTGCAGACGACATGTCAGGGGTGTGGAGCGGCCTTCACGCTGGCCACCTTTGTGGGCAGCTGTCCGGCGTGTGGCGGAGTTCATGCCGTTTCACCGCCGCGCGCCGGCGATCCGGCGAATATTCAGTTTGCAGGTGTCGGCTATCGGCTGCCGTAGCAGCACGGACAGCATGATCGGGCGATGCCGAAACAGCGGCGGTTTTCAGGGGGCGGGCATGATCACAACCAGCGAATATGCGGCTATCGTCACCATCTGGGCATTGACCCTTGCCGGGGTCTTCTTCGGCGGCCGTGCCGCCTGGCGTCGCAGAAGGCATAGACGTGCGGATGGGGATCAATAGGGAAAGGCGGCCTGCCTGAAGGAGATTGCGGCGAGTCCGTAAAGGATTATAATGATCTTGAAGGGCAGGCATCATTCCTGTTCACACCGGTATCAAATGGAGGCGCTACCATGAAACCATTCATGTCGAACTACAGTGCTCATTGTTACGCGCTGATGCGGATCGTTGCCGGGTTCCTGTTCCTGTGGCACGGCTCCCAGAAGCTGTTCGCGTTCCCGGCCGGCATGCCGGCAGGGGTCCCTCCGTTCATTATCTATGGCGCCGGTCCGATCGAGCTGATTTGCGGCATCCTGGTGATGATCGGGCTGTTCACGCACTGGGCGGCCTTCATATCCAGCGGCGAAATGGCCGTCGCTTACTGGATGGCGCACGGACCCAAGGCGCTGCTGCCGATCCAGAACCAGGGGGAACTGGCCGTGATCTACTGCTTCGTCTTTCTGTTCATCGCATCGCAGGGGGGCGGGATCTGGAGCGTCGATGCCGCCCGGAAGCGACAGTAGTCGCACTGGACAATGACCGGGGCTGGGGGGCACGGTGTCGTCTGTTTATGCAAGAGGAAGAAAAATGACCCCTCTGGAGAAAGTCTTACGGAACCAGCCCTATCCCTGCTTCAGGCTGGTCCGCGTTCCCGACGCCCTGAACGATCGGCTGGAGAAGGGGATGCTGTGCCTCTACAACATCGACAAGAAGATCTTCGATTTTCCGCTCGTTGGCCAAATCGGACCAGCTGAAGAACTGTTCGCCTATCTGGACTTTGTAGGGTACTACTCGCTCGAAGACTTTCGCGACCTGGTGCTTGCCGGCAAGCTCCCTATCAACTGCCCTTCCTGTAAAGGACCGGTCGAGGATGCCGGGATGGTCTCCTTCGAACTGGAAGAAACGGGCACGGCACAACTCGATTGTGCTGCCGGCGATGCGGAAATGTATGTTTGTGAATTTTGCGGCAGGCCCTTTGCGCTGATGGCGGCGGCAGATAAGGGGTGAGGTAAGTTCGCACTAGTACGGCCGAAAATCAACAAATCAACTGTCCCCTTAGCCCCCACAAGAGGCGCTAACATGGCAAAATCGGCAATAGAGTGGACCGGATCGACGTGGAATCCGGTCACCGGCTGCATCAAGATAAGTCCAGGCTGCAAGCATTGCTATGCCGAACGGATGGCGAGGCGCCTGCAGGCGATGGGACAGAAGAATTACCTCACAGGCTTCGAGCTGGCTTTGCATCCCCATGCACTGGAACTTCCCCTTACCTGGAAGAAACCGCAGACCATCTTTGTGAACTCCATGAGCGATCTTTTTCTGGATGACGTGCCGACAGAATTCATCCGGAAGGTCTTTGACGTGATGCGTCGGGCGCACTGGCACACCTTCCAGATCCTGACAAAGCGGTCGGAACGGCTTGCCGGACTCAGCTCGGAACTGCCATGGGCAAAGAATATCTGGATGGGAGTCAGCGTGGAGAGCAATGACTACACGTACCGCGTCGATCACTTGCGGACGACAGGAGCTTTCGTGAAGTTCCTCTCCATGGAGCCGCTGCTTGGGCCGACTCCTGACCTCAATCTCCAAGGCATCGACTGGGTGATCGTGGGGGGCGAGTCCGGGCCCGGAGCTCGGCCGATGAAAGAGGAGTGGGTTGTCGGGATAAAGGAAAAATGTCTGCAGGCGAATGTCCCGTTCTTTTTCAAGCAGTGGGGCGGGGTTCGTAAGAAGAAGGCGGGCAGGGAGCTACAGGGGAGGACGTGGGACCAGATGCCGAGAGTACTGCAACATCAGAGGCGGGTTCAGGCGGCTTTGTCAATTGCGTAGTCCCTTCAGCTTTCTTTTATTTCCATTTTCGTGTGACACCGGAAAGTGCAAAGGCGGCCGATTGGCCGCCTTTTGAATTACAGTATGGAGATGTCTGGAATCATGGAGGGATAAATAGGGAAGTGTCCCGCTTTTTCCTCGCGCTTTTTCCTCGGAATTTTGGATTTTGTCAATTGCGTAGGTCTGACCCTTCAGCTTTCTTGCTTATTGGATGATCATCAAAAACGAAGATAGTGATGGCATAAATTAACAACTGAATACTCATGGCAATTGCACATGTTCATAGCGCAATTTCGTCACTTCATGTTGGGTCAGAGCCTCAGCGATTACTTTTGAATCATCGAAAAGTGCAACATTAGAGCCGTTACTGATTGAGCTCTTGAAAACGACACCGTCATAACCACAATTCTTTATGAACTCACACAGATATTGCGTCGGAAGATACTCCAGATCGGCTACACGCGGGAGGATAGGCTTCGAAAGTTCGCTTTCGAGATGACAAAGAAATGCAAGATCAAGTCTCAGCGTAGACAACTCCCTTTCGTCTACCTCAAAGGGAGAGATTGTTTTGCGTGGGTGCATCAAATTCAAGAGTCGAAGAGGTGCTGTCACCCTAAATTGTGCGACGGACAACAAATCGCCCGGATGGGGTCGGGTTTCAGCAATGGCCGTTTCGACGGTTGATGCGGCATACAAATAGGGAATACCAACAGGGTTGGCTCGGCCATTCTTGGCATATGCTGCGGGAGGGCGGCCCATTTTATCCAAAGGTATAGCTGAATTGTCAGGCTGAATCCTTGCTCGATAAACTTTATTGGCAAACTCAGATGCATCAGTTTCCAGGTAGGAATCAAACAGGGCTTTAAGGCGATCAAGATCCAGTTCGTGCCGAAAGAAAAACCGATTCTTCCACATTATCTCGTCACGGAATGATGTCCATTTTTCGACTGCGGCCAAGGCCGGAATATTCAGGGGAAGATGGTTCTTGCGAACTATCTCGCCGTCGTTAAGGATCTCGCCCAAAAGTGCCTGAGCTCTAATAGAATCAATAGAGGTAAAAATCTGCCAGTCGCCGTGAAACCACGCCACTAACAATTTTGCATCTGCACTGTGATCTTCGGTATAAATCGAGCAAACCGACTGAAAGTGGTCAAGAAGCTCTATCGGAGCGACTAGTGGAGTATTGGTGGCATCACAAAAATTGCATGAACCTGTCTGCTTTGAAATTTTTGGAATGTGATTATCAAGGAATGAATCCCCGAAACAGTTGGCGCAGCAAAACATTCCTATGCCTCCTTAATCAGGAGATGCGCCATCAGTTCGATATGATGCTGCATGGAGAGTTTTTTCACATATCCTAAACCAGGGAAATGCTTGTCTCCAAAAAGCTGTAAATACTCCTCAACGGCTGTTGTTTGGAAGATTGGCGAATCATCTTCTAGTACATCATCTGCAAGCTTTGCGAGCGCTTCCAGGAATTTCCCAGCCGGGTCTTTCGGGGTGTCAACCTGATCGGACACATAATGCTTTATTGCAATAGCGTTGTCGGCATCTGGGGCAGCATAGGTGAGATGTATCGCAATAGCATAGGCTGGTCCGCCCCCTTCTCTGTAATCTCCACCGACAATTAGAAAGTCCCCAAAGGCATCGCAGCCCATATCTGAGTAAGTGAGGTAAAGCTCTGAAAATGGTTCAGATGGCGGATACTCCCTGTTGTTGCGACTTACAAATCCGTCTTCCACCAGGACACGTGTTACCCCTTTAAAGTGTTTGCGATAGAGGGTTGTACTGTGCTGACCAACAAAAATATGCTCGGTGATTTCAGGATTCACCTCACCAATAACGGTCGCAAGCCCTTTGCCATCGGAAAATCCACCATGGACGACAGCAATGGGAACGTTGTGCTCGTAGAAAAAGTCCTTGGCTGTTTCCAATGAATCATTTGCTGTCAGACTGAGGCCTGCTGAACATTTATTGTAATCCTGCAGTGGGCCATTAAATATTTCCTCCCAAAGTGAAGAGCTATCCTCCTTCAACTCTCCCACACTGGGATTGGCAATAAGAATAAAGCGGCATTCGCTTTCAATAAGCTTATCCAGAGCACGTTTCAACGCAGGGAAGTTCCCTTTGACCGGCTCGATAATTGGCACAAAACCCCAAGCGGCAATCTTGGGGGCCATTTCTCGAAGCATTACCAGTTCAAACTGTTTACCGCGGATAAATGGATAGTACATACAGTCTCCTCTTCCTGATGAAACTATGCAAATGCCGAGGTGATGTCCTTATGAAGCAGGCTTACAAATCGGATGCGTTCTTCACGGGTCAGCCGAATTGACAGCGAGGCAGCTTTCAGGCTGCTAGGGACATCGAGAACAAAATCAGCTACCCGACGCGTGTCGCGGCGGTGCTTCAATGCCTCGACCATAGCATCATGAGCCGCTTCGGGAGCAAGTCTCTCGAAATATTTCTTTGCCTCACTGTAAATCTGGGTGTTCGGGAGATGCGACAATGCTACTCCAAACGCCTCTTTGATAATCTTCAAATATTCCCGACGCTGCAACGAGTTGAAGATGATCACTGGATCGACATTAACTTTATTGCTGACTGCTTCCCGAAAAGGTTTTTTCCGAAACTGGTATGCGCCATCTGCAAGCACCATGATGCCAACTTCTGCCGGCACCCGATCCGCAACCGATTTATAGAGACGTTCGGTAGTGATGACAGTTATAAAATCAAACATCTTATGATATGCCGCCAGTTGCCGGTCAAGCCGCTCGAAGCTGTCCATTTCAGATTTGATTTCGTAGACATGGGAAGTTCCGTTCAGCACAACCGCATCAGCTTTGCAATCGTCGACACGAAACTCCGTAAGCATGAATGCAGTATTTAGGTTGTGTTTTCCCAGAAGAATCTTTTCTGCGATGGCATTTTTGTAGATGTATTCATGGCGGTATTCACGGATTAGAAGCTTGAATATAGAATCATAGAATTCGCCAACCGATATACCTGCACCAAACTGCTCGAAGAGATGATACTGGTGAGACAATCGGCGGGCTATGGCAGAATGGCCAGTACGCGCCAGTTCGCGCAGGACACTGGAGGAAAAAAAACGAGCTAGTACGGAGCCATCAATTGGCTTCGACTTATGTTCAAATTTAATATTTATGTGATTTTTTTTGTACATAACTGATTCATACCATAATAAACAGGACGCTGCAATGGCCAGAATTCAGAGGGCCTCGGCATTTCGAGGATGCTTAATTCTCAAGGCGAAAACCTGGCAGAAAAAACAAAAAAACCGCCGTGCCGGCACCTTGCCGATAGAACTCGCAAACTCCTTCGTCCGGTCCCACAAGTCCTTGCTTTCATCCTTCATCATTGACCCCAAGTATGAAGTATGAGTTATGAATTATGAAATCTTTCATACTTCATAATTCATCCTTGCCTCATAATTGATCGTCAGGAGCTATGCCGCCAGTTTCTTCAACCTGTCCAGCGTGTCCGGGAACTTCCTGACGAGCAAAATCAGGGTGGCCGCTTGCTCGTTCGGCTTGGTCAACCCCTGCTCCCACTTCTCCAGGGTACGTGGAGAAAAATGCAGCTCATGGGCAAAGACGGCGCGGGATAGATTAAGCTTTTCCCGTGTCTCCCTTATCACCTCTGGTGTGACCTCCGGTTTCTGAGCCCGTTCCACCTTGTAGGTTTTCAGGGTGATCTTGCCGGCAAGATGCTGATTGATCTCCTCTATCCCCTGAACCAGTTCATCAAACAATCTGCGTTTCTTTTTCATTGGTTCCATGCCTCCACCCAGTTTCCTGAGATGTTCCTTTTCCTTCTGCGTCAGGTCCGACGCTTCATTCTTGCCGAAGACGCTCAACAGGTAAATGTGACTCCTCGCGCTTTCCCTTACCTTTCGCCCCCCAGCGTATTTTACGAATGCCGCCGGTGCCGGGTATGATGTCGCCATCATCGGGATGCTGCCGATGCCCGAAGAGAAGCATTAGGGGGCATTTGTTTCCCCACTGCTCGATTCAGACCCGGTTGGCCTCATTCTTATGGTAGACGTCGAAGAAGATCACGCTGTTGTCCTCGACCTCGTGGCAGAATCCGCACTGCTCCTCCAGCTTCTTCCCCTCCTTGCGGCAGAGTTCGCACCAGTGGTATATGAGGCGGTAGTCGCGCCGTCCGACGTACTTCTTGAGCCGGCCATGGTGCATGCCGTGCATCCAGCCGTCGGCGTCGGCGGGGTTATTGAGGAGCCGGTCGATCACGCCGAGGATGCGGGTATGCCCCGGCGGGTCGTGTTTTTCGATCTTCGCCATCTTGGCGGTAAAGGCGGGGGTGGGGAAATAAACGAACGGCAACATGGTTCCCTCCTGACCGGCGGCAAACCGGCTTGGATGTCGAAGGTTCCTTTTTCTCCTACGGTTTGGCGGAAGCAGCCAGCCAGAGGTCGTTCGACGGTATGGGCCGCCCCTTAACAATACAGTAATCAACTATAAGTTTCAAAGAATTCCGCGGGACGTTCAAGTCCTACCCTCCATCATCCATAATTCATCCGCCTGTTACATCCAAATAATGCAATATATCAATTCAACGCTTGATGGCGCCGATTTTTTGTGTCATCTTATGGCATCATGACTAAAATCCGGAGATGCTCCATGAAACGAATAATTGCGGGGATGATCATGGCCGCGGCACTGGCGGTTTCCGCGGCGGCCTTCGCTGCTCCGGACATCGAGATGGTGCCCGTGAAGGGGGGGTGCTTCCAGATGGGGGACACCTTCGGCGATGGCGGTAAAAACGAGAAGCCGGTGCACCAGGTCTGTGTCGATGATTTTTATATCGGCAAGTACGTGGTTACGCAGGGCCAGTGGCAGGCGGTGATGGGAAGCAACCCGTCGTATTTCAAGGCATGCGGCCCGAACTGCCCGGTGGAACAGGTGTCGTGGGACGATGTCCAGAAGTTCATCCGGCGGCTGAACGAGCAGACCGGGAAGAACTACCGGCTGCCGTACGAGGCGGAGTGGGAATACGCGGCGCGAAGCGGCGGCAAGCACGAACAGTGGGCCGGAACGAGCAATCCGGATGAACTGGGCGCCTATGCCTGGTTTGAAGACAACAGCGGCGAAAAGACCCAGCAGGTCGGCATCCGCCGGCCGAACGGCCTGGGTCTGTACGACATGAGCGGCAATGTCTGGCAGTGGTGCAAGGACCGGTACGACGCAAACTATTACAGAAACAGCCCGAGGAAAAACCCCCACGGCCCCTCGTCGGGTGACAACCGCGTCATGCGCGGCGGGAGCTGGTGCCTTTCGGAAGGCCTCATCCGGGCGGCTAGCCGCAACTCCCGCGCACCGTCCAGCCGTCTCGACTGCATCGGCTTCCGGCTCGTCCTCCAGTAAAGGCGGGGGTGGGCACGTAGTCCAGATCTTACCTCACCAGCCAATGGTGGACGACGGCCCCGGCAAACCAGACGGCGAAGCCGGCCGACAACGCCAGGGAAAAGGGGAGCTGGCGGCGGAAACAGTACTGGGCGGCGACGAAGAAGAGGATGGTCGGGATGATCCCCCAGAGCACCCCCCGCGTGTAGGCGGTCATCAGCCGGAAGTCCCCCGGCTTGTCCAGGTGGAGCCAGACCAGGACCAGGAGCGAGGTGAGGGGCATGGTGGCGATCAGGCCGCCGAGGGTGGGGTAGCTCCTGCCGATCCGGGCGCAGGCGACGACGATGAGGTTGGTGATGGCGAGCTTGAGAAGGAACTGCACGGCTAGGCGAGCACCGACAGCAGCGCCTGGTCGATCTTCTCCACGTCCACCCTGGTGTTGAAGCAGGGGCCGAAGGGGCGGTCGTTCAGGACGCCGATCACCGGCAGGGGGTAGCAGTCCTTGATCCCGGAGGTGAGGTCCCGCTCGCACGCCACCGCCACCACGAGCTTCGGCCGCTTCTCGATGATCACCTTCCGGGCGAGGGTTCCGCCGGTCGCCACCGAGATGTCGATCCGGTACTTCTCCGCCAGTTCCGCCAGGCCCTTGATGTCGCACCTGCCACAGCGGATGCACTTGTTGATGTCGCCGGTGACCTTGATCTCGCAGTCGAAGAGCTGGAGGCAGTGGGGAAGGAGGATGAGTATCCGGTCGCTCTTCACCAGCAGCCGCTGGGACTGGACCAGGCTGTTGTTCATGGCGACGAACGACTGGCGGATGGTGTCCTTGGGGATGCCGAACGCGGTGCCGAGGAACTCGATCATCGGGAGGAGGAACTTGATCACCACCCCGCGCATGAAGCGGGTGAGCAGGATGTCCTTGCCGAGGGCGGTGGTGAGGACGAGCAGGATGGTGCCGAGGAGCGCTATGCCGGAGAGGGCGGCGAAAACAAGCCCGACGATACGGGGGAGATCCGGGTGGATGTTGGCGAGCCCCCGGGTCGGTATCCACCAGAGGAGGTAGATGACTCCGACGATCAGGAGGCAGGTAGCTCCCATGAGCGCCACGAACAAACGCTTGCGGGGTGCAACGTGCTTCTGCATATCAGTCACGGGATGCGTCCTTGTTCCCCAGGACGGTGCCCGGTTCGATCTTGCAGCCGGCCAAAAATTCCCCGGCGGCGAGGCGCTTGCGCCCTTCCAGCTGCAGCTCTTCGATTAGGATGCTGCCGCTGCCGCAGGCGATCTCGATCCCCCGCCGGTCGGCCCGCAGCACTGTTCCCGGCATCCCGGAGCCGGTTCCAACGGCGGCCCGGTACACCTTCACGGTCTTCCCGTCGAGATGGGTGAACGCCCCCGGCCAGGGGGTAACCCCGCGCACCAGGTTCTTGATTGCCTGCGCCCCCTTTGCCCAGTCGATCAGGCCATCCTCCTTCTTGAGCATTGGGGCGTAGCAGGAAAGGGCGTCGTCCTGCTTTTCCGGCACGAGCTTCTCCGCGAGGAGGAGCCCCAGGGTCTCATCCAGCGCCGCGGCGCCGATCGCCGCCAGCCGGTCGTGGAGAGAGCTCGAGTCTTCGTCCGGGTCGATGGGAGTCGCTTTCTTCACCAGCATGTCGCCGGTGTCGAGCCCCACGTCCATCTGCATGGTGGTTACGCCGCTCTCGGTCTCGCCGTTGATGATGCACCAGTTGATGGGGGCGGCCCCCCGGTAGCGGGGGAGCAGCGAAGCGTGGACGTTGATGCAGCCGTGGCGGGGGATCTCCAGGAGGGTCTTGGGGAGGATCTGGCCGAAGGCGACCACCACGATCAGGTCGGGGGCGAGCTCACGCATCTGCTCGACGAACTCGGGGGCGCGCACCTTCACGGGCTGCAGGACGGCAATGCCGTGTTGCTGCGCCAGCACCTTGACCGGCGGCGGGGCGAACTGCTGGCCCCGACCCTTCGGCCGGTCGGGCTGGGTGACCACCGCCAGGATCTCCTCGCCGCGTTCGATCAGTTTCTGCAGGGTGGGACAGGCGAACTCCGGGGTCCCCATGAATACCAGGCGCAAACGCGGCATCAGTCTGGCTCCTGCATGTCTTCCCGCAGGCGGCGGTATTTCTTGCGGAACATCTCCCGCTTCAGGGGGGAAATATGGTCGACGAACAGGACCCCGTCCAGGTGGTCGATCTCGTGCTGGAAGGCGATGGCCAGCAGCCCCTCCGCCTTGAAGGTGATCTCCTCCCCCTCAAGGTTGAGGGCCTTGACCACCACCCGGGCGTGCCGGTGGACGTTGGCGGCGTATTTCGGGATGGAGAGGCACCCCTCCTCCTCGTACGACTCCCCTTCGGCATGGACGATGGCCGGGTTGATGGCGACGATCAGCTCGGGCGCTTCGTCCTTGGTGGAAACGTCGATCACCACGACCCGCTGGTGAACGCCGATCTGGGGGGCGGCCAGACCGACCCCGGGGGCGGCGTACATGGTCTCCGCCATGTCCCGGACGAGCTCGACGGTCTTATCGTTGATAACCGTCACCGGAGCCGATTTCTTCTTCAGTTCCGGGTCGGGATAGGTGAGAATCTTCTGTATCATGCTCTTCCTCTGCTCTGCTGTGTGGTAACCACTATATAAAGTTGGGCGGAAAAATGCAAATGTTTCCTTTCTCCCCTGTCGGCGCCCCTTTGCGGGCGCAAAAAAATGCCCGGCCGCTTGCGCGGCACGGGCAGGGTTGTGGCAACGGTTATTTGCTGCGTACGCTGTCACACGGGGGTCACGCCGGCACCCCAGCGGTCGAGCTCAGCCACGACATGCCGGACCAGGGGTTCGAGCCGGGCCGCAACGAGGGGCGACAGCTCCATCCCCATGTCGATCAGCGCCGGCTGCACCCCCCAGAGGACCATCTCGCGGGGTGCGAACCCCTGCAGCATGGCGACCGCCAGGAGGTCCTTCAGCCCCATCTGGTGGGGGGAGACCTTGGTTTCCAGGACGATCGGCACCTCGTCCCCCGCAAGCCTCACCACGGTGCCCGGCGGCTGGCCGGTCTCCACCGCGTCCACCACCAGGAGCCTTGCCACCCCTTCCAGCCTCGGCAGGAGGTCCAGGCCGAGGGTCCCGCCGTCCAGGACCGTCACGCGCGGAGGGAATCGGTAGCGCTCCGCCAGAAGCTGCACGACCCTCACCCCGACGCCGTCGTCCGACATGATGAGGTTTCCTATCCCCAGGACCAGAATCGACAAATCGCCTCACTCCTCTGCTTTTACGGGTTTGTAGCCGCTGAATATGCTCGACATCACCCCGCCCCGCTCCTTGACGTCCATCAGCCAGGCGCTGTAGACGTGATGGATGGCAAAGGCGATCAGGAGCCACATCACCATGTGGTGGGTAAGGCGCATCCCCTGGTTGGAGAAGAGCAGGAACAGCCACCCGGTCGCCTTGTGCATGAACGACCGGGGGGCGTGCTCGGCATAGAGGGCGAAGCCGGTCCCCATCATGACCAGGTAGAGGGTGAACACGGCGGAGTAGGCGGTGCCGGCCAGGGCATTGTGCCCCACGGGGTGGGGCGCTTTCTTGCCGATGAACGTGTAGTACTTGAAGGTCTCCAGCATGTTGCGCCTCCCTGCGGACGAGAGGAAGGGTAAGAACTCCCGCCAGGAGGCGTATTTGTTCCCCACGAGCATCCAGTAGATGCGGGCCAGCACGCTGACGGAGAAGGCGTAGGCCGCCGTGAAATGGACGAACCTGATCCATCCCATGACGAAGCGGGAGGGCTCCTGCGCCAGGGTTTTGGCGGTGCCGATGTAGATGCCGGTCGCGGAGAGGGTGACGATGGCGAGGAAGTTCACCCAGTGGGTGACCCGCACCGGCACTTCCCAGACATACTTTTCATACAGGCCGTCTTTTCCCATGGGGGCCTCCTAGCCCGATAAACAGGATAAGTGCGTTAACGAAGTCCTGTTCCGCCTGAAAATGGCAGAACAGGACTTCTAACTTACTAAAGCACGTTGACCTTCACCATCGCGTTTCCCGTGGCGTCCAGCACGTGGACCGCGCAGGCGAGGCAGGGGTCGAAGGAGTGGATGGTGCGCAGGATCTCCAGCGGCTTGTTCGGGTCAGCCATCGGTGTCCCGACCAGCGCCGCCTCGTACGGCCCCCTTTGCCCCTTGGCGTCGCGGGGGGAGGCGTTCCAGGTGGAAGGGACCACCGCCTGGTAGTTGAGGATCTTCTGGTCCTTGATCCTGATCCAGTGGCCCAGCGCCCCGCGCGGCGCCTCGTGCCAGCCGTATCCTGAGGCCTCGGCGGGCCAGGTGGCGGGGTCCCACTTCTCGCCGTTATGCGCCGCGTAGTCACCCTTGCCGATGTTGTCGATCAGCTGGTCGAGCCATTTCGGGGTTTCCCGGGCGATCAACAGGCAGTCGATGCCGCGGGCGGCGGTACGGCCCAAGGTGGAGAAGAGCGCCTCGGGTCCCACGCCGAGTTTCTTCAGGACGCCGTCCACCGCGTCCTTTGCCTCTTTTTGCCCCGAGCCGTAGGCGACCAGCACCCGGGCCAGGGGACCGACCTCCATCGGCTGGTCGTCGTAGCGCGGGGCCTTGACCCACGAGTATTTGCCGTTGGTGTCGAGGTTCTGGTAGGGGGGCTTGGGGCCGGTGTATTTCCCCTCCGATTCCCCCTCCCAGGGGTGGAGCCCCTTGCCGGCGCCGGTGCCGTATTCGTACCAGGAATGGTCCACATACTCGGCGACCTTCTTCTGGTCCGCCGGCTGCACCTTGGTGATCCCCTTGTTCATGATGACCCCGGCCGGGAGCCAGAGTTTCCCGTTCATGGGGTCGGGGAACTCGCCGTAGCAGAGGTAGTTGCCCACCCCGCCGCCGATGGCCGCCCACTCCTTGTAGAAGGAGGCGACCGCCAGGAGGTCGGGGATGTAGACCTTCTCCACGAACTCCTGCGCCTTGGCGAGGAGCCGCTTGATCTCCTCCAGCTTCTCGGCGTTGAGGGCGTTCTGGGAGTCGGGATCGATGGGGATCGCCATTCCCCCTACCAGGAAGGTCTGGGGGTGGGGGTTCTTGCTCCCGAGGATGGCGTGGATCTTGATCACGTCCTTCTGCCACTCCAGCGCCTCCAGGTAGTGGGCGGTGGCCATCAGGTTCGCCTCCGGCGGGAGCTTGTAGGCGGGGTGTCCCCAGTAGGCGTTGGCGAAGGGGCCGAGCCTCCCCTTGGCGACGAAGGCCTTCAGCTTCTCCTGCACCCCCTTGAAATAGGTGGGGGAGTTGAGCGGCCAGTCGGAGATGGAGGCGGCGAGCGCCGCCGTCTTCGCCGGGTCCGCCTTGAGCGCTGAAGTGATGTCGACCCAGTCGAGGGCGTGCAGGTGGTAGAAGTGGATCACGTGGTCCTGGACATTCTGGATGCCGATGATGATGTTCCGGATCAGTTCCGCGTTGGGAGGGACCTTGACGTTCAGGGCGTTTTCCACCGCCCTGATGGAGGCGATGGAATGCACCGTGGTGCAGACGCCGCAGAAACGCTGGGTGAAGTACCAGGCGTCACGCGGGTCCCGGCCCTGGAGGATCTTCTCGATGCCGCGGAACATGGTGCTGCTGCTCCAGGCGTCGGTGACCCTTCCTCCCTGTACTTCCGCCTCGATGCGGAGATGCCCTTCAATTCTGGTAATCGGATCTACGACGATCTTGGCCATCTATCAATCCTCCTTTGCCCCTTCGGAATCGTCTCCATGGCGGAATGCGCTGATCACCCCGTGGGCGCCGAACGCCACGGCCGTCGCCGTCGCGATGCCGAGGCCGATCTTGTCGGCGGTGGTCTCGATGCCGAAGCCCGGCACGTGCGGCAACCGCCGGTAGAACGGCGTCATGGTGTCCCAGAACTGCGGCTCCGAGCAGCCGACACAGCCGTGCCCCGAGCCGACCGGCCAGTTGGTCTTCTCGTTGTATCTCTGGATCGGGCAGTTGTGGTAGGTTTCCGGTCCCTTGCACCCCATCTTGTACAGGCAGTGCCCCTTCCGGTGGGCGGTATCGCCCCATTTTTCCACGTACTGCCCCGCGTCGAAGTGGGGGCGGCGCTCGCAGTTGTCGTGGATACGCTTGCCGTAGGCGAAGAGGGGACGGCCGAGGCTGTCGGTGGCGGGGAGCTTGCCGAATACCAGGAAGTGGACGATGGTTGCCGTCAGGTTGTCCGCGTTGAGCGGGCAGCCGGGGAGGTTGATCACTGTGGCGCCGGGGACCGCAGTTTTCACGCCGACCGCGCCGGTCGGGTTGGGCGCGGCGGCCGGGATGCCGCCGAAGGTGGCGCAGGTGCCGACCGCCACCGTGGCGAGGGCGTTGCCGCACACTTCGCGGGCGGTATCGACCGCCGCTCGGCCCGCGACGCAGCAGTAGACGCCGCCGTCCTTCAGGGGGATGGCCCCCTCCACAACCGCGATGTATTTACCCTTCTGCTCCTTCACCACCTTGGCGAGCGCCTCTTCCGCCTGGAACCCCGCCGCCGCCATGATGGTCTCGTGGTAGTCGACCGACAGGATGTCCAGGACAATCTCCGCCACGGTCGGGTTGGCGGCCCGCAGGAGCGCCTCGGTGTCGCCGGCGCAGTCCTGGAACTCCAGCCAGACCAGGGTGGGGCGCTTCACCTCGTCGAGCGCCTGGGCGATCTTCGGGGCAAACGTCACGGGAAGGGCGAGCGCGGCGGACATCGCGGTGCAGAATTTCATGAAGTCGCGACGGGTGACACCTCGTTCTTCCAGTATCCGGGGTAAATCAAAATACTGTTCTACTGAATCGGATTTGTTTACATCGTCCTTTTTCCCCATAGGAACCTCCTTGTCTCGCGGAGCGTATTGGTGTCGGAAGTCGAGATGGCCCTTGCCTAGTAAGCACGATTCGATGGTAATATAATGAGACGATGTTTTGCAAAATTCCGAGCTTTTGTCAAGGGAAATTGTTGCCGATTATTTAATGACAGCGGCTTTAATTATAATAATAGAACAAGTTCTTTTTTCTTCAAGCGCATGCGCCTGTATTCGTGATGAAAAAGTTTTGAAGCCGCACGTGTTTTTGCACAAAAAAGGAGCGAATAAAATCTATTCGCTCCCCGCGCTTCGGATGTTCCTTTGCCAATCTCAAAGAACGCCGGCAACCTGTTCGGAAACATACCCCGCGTACTGTGCGAAGTTCTTGCGGAATCTCTCCACGAGCCCTTTCGCTGTTTCGTCGTAGGTGGTCCTGTCCGCCCAGACGTTGCGCGGGTTCAGTACCTCTGCCGGTACTCCCGGGCATGCTTTCGGGATCATCAGGCCGAAGAACGGCTCTTTCTCGAATTCGCCGTCAGCCAGGGTCCCGTCGATGGCGGCATCGACCAGGGCACGGGAATAGGCGATCCGCATCCTGCTCCCCACGCCGTAACCGCCGCCGCTCCAGCCGGTGTTGACCAGCCAGCAGTCAACCTTGTGCCGGGCGATCTTTTCCTTGAGGAGCTCCGCGTAGACCGAAGGGTGGAGCGCCATGAACGGGGCGCCGAAACAGGTGGAAAATGCCGCCCGCGGCTCGGTGACCCCTGCCTCGGTGCCGGCCACCTTGGCGGTGTAGCCGGAGAGGAAGTGGTACATCGCCTGTTCAGGAGTCAGCCTGGCGATCGGCGGCAGGACGCCGAAGGCATCGCAGGTGAGCATGATGACGTTGGTTGGGTGGCCCCCCATGCCGGTCGGGACGATGTGCGGGATGTGGGTGATCGGATAGGAGGCGCGGGTGTTTTCGGTGAAGGAGTCGTCGTCCAGGTCGACCCGGCGGCTCACCGTGTCGATGGCGACGTTTTCCAGGATGGTGCCGAATCTCCGGGTGGTCTCGTAGATCTCCGGCTCCGACTCCCGGGAGAGCCTGATGATCTTGGCGTAGCACCCCCCCTCGAAGTTGAACACTCCCGCGTCGTCCCAGCCGTGCTCGTCGTCGCCGATCAGGGCGCGCTTCGGGTCGGCGGACAGGGTGGTCTTCCCGGTGCCGGAGAGGCCGAAGAAGATGGCCACATCCCCTTGTTCTCCGGCGTTGGCCGAGCAGTGCATGGAGAGGACGCGTTTGTCGCGGGGGAGGAGGTAGTTGAGAATGGTGAAAATCGACTTTTTGATTTCGCCGGCGTAGCTGGTGCCGCCGATAATGATCAGCTTCCTGGCAAAGTTGACGATGATGAAGGTTTCTGTGTTGGTGCCGTCAAGCGAGGGGATGGCGTGAAATGCGGGCAAGTCGATGACGGTGAAGGCCGGCTTGTGACGGGGGAGCTCCTCCGGCGTGGCCCGCACGAACATGTTCCGGGCAAACAACGAGTGCCAGGCCTTTTCGGTGATTACCCGGACCGGCAGGCGGTGGTCGGGACTCGCGCCGGCAAAGCAGTCCTGCACGAACAGGTCCTTGCCGTGCATGTAGGCGAGCATCCTTTTGTAGAGTTCGTCGAACTTTACGGGGTCAAAGGGGCGGTTCACCTCCCCCCAGTTGATATGGTCATGGCTGGCGGGTTCATCGACGATGAACTTCTCGTTGGCCGCCCGCCCGGTGTAGTGCCCGGTCTTCACCGCAACCGCTCCCAGGTGGGTCACCAGCCCTTCGCCCCGCTTGACGATCTGCTCGTACAGGACTGCGGTGGGAGGCGTCCAGTAGATAAGGTCGGCATTGGTGATGCCGTGCTCTTCGAGTCCCGTGCCCCTGGTTATGTCATTGAGTTTCATTGTTCGGTCCTCCTCTGAATATGTTCGCATCGATGCATGTAAGAGCTTGCCAGATTTTCGGGCCAAAGCAAGCCGGTGCGGCGGATGGCCTGACAACGAAGACGTGCCTCCCCATAAAAAAAGGCCAGCCCCGGCCACCTGCAAAGGCAGGTACGAGCCGGGGCTGGCCGGGTGCTGACAGTGGCGGGCAGGTACGGGTAAGACTTCAGTCGAAATAGTTGCTCACCGCAGTGGGATCGTACTGTTCCCAGTGCTCCGGGGAGCGCCAGAGGCTGGAAAGGATGAGTTCGCGGATATGCAGGAACTCCTTGGGGAGACGGTCGTACATCCGGATGAAGAGCTCCTCGTGGGAAAGGATCTCATCCTTCCAGAGGTCGCGATCGACCGAGGTCAACTCGTTGAACTGCTCGCGGCTGACCTTGTCCAGGCCGTCCCAGTCCAGGTCTTCGTAGCGCGGCATCCATCCGAGCGGGCTTTCGACGGCAGCCGCCCTGCCGTGCACCCGGTCGACGATCCATTTCAGGATCCGCATGTTCTCGCCGAAGCCCGGCCAGAGGAATTTGCCGTTGGCATCCTTGCGGAACCAGTTGACGCTGAAGATGCGGGGCGGTTTCGGGGTGGTGCGCCCCACCTGCAGCCAGTGGTTGAAATAGTCGGCCATGTGGTAGCCGCAGAAGGGGAGCATTGCCATCGGGTCGCGCCGCACGTCGCCGATCTTTCCGACCGCGGCGGCGGTGGTTTCCGACCCCATGGTCGCCGCCAGGTAAACGCCGAACGGCCAGTTGAGGGACTGATAGACCAGGGGGATCACGTTGCTGCGCCGGCCACCGAAAATCATGGCACTGATGGGGACCCCCTTGGGATTCTCCCAGTCCGGGTCGATGGAGGGGCACTGGCCGGCCGGGGCGGTGAAGCGGGAGTTGGGGTGCGCGGCGTTTCTGCCGCAGCCGGGGGCCCAGGGTGCCCCCTGCCAGTCGGTCAGCTGGGCAGGCGGTTCGTCGGTCATCCCCTCCCACCAGACGTCGCCGTCCGGGGTCAGGGCCACGTTGGTGAAGATGGTGTTGGCGGCGCAGGAGGCCATCGCGTTGGGGTTCGTCTTTGCCGACGTGCCGGGGGCGACGCCGAAGTAGCCCGCCTCCGGATTGATGGCATAGAGCTGGCCGTCGGGGCCGGGCTTGATCCAGGCGATGTCGTCGCCGATCGTGGTGACTTTCCACTCCTTGTCCTGGAAGGTCTTGGGGGGGATGAGCATGGCGAAGTTCGTCTTGCCGCAGGCGCTGGGGAAGGCAGCGCCGACGTAAGTCTTCTCCCCCTCCGGGGACTCGACCCCGAGGATCAACATGTGCTCGGCCAGCCATCCTTCATCGTGGCCGATTTTGGAGGCGATCCTGAGGGCGAGGCATTTCTTGCCAAGGAGGGCGTTCCCGCCGTAGCCGCTGCCGAAGGACCAGATAGAACGTTCTTCGGGGAAATGAACGATGTACTTTTCCTTGTTGCAGGGCCAGGGAACGTCCTGCTGCCCCGGGTGCAGCGGGGCTCCCACCGAATGCAGGCAGGGCACGAACTCGCCATCGCCCAGCACGTCGAGGACGGCTTTCCCCATGCGCGTCATGATGCTCATATTCACGGCAACATAGGGGGAATCGGATATTTCCACCCCGATTTTGGCGATGGGGGAACCGAGCGGTCCCATGCTGAAGGGAATGACATACATCGTCCGGCCGCGCATGCACCCCTTGAACAGGGCGTGCAGGGTTTTTTTCATCTCTTTCGGATGCACCCAGTTGTTGGTCGGCCCCGCATCCTGTTTGGCGAGACTGCAGATGAAAGTCCGGTCTTCCACCCGGGCCACGTCGCTCGGGTCCGACCAAGCCAGGTAACTGTTGGGACGCTTCTCCTCGTTCAGCTTCCGGAAGGTGCCGCTCAGTACCAGTTGATTGCAGAGTGCATCGTATTCCTGGGGCGATCCGTCGCACCAATGAATCGTGTCGGGTTCGCATAACGCCGCAACTTCCTCTACCCAATTCCGTAATTGCTCGTTCTTGACCTCGTAAGTCATGCCGCTCTTTTTCCCCCTGCATGCAAATTTTTATTTTTGCTAAAATATCACATCGTTTTGTAAAAGCAAGGTAAATTGACGAGTGGCATTCACAGGGGGATGGCTGTTGACAGGGATAAATGCGCTGCTAGAATTCAATGCAAACGGTCATGAGAGGCCGCAAGGTGCCGGGACGTGCTGCATGGGCGAGTCATGGGCACCGACAATCACGGTTGGCCTGTGAAAAGGCAGGCTGTCAGGGAGGGGATTG
The DNA here is from genome assembly GCA_036518435.1 of Geobacteraceae bacterium. GTDB lineage: Bacteria > Desulfobacterota > Desulfuromonadia > Geobacterales > Geobacteraceae > JAMPXD01. The sequence goes on from DATDNF010000034.1 coordinate 75,878, forward strand.
AATGCAAAAGTGGCGATGCACTATCTGTCAGTATATCTATGACCCGGCGGAAGGAGACCCGGATAACGGCATAGATCCGGGGACCGCCTTCGAAGAGCTGCCGGAAGAGTGGGTCTGTCCGCTCTGCGGAGCCGGGAAGGATTTATTCGAACCGGTGTAGAAAAATCGACGTAGAGGCGCATGCAATGCGTCTCTACGGTTTCTGTTCCTTGCCGGGCTTGATGATGTCGATTTCTCTCGCATCTCCCGCAATTTTGATCCGCCAGACGAGGCCGCAGGCCCCGCATTCCTTGACGGGAGACTCGTCGGCACTGAATCCCGATGAATGCATGTCGACCTCTACCGCCGTTCTTTCCCCGCAATTGGGACACTTCATGGCAACCTCCTTTTTCCTGGCTACGGTTGAAATACCGAATCCGGCATCTCCTGGTTTGCCCTGAGGTCGGTAACCGCGATCTCGGCAATCTTGTTTTCGCCGCTGTAATTGGTGACCCTGAAAGGAAATTTGACCCCTCCCACAGCACGATAGTCGGAAAACTCTGCGGCGAGTTCGACTTCCCTTCCTCCAAAGCCGAAGGCGCCGACCACCCGTGCGATCAGGTGCGTCCCGGCATCGATGGAGACCCGCATGACAGTCCCTTCGTTGTCCAGGAGCTGGAGGGTCTCTACCGGAACGCCGCGCAGACTCCCGCGTCCAAGATAGGTAATTTTGTATCCCGCGTCGAGAAAGCCGAAGGGGAGGTCCAGGTATTTATACTGGTAGGCCATGGCCAGGTAGGGGGGGCCGTGCACTTCCGCGAGTTCGCCGTTACTCCCCCGCCAGCCGCGAAAGCCGTTGAGTATCCGTGTTTCGGACGAGTGCTGATAGACGAGTTCTGCCCGCAGTTTCCTGGGGCGCTTGAAGTAGCGGGTAGAAACTCCCTTGTCGCCGCGCATGAAGGCTTCGATCGACCCTTTCGTGTACACCGACGTGATTCGCGCCAAGGCCTCTTCCCCGCCGTATGCCGCGATTACTTCCTTTATGAGAGAGGTGGCGAGGACGCCTTCTTTACTTTCACCCGCATGGGCGGGAGAAACCCGCAACCACGTAAAACAGACAAGCATGGCGGCAAGGCAGACGCAGACAATGGTACGGCGGCTCGGATTTCCTATCGCGTTCGTCATGGTTACCTTTGTAGATACCCTACATTTCATGTTTGTCAACCCGGATCGAGCGGTACACGCGTGCTCATCGCGCTTGTTTGCCGATCGAGTACCTGAGGGCCGCCGCACCCGCCACGGCAATCCACTGGTAGATGGGGATCAGCACGTACAGTATCCAGCTGCGCGGGTCGTTGTGTACGAAGAAACCCTCGAAAAGAATGGATATGCCGAACGCCACGATCCCCAGCGAACCGAACAGCAGGACAATTTCCTGGCGCAGCGTATGTTTCAGCTTGACGATCAGCGCGCTCATTCCCGCATAGGGGGCAATCAGCCAGAGGCTGATGCCGAGGAAGGTGGTGAACCACCAGGCGATCCCCTGTTTCCATCCTTTGTCGGCGTATACGATCACTTCCAGGCTGAAGGCGGCGGCGCCGCTCAGGAGGTAGAGGGAGAGCCCCCGGATGATCTTCCCCGCCTTTTCGTTTTCCAGTTCTTCCATAGGCTCCATGCAGGTGAAACCGGGAATGGTGTGCTGAATTTCAGAGCGTGGCCGTCACTTCGTCGATGACGCCGAGAAAATCCGCGAGATCGGCCCGCTGCATGTCCCCCATGTGGGGGATGCGGAAGGTCTTCCCTTTTATCTTGCCATAGCCGTCGTCATAGGCGTAGCCACGCTCGCCGAGGCGTTTCTTCAGGGCAGCCAGGTCGGTGTTTCTGCTGTTGACGGCGCAGGTGAGGGTGACGGAACGGTACGGCTCATCGGCAAAGAAACCGTAGCCCCTCTCGGCGACCCAGTTACGGACCAGATCGGCCATTTCCCGGTGCCGCGTCCACCGTCTTTCAAGCCCCTCGGCGAGCATCCGGTCCAACTGCAGGTCCATGGCGTAAATCTGGGAAATGCAGGGGGTCGAAGGGGTGTTGTCCTTTTCATCATTGGCGGCGAATTCGAGAAAGTCGAAATAGTAGCCTCTCCCTTCAACCTCCTTGCACCTTTCCAGTGCCTTTTCGCTGGCGGTGAAGACGGCCAGTCCCGGCGGCAGGGCAAAGGCCTTCTGCACCCCGAAGATGCAACAATCGATACCGAGCTCATCCACCGGTATTTTCAGGGCGCTCATGGAGGATACCGTGTCTATGATGGAGACGACGTCGGGATATCTTTTCAAAACCGCGGCTATTTCCGGGAGGGGGGAGATGACGCCGGTTGACGTCTCGTTGTGGATGAGGGTCACGGCATCGTACTTGCCGGTTGCCAGCGCCCGGTCCACCAGTTCGGGGGTGATCGGGGTTCCCCATTCCACCTTGAAAGGGTCCGCTTCCTTGCCGCAGCGCCTGGCGACATCGTGCCATTTGTCGGAAAAGGCGCCGTTGCAGAAATTGGCGCACCGTTTCCCCACCAGGTTGCGGACCGCCCCTTCCATGACGCCGAAGGCGCTGGACGTGGCGAGAAAGACCCTCTCCTCCGTGAACAGGACCTTTTTCAGTTTTTCCTTTACCCCTTTGTGGAGGAGAGCATACTCCGGCATGCGGTGGCCGATCATCGGGGTCGCCATGGCCTGGAGGATCTCCGGCGCGACCTCGACCGGTCCGGGGATAAAGAGTTTTTTCGCCATCTGCTGCTCCTTGCGGTAGATGTTTTTTCAGCCAACCGTCGTCACGAAGGATAACTAGGATGGGAGGCTAGCAGAAGCGGCGCTAATTGTCAAGAAAGGGCATTCCCGCGGCATTGCGAAACAAAAAGGGGCTGTAGAACAGCCCCTGATCATAAGGAAGGGGAGGGGACCCGGCACCGGGCTGACGGAACGTCCCGTCCTCTCCGGCACCGGCGGCGTCAGGCGGTCGGTGCGGCTTCCCGCTCCTTGCCCAGCGAGTTGTAGAGGAGCGAACCGACCGGCGGCAGCAGGATGACCAGCAGCGTCCAGAGGGTCCGTTTCGGGCCGCTGAGCTTTTTCACGGACATGTCCACAAGCGCCCACCAGATGGTGATGGACAGGAAGATGACGGCAAAGGGGATGACGGTCAGCATCAGACCGAATTTTATGGTTTCCATGGGGAACTCCTTTCGTTACCGCTTGGGGTTAAGGTTATCTGGCAGGGGACGGGTGGCATTTCCCGGCGATGGCGGGTTGCCGTACCAGGAAGTTGTAGAGGATGGCGCCGACCGGCGGCAGCAGAATGACCACCATGCTCCAGATGGCCCTTTTCAGCCCGGTAACTTTCCGCACGGACATGTCGACCAGTGCCCACCAGATTGTGATGAACAGGCAGATAAGGGAAAAGGGGATGATAGTCAGCATCAGACCGAATTTTAATGTTTCCATGGCGAGCTCCTTTTTACGCTGTTTGTATGGTGTCTCATGAATTGGACTGTTGATGAGCAACGTTGCGGGCAGCTTTTCGAGTGCCGCGCATTTCCCTCAACGATCAATGGCTCTGCGCCACGTTGCTTCCCTTTACGCCGCTATGGCAGCTGGCGCAGCGGGTGTTGGAGGCGAAGGCCATGGTGCCGTTGTGGCATGCCCCGCAGTATTTCCCCTGGTAGAGGGACTCCATGGTGAAGTCGGGCTTTTCCTGGGCCTTCAGGGCCTGCATTTCGAAGGTCCCCGCGTGGCACATGTCGCAGGTCAGCCCTTTTTGTTCGACATGGGCTTTATGGGAGAATTGCACCGATCTGACCGGCTTGGTGAAGATGATTTCGCCGCCGTGCTGCGAGTTCTCACCGGCGCCGCCGGTACCGGCAAGGGTGAGCGACAGCAGGACGGTTGTTACAGTGACGGGTATGGACTTTTTCATTGATTTGACCCCTGTGAAAATTAGTGTGAATGCGCTGCGGATTTCTTCGGTTAACCCTTGGTGTAGAACACGTTCGGCTTGGTCCCCGCCTCGGGGCGGAGCACCCAGACGGCTTTCTCGATCTGGTGCACGGTTTTGTAGACGTCGCTCCCCTGGTCCGAAAGGTCGCCGAAGATGCGGCACTTGGCCGGACAGGCGGCGGCGCAGCCGGTCAGCTGTTCCCCTTTCGAGAGGCGGGTGTCGAAGCAGAAGTTGCATTTGTCGACCGCCTTCTTCTCTTCGTTGAAATAGCGGGCGTTATAGGGGCAACTTTCCTGGCAGGTCAGACAGCCGATGCATTTGGCGATGTCCATCATGACGATCCCGTTTTTAGGGTTCTTGTAGGTTGCCTTGGTCGGGCAGACCCGGGTACACTGGGGGAGGTTGCACTGGTTGCAGAGCACCGGGATGAATTCCCGCTTCTGGCCGATGGCGTCGGGGACGTCCTTCTCCAGTATCCTGGTGCGATACGCCTCGTGGGGGACGCTGTTGGTGGCGGCGCACGCCTCCACGCACCGTTCGCAGTCGATGCAGCGGTCCTGGTGGATGACCATGCTGTAGTGAGGTTTGTACGGATACTTGCTGGCAAATTCCTCGGAAGAGGCGAAGACCTTGTTCATGCTGGACACCGCGGAGAGGATGGTCCCTCCGGCAAAGATCCCGGTAATGGCGAGCCCCATCTTCAGGAAATCGCGGCGTTCCTTCATGGTAACGTTTTCCACCCCTTCGTTTTTCAGGTTGTCGAGTTTCATCTTGGTAAACATGTCGTATCCCCTATCGAAAAGTAAGAATTGATCGAACTGTATGCTGCCAAGCCATCCAGTCTAATGGTGGCCTTCGTGCGCTTCCACCTTGTGCCCGGCAAAAAGCTTTTCGCCAAGGAGGAACAGGAACATCGTCATGGCGACCCCGCCGAAAGCGATGAGCATTTCGTAGAGAGAGGGAGTGTACTGCAGCAGATGCTTGTATTCGTTGACGCCGAGCTCGTGGAAGACCGGCACGATCTGCCCCACCATGACGAGATCGTAGCGCATGACGAAGATGCCGACGATCATGGACGCCGCGCCCACGAACATCATCGAGAGGTTCTTGCCTTTGGAGAGGGTGAAGAGCACGAGCGGGAGCACCATGCCCATCCCTACCTCCAATACCCAGAAGTTGAAGGCATACGGGCCGTTGACGAGGGCCATGACCGCTTCGTACTTGCCCCCCGGCTCGCCGGCGATACCGGAAACCATCTTCCAGGTGGTGAAGAACGCGATGATGCAGATCAGCAGGATACCGACCTTGGTGGTCACTTCCAGGGCGCGTTTCATGCCGGCATCCATCCGCTCGTTGTTCACCTTGGCGGCGAGAACGTGGAAGACGATGATGACGGAGCAGCCGGTCATCATGGCGGAGGTGATGAAGTAAATCGGCATGAAGGGGCCGTGCCAGAACTCGCGACCCATGAGAAGACCGAACACCGCGCCGAGGTTGCTGTGGGCGGCAATGCCGGCGACCGAGCCGCTGAAGCCGCAGATTACCGCGGGCTTGTGAATATTGAGGTTGAGGAAGACGAACTCGGCGAACATGAGCATCAGGTAAACCCCGTAGAGGGTACCCATCCACCAGATGTTGGACGTGATGTTGGGGGAGATCACGTTGTAGATTGCCATCCGCCAGGGGATCTTGATCTCGAAGGCGATCACGAAAAATCCGGAAAGGATCGTGGCGATCGACAGGAAGACCGATCGTTTTGCAATCGGCATGAAGTCCTGGATGCCGAAAACGTGACCGATCGACGAAACCAGGCAAAGGCCGGTGGAGGTCACCACGAAGAAGACATAGGTGATGATGAGTATCCCCCACGGCATTTCGCGGGTGACGTTGTAGAAATGCTCGTGTCCCTTGATCATTGCCTGGACCCCCAGGCCCGCTGCAACCGCTGCGAGCATGCCGAAGAGGGCCAGGAGCAGGTAGTAGCCTTTGCTCCCCGATTTCAGCCTTCCAATGACCATGCTCTCGATGGCGTTCAAAGAAATGCTCGTGGTGTTGATACTGTTTGCCATGGTTTACTTCTTCCTTTCCTTCTGGATTTTTTAGTTGTTGTTTCTCGTGTATTTTGTGCAATGCCGGGAAATTGCGAGGCGCGACCGGTACGCACCTCATTGTTCAGGACATTGCCGAAAATAGCCTTAACCCAACTGCCACGCCGGGTTCAGGGCGCAGGTCATGGTCGGGTGAGCGGGCTTTTCAAGCGCCGGCTTCTGGCTTCCCCCGGGTTTGCTTTGCAGCCATCTCTCCACGACTTCGTGAACCTCTCCCTCCTGCTTCCATTGGATCCAGATCCCCTCGGCATTCAGTGCCACTTCGTATTGCGAGGGATTGTCGTTGCAAATCACGCCGTTCGTGCCGAGCTGCCGCAGCCAGGATGACAAGTTCGGCTCTTTTTTCGGATTCCATACCTGCAGGCTGATATTGTCGACCGACTTGTTTTCCGGCTTGACCTCGACCATGAAAAACACCCGCGACAAGCCGGAGGGGGGCAAAGACAGGGCCCCGTAATAAGGAACGGCAATGCGCGTCATATTCGAATCGTTCTGGCGATGATTTGTCTTCATGACCTTCCCTATTCCAAATGGCGTGCCGATTTGCAATAAAGAGGCTATATAAAAAAATTCACCGCGTTAAACCGGTATGTTACAGGCGATGACTCGCGTCGTTCGGGGGGGATTGCAGTGGTGAGGGGTGTTGCAGCTGCAACAAACGGAAGGGGTGTGCTGGGGTGCAACGGCGTGCGCGATGCAACATCGGCACAGCGCACGCATCACAACATACTGATTTGCAAAGGTAAATTGCGGGCATGCAACACTTGTTGCATTGGGGGAGCGGGTGTTGCAACGGCCGCAACGGTATGCTACTGTTTGTCGAGATTGAGGCGCTTGATCCAGCGCCAGAGAGTCGTCCTGTCCACGCCCAGCTCGCGGGCGACCTGCGACCGGTTCCCGTTGTGGCGGGTGAGAAGTTCGGCCAGGTGTTCCCTGGTGAAGGAGCCGGGTGAGGCGGGAGACGGTTCATCGGCGCGGGCGGTGAGGGAAAAGGCCGAGGGAAGCTGCTCGACGCCGATTTCCCCGCCACGGCAGAGGATAACGGTCTGTTCCACGATATTCAGGAGTTCTCGCACATTGCCCGGGTAGTTGTGGTTGAGGAGCAGCTGCAACGCTTCGGAAGAAAACCCGCGGATTTTTTTGCCGTAGCGCTGGTTGAAGCGGTCGAGGGCGATGTCTATCAGGAGGGGAATGTCTTCGGTGCGCTCGCGCAGGGGAGGGATTTTCAGGGTCACCACGTTGATGCGGAACAGGAGGTCGCGCCGGAACGATCCCTCTTCCACCATCGTTTCAAGGTCCCGGTGGGTGGCGCAGACAAAGCGGACGTCCGCCTTGAGCTGATGCCTTCCGCCTAGGGGCTGGTATTCCTTGTTTTCCAGGACCCTGAGCAGCTTGACCTGCAGGGCGAGAGGAAGGTCGCCGATTTCGTCGAGGAAGAGGGTCCCTCCCTGGGCGAGTTCCAGTCGTCCGGGGCGGTTCTCGACGGCGCCGGTATAGGCTCCGCGTTTTACCCCGAATATCTCCGACTCGAGAAGCTGTTCGGGGAGGGCGCCGCAGTTTACCACCACCAGCGGTCCTTCCCGGCGCGGGCTGAGATCGTGCACGGCCTTGGTGAACAGCTCTTTGCCGGTGCCGCTCTCTCCGTTCAGAAGGACCGTGGCCTCGCTGGCGGCGATGTCGGGAAGGATGTAGAACAAACGGCGCATTACCGGGTTGCGGCTGACGAGATCGCGAAACGAATACTTCTCCTTGATCTCCCGTTTCAGGATATAGATAAGGGAGAGGTCGCGGAAGGTTTCCACTCCGCCGACGGCCTGCCCATGGGAATTGCGCAACACCGACGCGCTCACCGAAATGGGGACCTTGCGGTTATGCTTGTCGATGATGTCCACTTCCCGGTTGACCACGGCCTCTCCCGATTCCAGTGCCTCGCGGATGGGGCAGGTCGAAAAGCAGATGCCGGTGCGAAACACCTCGTGGCACTTGCGCCCCAGCGCCTCCTCGGCGGTAAACCCGGTGATCTCCTGGGCTGCCCGGTTGAACGAGGCGATCCGCATCTCCTCGTCCACAGTAAAAACCCCGTCTGCAACACTGTCCAGGATCGTTGCCAGATATTCGTAGTAGTTGGTCGATTTAACCCTTCTCTCTTTCATAACCCTGTCCTTTTGCAGTACGGCGGTGCGACGGCCCGAACCCGTGCCGGAGCGGCCAGGCACGCGTTGGCGAGCGGTTCCGCCCGGTTCCCGGGCACAAAAGCGGCTGCGCTGTTGCAACAGTCGAAATTGTTCACCGGATGATGCAACATGTCCGGGAGATTTTGCGGGCCGGACGCAAAATGGTTGCAATGCGAACGAAACGCGCAGATAATATATTATCATTTAATATATTGCGATATTAATAATCAAGAACTATTTGAACATTCCGAAGGCCTGACGGTATACTTTTGGTTTGACAAGATCGCCTTCATCATTGTAAATTGTTGCGATTATTGTGCAACGCAACATGATTATAATTTAATTTATACATAAACTATGCGAAGTGAGGGGAGGTCGTATGGCTACAACGAAGCGCGAGGGGTATATCTACAATATTATCAGCCTCGTCGGGATACTGCTGGCCGTGGTCGCCACGGGCGTCATCATTGCCCTGCTGGCACTGGAGGCCATCACCGGGTTTGAAAACCCGTACATCGGCATACTTACCTATTTCATGCTGCCGGGAATGCTGATCTTCGGTCTCCTTCTCGTGCCGCTCGGCATGTACCGCGTCAGGGTGCAGCGGCAGACAATGGCGCCGGGGGAAATCCCCACCTTTCCGCGGATCGACCTCAACGACCCCCACAAGCGCCACCTGTTCATCTTCTTCATAGCGTCCTCCGTAATCTTCGTCCTCATCATCACGGTGGCCACCATCAAGGGGTATGAGTTCACCGAATCGACCACCTTCTGCGGCGAGCTCTGTCACATCCCCATGCAGCCGGAGCACACCGCCTGGAGCAATTCGCCGCACGCGAACGTCCGCTGCGTGGAATGCCACGTCGGCCCCGGCGCGGCCTGGTATGTGAAGGCCAAGATTTCCGGGATGAGGCAGCTCTACGCGGTTGCGATGCACGTCTATCCGACCCCGATCGAAACGCCGATCGAAAACCTGCGCCCGGCCCGGGATACCTGTGAGCATTGCCACTGGCCGCAGAAGTTCTACCCCGGGCGGCAGATCGTGTTTTACCACTACGCGCCCAATGAGCAGAACACCCCGCGGGAGATCAACATGATCCTCAAGATCGGGGTAACTCCAAAGGCGCCCGAAGACAGGGGGATTCACGGTCACATCGAAAAAGAGGTCTACTATGTGGCCCGTGACAAAAAGCGCCAGGAGCTTCCCTACATCATGGTGAAGGACAAAGACGGCAAGGTCGTCGAGTATATCGACACCGAGAAACCGCTCACCAAGGAAGAGATTGCCAAAGGGGAGAAGCGGCTGATGGACTGCATCGACTGCCACAACCGGCCGACCCACATCTACCGTTCGCCGAGCCGGGAGATGGACGAAAGCTTCGCCTCAGGCCGGATCGACGCCTCCCTCCCCTATATGAAAAAGGTGGCGGTCGATCTTCTGACCAAGACCTACAAGAGCGAGGAAGATGCACAGGCGGCCATCGCCAAGGGGATACCCGACTACTACGCCGCCAGCTATCCCAAACTGGTCACCCAGAAGGCCGCCGCGATCAAGCAGGCGGTCGATGAGGTGCAGAAGATCTACACGAGGAACTTCTTCCCGAAAATGAAGGTTTCCTGGAACACCTATCCCGACAACATCGGCCACCTCTACTTCCCGGGCTGCTTCCGCTGCCACGACGGCAAGCACAAATCGGCGGACGGCAAGGTGATCCCGAAGGACTGCAACCTCTGCCACACGGTGATCGGCCAGAAGCAGGAGAACGTTGCGCCCGGCTCGGTGGTCACGAAATTCACCCATCCGGTCGACATCGGGACCGAACTCGTCAAGACCAACTGCACCGACTGCCACGGGGTCCTCGCCAAGGAGGAGGCCGGCAAAGAGGGACAGGGTAAGGAACATTGATACACCGCGGCTGATGCCTGTATGAAAAATCCCCCGGGAGGCGATTCCCGGGGGATTTTTTTGACCAGCGGACAAGGCCGTCGTCACAGTTCCGTTAATATTTCTTCCTCGTCTGCCTCCTCTTCATCCGGTTCGAAATCCTCATCCATCACCCGGGAGAGGAACTTCTCGTTGTCGGAGATGATTTTCCGGATTTCGTCGCTCAACGCTTCCAGGTCATTTATTTCCCCACTCATACCTCACCTCTCTTTTTCTCTATCGCGCGGCGATAGAGCACTTCGTAGCTCTGCGCCGAATGATGCCACGAAAAATCGAGCAGCATCCCCCGGCGGACGATTTTTCCCCAGCGATCCCTGTTTTTCCAGGCCAGAAGGGCCCGTTTGATGGTTTTCCAGAGGGCGGCGGAGGTGTATTCGGTAAAGGAAAAGCCGGTCGGTTCACGGCTCTCGTGCGGGTCGAGAACGGTATCGGCCAGGCCGCCGGTTTTTCTCACCACCGGCACGGTCCCGTAGCGCAGGGCGATGAGCTGGCCGAGGCCGCACGGTTCATAGTGGGACGGCATGAGAAAGATGTCGCAGCCGGCATAAATCCTGTGCGCCAGGGAGGTGTCGAACCCGAAATTGAACGAGATGTTTTTGGTTTTCTGCCCCGCGGCGCCGGTCAGGAGCCGGACGAATTTCTCTTCACCGGTACCGAGAATCACGAGTTGCAGCTTTGCCTTGGCGAGCTTCGGCAGAAGCTCCGCGATGAGATCGAACCCCTTCTGGGCCGACAGGCGCGAGACGAGCCCCACCAGAGGAATTTCCGCCGATTGTTCCAGGCCGAGCAGGCGCTGGAGTCCAAGCTTGTCGGCGGCTTTCCCTTCGAGGCTTTCGGCCGTGAACGTGCTGGCAATATCCCCGTCGGTTGCTGGGTCCCATTCCGCGTAATCCAGGCCGTTGAGGATGCCGAAGAGGTCATCCCGGCGCACATCCAGGACCCCTTCCAGGCCGCACCCCAACTCCGGTGTCCGGATCTCCCGGCAGTAGCTCTCCGACACGGTGGTGACCAGGTCGGCGGTCAGTATGGCCCCTTTCATCAGGTTGATACTGCCGTAGTACTCCAGGCGGTCGATGGTGAAGTACGACGGATCGAGTCCCATTTCCTCCAGCGCATCCTGCGGGAAAAGCCCCTGATAGGCGAGATTGTGGATGGTGAAGAGAACCGCGCGTGCGGCAAAAAGAGGGTCGTCGCCGTATTCATGCCGGAGGAGGATCGGAACAAGGGCGGTTTGCCAGTCGTGGCAGTGGAGGACGTCGGGCCGGAAATCCGTCTGCCTGAGGAATTCCAGCACTCCCCGGCAAAAAAAGGCGAAGCGCTGCGGGTTGTCCGGATAATCGCCGTCAGGGGTGCCGTAGAGAAAATCGCGGCGGAAAAATTTCCCGTTCTCCAGGAGATAGACGGGAATGCCGTCCAGGTCGGTTTGGCGGACCACACCGGTTTCCGTGGCGGTGCCGAGCCGCACGCCGATGGCCTGCCCGCTGTCGCTGACGGCGAATCCCCCTTGCGCCACGCATGAATAAAAGGGGAGGATGATGCGGACGTCGTGTCCCATCCGCTTCAACTCCTTCGGCAGCGACCCGGCAACGTCGGCCAGACCGCCGGTTTTGGCGAAGGGGGTAACCTCGGAAGCGACGAACAGAATCTTCATGCATGAACCTCTAAATCTCCGCTTCCCTCAGGAAGGCCGCGGCGTCCTCGGGGGAGGTGGGGTTGATGTAGAAGCCGGTGCCCCATTCGAACCCGGCGATCTGGGTGAGCCGCGGGACCAGCTCGATATGCCAGTGGTAGTCGTATTCTATGGACCCCCAGTACTCCGGCTTGCCGAGCCTCTGCTGCTGCGGGGGGGCGGTGTGCAGGATGAAGTTGTAGGGGGGGTCTTTCAGGACCGTCTTCAGCCTGAGGAGCATTTCCTTCATCGCAACCGCCAGTTCCGCCAGCTGGGCGTCGTTCATCAGGATGAAATCATGGGAGTGCCGTTTCGGGTAGAGCCGCAATTCAAAGGGAAAGCATGCCGCGTAGGGGGTGAGGATCACGAAGTCGGCGAACTCCTTGACCACGCGCTCGCCGCTCGACAGCTCGAAACTGATCAGGTCGCAGACAATGCAGCGTTCCTTGTCGGCGTAGTAATCGCGGCAGATCTTCAGCTCGGTTGCCGCCACCGGCGGGGTGAGAGGGACGGCGATCAGCTGGCTGTGGGCATGGGCCAGGGTGGCGCCGGCCCTGGCGCCGTGATTCTTGAACAGTACCATGTAGCGGAACCGCATGTCGCGGCGCAGGTCGATGAACCTGTTCCGGTAGGCGGTCAGCACATCGGTGATCTCCGCCGGGGTGAGGTCCGCCATCCCCCTGGTATGGTCCGGGGTCTCGACAATCACCTCGTGCGCGCCGATGCCGTTCATGACGTCGTACAGGCCGTAGCCGCGGCTGTTCAGCTCGCCTTCGATGCGCAGCGCGGGGTATTTGTTGGGTATCACCCGGACCCGCCAGTTGGGGGAGTTGGGAGGACCGGACGGCCTGATGGCGAAGATCTCCCCCGGCGTTTTGTCCTCGTTGCCGTAGCAGAAGGGGCAGCTGGTGACCTCGCCGGTTTCCGGTTCAACCTGGAAATCCCGCGGCCGCCGCCCGCGCTCCGTGGCGATAATTACCCAGTGGAGTTTCAAGGGGTCCCAGCGCAGTTCCGACATGCAACCTCCCTTATATCAACCAGTTTTCCAGTTCTATCTCCGGCCCGGCGTACTTGAGGAGCATCGGGGCGTCGGTGGGCCACCGTCCGACCTCTTCGCCGGCCCGGGTCAGCGTCAGGTAGCCGAGTATCTTACCCCCCGGCTCGGGGTTGATCGCCTCCAGGGGAATGCCGATTTCGCAGACCCGGAGGATCTTCCAGCGGCACGACAGGTCGAGTGTGTGCCAGCTCCCTTCGATCTTTGCCTCCAAGGGGCCCTCCACCGCATCGAGTCCCACGATGAGCCGGTATTCCCTGTCGAGGATCAGGTGGAGCGCCAGCCGGTCGTCAGCGGACAGGGACTTGTCCAGCGATTTCACCCCGTCGATCCTGAAGTAGAGGGTCTTCCGGTCAAACCCGTAAAAAAAGGACTGGAGCAGGCTCTCGGCGGCGTGCATGGCGGACGCCTGCTTGGTCAGGTCGTACAGCCCCGCGGCCAGCCATTCGAAATAGTCGGTGACCAGGCCGTTGATGATGGGAGAGATGAACGCAGCCGGTTCCCGCACGAGCCCGGCGACACTCTTCTTCTTGATCGGCTCGAAAAGCTCCCGCGGGACATCCAGGCCGAGGAGGCGGTAGACGTTCATCAGGTGCCTGCGGAAGAGGCTGTCGAACCTGTCGCTCTGGGGTGAGAAGTGGTCGTCGCCGTACCACCAGAACCAGTCGCTCCCTTCCGCGGCGTAGAGGGACTTGCAGATCTGCCGGGCCGTTTCGTCTCCTCCCGGGGGGGGCGCGTCCCGCCGGGCGAGCATGGCCGCCACCGCTGGGCTGCGGACGGCGGCGGTTTCCCGCGCCCGTTCAAGGTAGTCCCACCCCAGGTTTTCCTCGGGGTGCCCCACCCACACCCCGTAATTGGCGTTTATCCACGAACCGGGATGGATGTGGCCGATGCCCCGGTGCGCCGGCCCCTCTGCCAGGACCTCCGAAAAGGTGGCGGGCGCCAGGCCCGGCGTGTCGGCGATCTTCGCATAGAGCTGGGTGAGGAACCGGTACCCGTTGTCGGGATAGTATTCCCAGGCGTTTTCCCCGTCGAGGATGATCGGCACGACCCGGCTGCCCGGCGCCTGGCGCCTGATATCCTGCAGCCGGGCGACGAAGTCGTTCACCGCCCGGTCCGGGCTCCATTGGGAATAGGTGAAGCCGATCAGGTCGGAGAGGGCATGGTCGCGGAAAAAAAGAGCGAGATTCCGGTCGTCCGCGCGAAACAGGTGGGGATGGTAGAGCGCCTCGCGCCCCGGACCGAGCCCCCCGGGGAGGCTCCGCAGCAACACCCCTTCATCGCTGGCGGCCCAGCTGAGGCCGCAATCGGCAATGACGGCAAGCGCATCGTCGCTCACCGACCCTTCGGAGGGCCACATCCCCGCCGGGAGAAAGCCGAAGGTTTCCCTGAAATAGCGGACCCCCTGCGCCACCTGGCTGCGGGCATCCTCGGGGTGCCTGAAGCCGGCAGCGGGGAGCGTGACCCGGGGCATGGCCGCCTGGGCGCTTTTCATGTCGCACAGCAGCGGGAGAATCGGGTGGTAGTAGGGAGAAACCGCCAGTTCCGCTTTACCCTCCCGGTGCAGCCGCCCGTAGAGGGGGATGATCTTCTTCAGGATCTCCCGGTGGGTGTCGAACAGGAGGGCCTTGTCCGCCGGCGTGAAGTTCTTCCCTTTCCCGATCAGTTCCTGAAGCACCGGGTAGTGCCGCCTGGCGACTTCACCGGTCCAGGCGAGGAAGAACCAGACCTGGAGGTCGAGCAGGTCCTGCTCCCTGAAGTGCCGCAGCCGCCCGGCGCTCCGTGTCCGGTCGCCGTCTCCCGCCAGGTAGAGGAGTTCGAGATAGCGCTTGTGCGGTTCGATCATCCGCTGCCGGTTGGCGGAGAAAAAATTATCCAGGATGAACTGTCGGTCGTCCTCCCCCATGTCGGACGGCGCCATTTCTCCCCGGACCAGGAAAGGGTCCCGGGCACTCCCCCCTGCATAATCTTCGATCTGCTCCAGCAGGGAGGGGACCAGATTGAATACCGCCCTGGCGCCGGGGGTCTCGTCCACGATGGCGGCCATGTCGTAATAATCTTTCACCGCATGGAGGTAGGTCCAGGGGAGGGCATACTCCCCCTTGAGCGGGTCCTTGTAGTACGGCTGGTGCATGTGCCACAGGAATGTTATGTAGAGGGGATCGGACATGGAAACCTGCGCGATGTTCGAGGTTCGATGCTCGATGTTTTAAAGGCAGGATTAACCTCGAACATCGAACTCCGAACGTCGAACCGCTGTTATTGCAGCTCCTTCTTCCACTTTTCCACCTTGTGCCGGTACTCGTCCAGGAGCCGCTGGGCGGTTTTCTGCTGCTTGGCCTCGGCGAAGATGTGCACCAGCGGCCGGTTCTGGTCCGGGAGCACGAGCACCCAGTCCTCGCCGAAGTGGACCTTGATCCCGTCGATGAAGGTGGCTTCCTCGTCCAGGCTGTCCTCGCTCATCTTGCGCATGATCCCCCCCTTCATTTCCAAGACGCACGGCACCCTGGTCTGGAGAAAGGTCCGGCGGTGGACCTCTTCCAGTATCCGGGAGAAGGGGATGCCGGCCGTGGCGAGGAGTTCCAGGGCCTTGGCGATGGCGAACATGCCGTCGAAGGCGGCCTGGAACCCGGGGAAGGCGAACCTGCCGTCCATGGAGCCGGCCATGATCACCTCGGGGGAGAGGGCCGCCTCGATCATGGCCCGTTCCGAGCTCTTGGTCCGGCGCACGGCGCACCCCTTCTCGTGGGCGGCAAGCTCGACGACCGACGGGGCGGATACGGGGACCGCGATGTCCCCCTTGCTCCCGCTCCTGAGGAGGAGGTTGACCATCAGCGTGAGGAGGTCGGCCCCGTCGTAGAGCTTGCCGGTTTCGTCGACCAGGACCAGTTCCTCGACGGTGGGGTCGAGCCAGAAGCCCGCCTGGGCCTCCAGGGTGGCGACGATCTTGGCGAGCTGCGTGAGACTCTGCGCCTTGTCCTCGGCCTTTTGGGGGCTGTGGGCTTCGTCGATGTAGGCGTTCAGCCCGATCACCTCGCACCCCATGGCAGTCAGGATGGGGGGGAGGATCTGGCCGGCGGGGGAATTGCTGAAGTCGATGACCACCTTGAAATGCGCCTTTTTCAGCTTCTCCCGGTCGATGGCGCGGGAAAAACCCTCCCGGTAGAAATCGAGCACCTGGGGGAGCTCGCTGATCCCCCCCGGCTCCTTGTGGTGCGCCCGGCGGAAGTTCTCCTTGTAGAAGATCCGTTCCACGTTCTTCCCCATGGCGCTGGAGAAGTCGAGGCCGTCGGCGTCGAGAAAGACTATGTCCGTGGAGGCCGGATCGTCGACCGACTGACGGAAGTGGGCGCCCCCCACCTCGCCGAAGGTTTTCAGCTTGTAGCGGAGCACCGGCAGCGGGATCATCTTCAGGTCCCGGACATTGACCCCGGCGGAGAGTATCCCGCCGAGAAAGCTCCTCTTGAGCATCCGGGACGAGAGGGTGGCGTCCCGGCCGGAGAGGACCATGCTCCCCTTGGGGAGAGAGGTGCCGTAGGCGCACCCCAGCTTCGCCACGAACTCGGGGGTGAGCTCGATGTTGGTCAGCCCCTTGATCATCGCCCCCTCGAAGAGCGACTTCTTCCACCGTTCGCCCCAGATCAGGTTGGCGGTTACCGTGGCGCCCGGCTCGATCACCTTTTTCGGCCAGATCTTGACGTCGCTCTTGATGTAGACCTCTTCGCCGATGGCGGTGTCGTCCGCGACGATGGTCCCTTCTTCCATGACGACACCCTGGCCGACGCTGACGTTGTTGCAAACGACGCTGTCGGTGATCTTCGCCCCCTTCTTGACGTAGACGTTGTCCCAGATGACGCAGCGGTAGAGTTTCACCCCCGGCTCGATGGTGCAGTTGCGGCCGATCACCGAATCCTTGATCTGGGCGCTCCCCTGGATCTGGGAGTTGTCCCCGATCACCACGGTCCCCTCCACCACGGTTGCGTCGTTGAGGTTGACGTCGGCGCCGATCCGGAGGTCCTTCCCCACCAGGTCCTGTTTCGGCTCGTCGATCTTCACGTTGATCTTTCCCCGGAAGATGTCGTGGTGGGCCTCACGGTAGGAATCGGTATTGCCGATGTCCCGCCAGTACCCTTTCACCGGGTAGCCGAAGAGCGGCTCCCTGTTCTTCAGCAGCAGGGGGAAGAGGTCCTGGGAAAAGTCGAAGTTTTCCTTTTCCGGGATGTATTTGAATATCTCCGGTTCCAGGACGTAGATGCCGGTATTGATGGTGTCCGAGATGACCTCGCCCCACCCCGGCTTTTCCAGGAACTGGGTGATCCTCCTGTTCTTGTCGGTGACGACCACGCCGAACTGGAGGGGGTCCTTGACGGAGGTGAGGGTGATGGTGGCGAGGGCCTTGTTGTCCTCGTGGAAGTCGATGATCTTCTTCAGGTTGAAGTCGGTGAGGAGGTCGCCGCTGATGATCATGAAGCGCTCGTCCAGGTACTTTTCCGCGCATTTGACCGCGCCGGCGGTCCCCATGTCCTCCAGGGGGGTGACGTAGGTGATCCGGACGCCGAAATCCGCGCCGTCGCGGAAGAAGTTCTTGATCGCCATGGGCTGGTGGTAGAGGAGCATCACCAGGTCCGTGATGTGGTGCTTCTTGAGCAGTTCCACGATATGGAGCATGATGGGGCGGTTCATGAGGGGGATCATCGGCTTCGGCATGGTGCAGGTGAGCGGTTGAATGCGGGTTCCGAACCCCCCTGCCATGATGACTGCTTTCATAACAATTGATCTCCTTCGGGGTATGTAGGGGCGCACGGCGTGCGCCCGTTAGACTGTGGGCAACGCGGAGGGCGCATGCCGTGCGCCCCTGCGGTTTACCTGTTTTTCTTTGCCAGCACCCGTTTTATCTCGTCTTTCAGCTCGGTCAGGTCGCTCGACTTGACCACGTACCCGTCGGCGAGCCAGGCGGAGAAATCGTCCTTGTAGCATGAGAAGGCGGTGCAGAGGATCACCGGCATTTCGTGCCGTTCCTTGACAATCTTCTGCAGCAGGTCCAGACCGCTCTCGTTCTTCAGCTTGATGTCCAGCACCACCAGGTCGAAGGCGTCCCCTGCCAGTTTTTCCGCCGCCTCGACTGCCGTGGCGGCGGTGGCGACCTCGTGCCCCTCTTCCGCCAATTCCTCCCCGTAGAGGAGCCGGATGCCCTCTTCATCATCCACGACCAGGATCTTCGCCATTTACTCACCCTCCTTCCGTATCGGCAGCGTGATGGTATACCGTGTCCCCCGTTCGGGGAGTTTTTCGATGAGAAAGGGCCGGCCATACTTTTCCAGAATGGCCTTGCAGAGCGGCAGGCCGATATTTCTTCCCAGTTCCTGAAGTGCGGCATCGGGGAGAGCCTGCTCGTCGGCGGCTTCCCAGGGAGTGGCCGTGCCGTTGTCCAGGATTTCGACGACGATGTCGCCGCCGTCCAGCCGGGTCGCCAGCCTGATCCGGTCGACCCCCGGCGTCTCCATGACGGCGTTGAGGATGGTTCTGACGCAGAACGCTATCTGCTTGTAATCGATGAAAGCCATCGGCAATTCCGGGGCGGCATCGACGACCCAGGCGACCCGTTTCTGCCCCAGCCGTTCCTTGAACTTCTCGAAAACGCCCACCACCAGCTGGTTTATGTCCCAGGTATCCATGGCGGGGTAGAGCGAATCCGCATAGTTCAGCACTTCTTCGAGGACATCTTCCAGCTGTTTCGCCTCGCGCACGATCGATTCCAGGTACTGCCGGTTCCGGTCGCTCTCCGCCACCGTCTTCAGCAGCGAGCGCGCGAACCCGCCGATGATCATCAGCGGGTTGCGGATGGAGTGGGCGATGCTGGAGGTGATCCGCCCGACCAGGGCCATCTTTTCCATTTTAACGATCAGCTCCTGCTGCTCCTTGAGCTTCGCATTGGCGGCGGTCAGCTTGTCGACCTCTTCCTGAAGCCGTTCATAGAGGGAGGCCCGTTCCAGGGCGAAGGCGACCGGGAAGGCGAAGGTCTCCATGAGCTGCATGTCGTGCTGGGTGATCGGCTTGTGGGTGATGCAGTTGTCGGCGATGATCAGGCCGACCCGGCGGTTCCTGGAGATGAGGGGCATGAGAAGAAAGGAATCCACCCCGAGCAGCCGCGCCAGGTCGGGGTCCACGTCCGGGTTATGGAAGGCGTCCCTGACGAGGATCGCCTTTTTCTCCTTGAGTGTCCGGTTGAAGATATGCCGGTGATTGGCGAGCGGCACGCTGAGCTGTTCGAGGATGTCGTTGAATTTTATTTTTTCCGAGGCGAGCTTGGTTTTCAGGAAATTCTTGGCCATCTCCCGCAGGGGCAGATCGTTCTGGCCGATTTCGCGCCAGATGAGGCAGGCCTCGTCGTAGTTCCGCGGCCCGACCCCCAGGTATCCCCTGAGGAATTGCCGCTCCTTGTCGGCCATGAGGAGAAAGGCGCGGTTCATGCCGAACCCCTTGCCGGCGGTTATGGCGGTCATGGCCACGGAAAGTATCTCGTCCAGGTCCAGGGAGGTTTGCAGGACGAAGTTCAACTCATGGAGGAACCGGATTTCCCTGGTCTTGCTGGTGAGGAAGCTCCCCAGGGACTGGAGACGGCTCTTCTGGTCGAGGAATTCGTCAACGACGAACGGGAGCAGCTCGGCCAGGGGATGGTCGTAGTCCCGCACCTTCAGGAGGTCGTCACGGAACCTGGGGCATTCCAGGCACTTTTCCACGATCCTCCGTTTGTGAGCGGTGTACAGTTCCTCTTCGCCTTCGGTAATATAGGGGCACTCTTCGGGAACGATCTCGTTTTTGGCCCAGCAGCACTCCCAGTCCAAATGAACCTCCGTCAGCGTTCGCCGAACAGCTCGCAACTCCCGCGAACGGCCAAATTATAGCAGCCCGCCGCGCTTTTTCAAGGCAAATAAACGCGAAACGGGCGACGGTCCGCTCTCCCGGCATGCGGCGGGAAGGACTGCGGGCGGTCTTTGGTTCCAACTCAAAACTCTTCAGGCCCGCAGTTTGGGTCAAAACTCACAACTGCTTCAAGATGGCTTCGGCCACCTTCCGCGTCATCCCCCGCACCTCGAGGAGCTCTTCCACTGTCGCCTCCTTCAGCCGCTTCAGGCTGCCGAACCGGGTGAGCAGCGCCTTCTGCCGCTTCTCGCCTACCCCCGCGATGCCGGCGAGGGGAGAGGAGAGGGCCGCCTTCCCCCGCACCTTCTTGTGGTGGGTGATGGCGAAGCGGTGCGCCTCGTCGCGGATGCGCGCGAGGAGCAGCAGGGGGGCGGAGTTCTGGCGCAGCACCACCGGGTTTTTCCGCCCCGGCAGGAAGACCCGCTCGGCGCTCCGCTCGATCTCCTCCTCCATCATTTCCTTTGCCACCCGGCTCTTGGCGAGCGAGGCGGCCGCCACCCCGGTCACCCCCAGCTCCCGGAGCACGGCGGTGAGGACGTTCAACTGGCCGGTCCCGCCGTCCACCACGATCAGGTCGGGACGGCCGTCCTGTTCCCGGTCCGCCCGGAAGCGGCGCGCCAGCACCTCGTGCATCATGGCGAAGTCGTCCGCCTGGCCCACGGTCCTGATCCGATAGTGCCGGTAGAGGGACTTGTCGGGGCGGCCCGCCACGAACACCACCCGGCTCCCCACTGCGTGCTCTCCGCCGATGTTGGAGATGTCGTAGCATTCGATGCGGCGCGGCGGGACGGTAAGGTGGAGCCGCTCCTGCAGCTCTGCCAGTGTTGCCTCCGCGCTACCGGCCGCCGCCTCCCGTTCCGCTGCCGCCGTGGCCGCGTTTTTCTCGGCCAGGGCGACCAGTTCGGCCTTCACCCCCCGGCGCGGGGAGGTGACTGCCACCCGCTTGCCGCGCCGGTCGGAAAGGAGTTCGGCGAGCGCCTCGTGCTCGGCGAGGGGGAGCGGCAGGAGGAGCTCCTCGGGGATGAACACCTCCCGGCCGTAGTATTCGTTCAGGAACGAGGCGAGCCCCTCGGCGTCGTCCAACTCCCAGACCAGCGAGTAATTGCGGCTGCCGATCATGGACCCGCCGCGGATGAAGAGTATGGCGATCTCAAGTCGGTTGCCGGCCCGGGAGAAGCCGATCACGTCGGTGTCGCCGCCACGGGTCACCATCTTCTGCCGTTCCAGGGTGAGCTCGATGGAGCGGAGGAGATCGCGAAACCGGCCCGCCTCCTCGTACCGCTCGGCGGCGGCCGCCTCCGCCATCCTCTTCTTCACGATCCGGAGGAGCTCCCGGTTCTTCCCTTCCAGGAAGAGGGCCGCCCCCTCAGCCAGGGCCGCGTAATCCTCCCGGGAGATCAGCCCGTGGCAGGGGGCGGAGCACTGCCTGATCTGGTAGAAGAGGCAGGGGCGGCCGCGCCGCCGGCAGCTCTCCAGGGGATAGTGGCGCAGGGGGAAGATCTTGTACAGCTCCTTGAGGACCTGCCGGGCCGCCGCGGCGGAGGAGTAGGGGCCGAAGTAGCGCGCCCCGTCCCGGGGGACCTTGCGGACGATTGCCAGGCGGGGGAACTCCTCGGTCATCTCCATCCGGAGCGAGAAGTACGTCTTGTCGTCGCGCAGGTTCAGGTTGTAGCGCGGGCGATGCTCCTTGATCAGGGTGTTTTCCAGGATCAGCGCCTCTTTTTCCGTGTCGGTGACTATGCAGTCGATCGTCGCCACCCGGGCCATGAGGAACGGGATGTGGTAGCGGGAGTCCCCCGACAGGCGGAAGTAGGAACGGACCCGCTGGCGGAGGTTCCGCGCCTTCCCGACATAGAGGACGGTGCCGTCCCCCCCCTTCATGAGGTAGACGCCGGGGGAGGCGGGGAAACGGGCGATGTGCTCGACGGTGACCATGGCCTCCAGTATACGGCCAAAAAGGGATATTTAAAAGGGGGATTCGCGCGCCGCCGCGCCGGCCGGTACCTTCCCCTCGGGCCTGTCTGAAATGCTAACCGTTTAATCTGTCGAGGTTTTGCCATTGACATAATTCCCCGCCGGATGGTATAAAATAGAGATATTGTCCCATATTCGCGATTTTTACCCCAAAGGTTTTTCATGAAAAGTTATCCCCTGCTTCGTCTCCTCCTCCCCCTCGTCTCATCGAGCCTTGCCCTCCTGGCCGGCTGCGCCCCCTACACCGACCTCCCCCCCGGGACGTGCAAGCTGGTCACGGTTCCCTCGCCGACCGCCGTGGTCGAGCGGCAGGAGGTCTCCGTCCCCCCCGCGGCGCCGGAAGAGCCCCCACCCTCCCCCGACTACGTCATCGGCGCCAACGACGTCCTCTTCATCAACGTCGGCGGCCACCCCGAGTTCCTCGTCGCCCCGGGGAACATGAACAGCAAGGTCCAGGGGAGCAGGGTGGACGGCAACGGCCGGGTCAACCTCCCGATGGTCGGTTCGGTGGAGGTGGCGGGGCTCACCCTCTCCCAGGCCCAGAACCGCCTCCAGGAGGTGTTCGGCAAGTACCTCCAGAACCCGTGGGTGGTGGTGGAGGTGGCCGAGTACAAGAGCCGGCCGGTCTATCTCCTGGGGCAGTTCAAGGCCCCCGGCACCTACTACCTGGACCGCCCCCTCAACCTCCTCCAGGGGGTCGCCCTCGGGGGAGGCTTCGACATCACCGCCGACCTGCGCAGCGCCCGGCTCACCCGCAACCAGCGGCTCGTGCCGGTGGACCTCTACGACCTTCTCACCAAGGGGGACCCGACGCAGAACGTCTGGCTCAAGGCGGGGGACACCGTCTACATCCCGGACAACAGGAACCAGCAGGTCTTCGTGTTCGGCGCCGTGAAGAAGCCGGGGCCGGTCGCCATCCCCCCGGCGGGGCTGAACCTCGCCCAGGCGATCGCCAACGCCGAGCTGCGGGAGACCGGCTACGACTTCCAGCACGTCCGGATCATCCGGTCCCTCTCCACCATCCGCGGCGAGCTCCTGGTGGTCGACTTCGACAAGATCCTCCGGGGCGAGGCCCTCCCCATCCAGCTCATGGCGGGGGACATCGTCTACGTGCCGAAGAGCGCGTTCGGCACCTGGAACGACGTCATCGCCGACCTCCTCCCGTCGCTCCAGGCGGTCAGCGCGGGGCTGCAGCCCTTCGTGGAGATCAAGTTCCTGCGGCAGTAGCCGCGCGCCTCCAACCACCGTTTTCAATACCGTCGAACTCGAACTGGAACCGTCATGAACCCCACGAACCCATTTATCCAATCCCCGCTCGGCCAGCCGCGGCACCCGGAAGAGGTGCACCTCCAGGACTACATCAACATCATCCGCCGGCGGCGCGTGGCCTTCGCGATCAGCTTTCTCGCCGTGTTCCTCGGCGTCGCCCTCGCCACCTTCCTGATGAAGCCGGTCTACGAGGCGTCCGCCACCCTCCACGTGAAGGACGAGAAATCGAAGACCGGGGTGCTCGGCGAGCTCGCCCTGAGCGAGGTGAGCCCCGTCGATTCCGAGATCGAGATCGTCAAGTCCCGCACCAACGCCGAGGAGGTGGTGAAGCGGCTCCACCTCGACCGGCAGGTGACGGATAAGTCTCCCGGCTTCGACGCCAGGATACTGGAGTTTTCCTCCACCGCGAAGAAGCTCTCCTGCCGGGTCGTGCTGACCGGAGCCGATACCTTCGCCGTAAAGGACGACGACGGCAACGTCATCGGCCAGGGGCGGGCCGGCGTGCTCATGCAGGCAAAGGGGACGACGCTCCTTCTTGCCGATCTCAAGGGGAAGCCGGGCGACGGCTGCACCCTGGCGCTCCTCCCCTTCAACGACAAGGTGGCCGGCCTGCGCAACGGGATCAAGGCCGTCGAGGTGGGGAAGAAGACCGGCATCATCGGCATTTCCTACGCGAGCACCGACCCCGCGCGGGCGCGCGACGTGGTGAACACCCTGGTCCAGGCCTACCTGGAAAAGACCATCGCCCTGAAGGCGGAAGAAGCGAGCCGCACCGTGGATTTCGTCGATGACCAGATCAAGGGGGTGCGCCAGGATCTGGACAAGTCGGAGGCCGACCTCCAGGGGTACAAGTCCGCTTCCCAGGTGGTGAACCTCGATTCCGAGGCGGACGCCCTGATCCAGAAGATCTCCGAGGTGGAGACCCAGCGGGCCGACGCCAACCTGCAGAAGAAGCAGATGGAGTTCGCCCTCGCGTCGTTGAAGGACGCCATGCGCCGCGGCAAGGTCTATGCGCCCGCGCTCCTGCGGGACGACCCGCTCGTCGCCGGCATGGCGGGCAAGCTGGCCGACCTGGAGGTGCAGAAGAAGTCCCTCAGATCGGAATACACCGAGGCCCACCCCCAGGTGAAGGCGGTGCAGGGGCAGATCGACGAGGTCCAGCGCAAGCTCCAGGCAACCTACGAAACGGCCATCAGGAACCTGACCAAGCAGGAGGCTTCCATCGCCCAGCGATTGAGCGCCCTCGAAGGGCAGCTCCGGCAGCTCCCCGCCACCGAGCGCGACCTGGCGCGGTACACCCGCCTGGCCAAGGTCAACTCCGACATCTACACCTTCCTCCTCCAGAAGCACGAGGAGGCCCGCATCGCCAAGGCCTCCACCATCAGCAACATCGACATCGTCGATCCGGCCATCACCCCCGACCGGCCGATCAAGCCGAGGAAGGGGAAAAACCTTCTCCTGGGGCTCCTGGTCGGCTGCATGCTCGGCGCCGGGCTCGCCTTCTTCCAGGAATACCTGGACGACACCATCAAGGACGCCGAAGAGGTGAAGCGTCTCCTCGGGTTTCCGCTCCTCGGGCTTATTCCCCACATCCCCCACAGCGAGGGTGGCGCAGAGGCCCTGGCCGGGGCGCTCATCACCCACCACGATTCCAAGTCCGCACCCGCAGAGGCCTTTCGCAGCCTCCGGACCGCCCTCCACTTTGCCGGGGCGGGCCGGGCCTGCAAGTGCACGCTAATGACGAGCTCCTTCCCGGGGGAGGGGAAGACCACCATCTCCTCCAACTTCGCCATCATCCAGGCCCAGACCGGCGCCCGGGTCGTTCTGGTCGGCTGCGACCTGCGCCGCCCCTCACTGCATCAGATGTTCAACTCGGAGCGGAGCCCCGGCCTTTCGGAGGTGCTGATCGGCGACTGTCGCCTCGATAGCGTCATCCGCTCCACCAACGGCGTCGGCATCGATTACATCAGCGCGGGGGTCCTCCCCCCCAACCCGGCCGAGCTCCTCGGCTCCGACCGGATGCGGGAGGTCGTCGAGACGCTCCGGGGGCGGTACGACCACATCATCATCGACGCCCCCCCCATGCTGGCGGTGGCCGATGCCCAGGTCCTCGCCCCCCTCGCCGACCTCGTGGTGGTCGTCATCGAGGCGGGACGCGTTCCCCGCAAGGCGGGCCAGCGCCTTCGCGAGCTCCTGGTCGCCACCGGGGCCCCGGTCGCCGGCGTCGTCATGAACGACAAGACAGGCCGCGCGTCCTCGTACTATGGCTACTACGGCTACAACTACTACGGCTACGGTGATTACGGAGAAGGCGAGGGGGCTGACAAAGGGAAGAAGCCGCTATGGAAGAGGCTTTTGGGTAAGGGATAACTTTTGTTCGATGTTCGATGTTCGACGTTGAAAAATCTTCAAGTTCGATGTTGAGAGGCAAAGTCGATATCAATGAAGATCGAGAGCTTTGAAAATATCGAGTCCTGGAAAGAGGCCCGCCATCTCTGACAATAGCCCGGGGTTCCCTTGCAGAGGTGGAAAGCCTCAATTATGCGGCACTTGATATCGGTTATTTCGATGGGCAGCGGCATACGTTGATTCTGGAGAGGTGCAATAAACTAGGGAACCTTATCAATGGCTTCATCAGATATTTGAAAAATTCAGAACGCAAACGCTGAAATACGGTCCGAACCTCGAACCTCGAACCTCGAACCTCGAACCTCGAACGGATCTTATGACAGACTGGCACTGCCACATACTTCCCGGCATCGACGACGGCCCCGCCACCATGGACGAGTCCGTGGAGATGGCGCGGATGCTGCAGCGGGCGGGGTACACTGCGGTCCACTGCACGCCCCACCTCATCCGGGGGTGCTACCAGGCGACCAACGCCCAGGTCCTGCACGCCTTGCAACAGCTCCAGGAGCGGCTGGACCGGGAGGGGATCGGCATCGTGCTCCTGCCGGGGCGGGAATACTGCGTGGACGAGTTCCTTCTCGACCACCTCCGGGAGCCGCTGCCGCTGGGCGACACGAAATTTCTCCTGATCGAGATCCCGAGCCGCACGCCGGTGGAGTTCGTCAAGGAAACCCTGTACCGGGTCACGTGCGGCGGCTACGTCCCCATGATCGCCCATCCGGAGCGCTGCCGGCTCCTCGATCTCCCGGCGTCCGCCGGCGACGGCCTGCAAAAACTGTTCGACGTTCGACGTTCCATGTTCGATGTTTTCAAAAATGCATTGAACCGCAGCCCCCGAATGTCGAACCCCGAACCTCGAACTTCGAACGGCTTGCTCGCCTACCTGCAAGAAATTGGCTGTAAATTCCAGGGGAACCTGGGGAGCTTTGCCGGCCGCTACGGTGAGCGGGTGCGGCAGGCGGCCGAGCGGCTGCGGGAGGCGGGGGTCTATACCCACTTCGGCAGCGATGCCCACGGGGCCGAGCATGTAATTGGCAGCGGAGCGAACGAAAAAAAGGGAGTGCTCGATGCCCACTGATTCGAAGGAGGCACTCGTCGGAAAGGTTTGGATGCCATCCCCGGCTGTCAGGCGATCTACCGCTTCGGTACCTGGGGAACAGCCGATGAGCGTCCCGACAGTGACATCGATCTGGCGGTTCTGCCGCCCGAGCCTCTTGACCCGGTGCATCGGCAGGCCGTGACGTGGATCTGGTGGACCTGCTCCAGGCCTCGACACGGCTCAGATTGCAGTTGGCCGCCTACGGGGAGCGCCTTTACTGCACCGACTCGGACGCCGTGCCGGCAGCACGGCCGCGGTGGCAATATGGCGAGGCGATAATTAAAAAACGCAAACGTCAGCTTTACAGGGAGGGGGAGTGGTGGTTAAATAGATGTATCTTCCCCGTTCCGGTTCTCCCGTGCGGATAGACGGCTGTAGAGGAGGAGACCGAAGGGAGGAACGGCTAAAATCCATTCGTGAGGAGGGCTTCCCCATGGTCAGGCGTATCCGGCACAAACTGAGGAAGTTGTCGCACATCAGGACCGGCAGGATAGTTATTCGCCTTGCGGGATTCCTGCTGACGCTGGGTCTCACCTACCTGTTCCTGGCGCCTCTTCTTTGCCGGTAGGGAAATCCTATCCCGTCGTTTCCCTCCTTCGATACCAGCTGCATTGACCGCATTTTATTCATGATGGCTGTCCCGGAGGGGCAGAAGGTCTGTAGCCCGGCGAGTTACTGCCGGGATTCGTGCGTGGAAGGCTTTCAGGCAACGGCGCTCCTTCCGTCGCCGACGGGAATTTCTTCCGGACCGCCAATACGCGTCCCACGTCCTGCAGTGGTATGAGAAATAGTTGGATTGTATCGACAGGTTGGGCAAGGAATAACAACGAATGCACATCTCCGCGGAATACCTGCCGGAACATCCCGCTTTTTCTGCCTCTGTCCGCGAGATCGAGTCGCTGGGGTTTCGACTATCCGCTGCACCGGTCCCCGGCGGGAAGCCGTATGCGGTGATCGGGGGGAGGTCTAACGCGCGCTGGTGGCTCATCCCGCTTGCCGACCGGCGAGTCGCGGCAAGCGCGATGGCGCTTTTCCAGCCGATCCTCCCTAGCGCGAAGCTGGCGAAGGTCCTTGGCGCGACGGCAGCATCGGCAGGCCTTGCCGGGGTGCTGGCGAGGAAGAAAGTCTACATTTCCGGGGAGTGCATCCTTGGCGACATATATGGGCGCAACGACCTCAGCTATGCCTTCTTCACCGGCACCGACAGCCCGCACCGGAAAACAGCAGTGCAGGTCATGGACAGGGATGGGAAAATTAAGGGATTCGCCAAGGTATCGCTTAACCCGGCAGTAAAACCGCTTTTATCCCACGAAGCAGAGATGCTGAATTACCTGCGCACCCTTGACCTGAAAACGGCGCTTGTCCCGACGGTGCTGTTTCGAGGAAACGTCGACGGTGCTGACGTGCTGGTAACCGACACGCTCAAGACTGCCGGGACAAAATCCGCCAGCACGTTGAACGGCGCGCACATCGCTTTTCTGCGCGAACTGGCGGAAAAGACCGCCGTACCCGGTACGGATGGCACCGACTGGTTTGTCGGGGAGCTGCGCACGCGGTTTGAAGCGGTTGCGGGAAGATTGCCGGAGGACTGGCAGCGGCGGCTGGAGAAGGCGATTGAAGTTGTGGCCGGCCATGGGAGGGACTTGGGGCCGAGGTCTTTGAGCCATGGCGATTTTACGCCGTGGAACACCTTTTTTGTGGATGGCAGGCTGTATGTTTTTGACTGGGAGTACGCGCAGCGGAGTCATCCCCCCGGATACGATCTGATTCATTTTATCTTTTCACGTCCAGAACGGAAACGCCCGGCTGACGAAACCATAGGTCAGATTCGCAAGACACTAAGGAAGCTGAAACGTGCGGGAGATGATGCCTCTGCGGATCTGCTGTTTCTTTGTTATCTGTGTGGACATTCGCTGCTTTATATAAATAGGGAACTGGAAACGGGTGCCACGGTGCACACATGGGATGGAGAGCAAGAGGCAGCTGTCATTGTCGACGCCCTCATCGATGTATCGAAATTCTGCTGAATGCCATGGTAAATGAAATGGATACGATCAAAACTCATATGCTGAATTCACTTGCCAGGTTTGTGCGCGCAACCATTTGTGCCTTGGCGCTTGTGCTGATCCCATTGTATTTGGCGGCAGAAAACAAAAAAACAGATGATCCGTGGAAGCCATATGCGGAACGGGTCAAAATTTGGGATGGTGCTGTTGCCAAACAACTCGGCAGCAAATTGAATTCACAAGGTCCTAAACCATACACAACCTCCAAGGATGGACTTGAAGCTACATTCGAAAAAGATGGCGCAAAGTGGACTATTATTGCGGCTAACGCTCCTATCGTATCTCCAACTGAGTACCCAACCGCTTGGACGGTCAAGGGAAATGTTCCTGAAATATTGGTAATTCCCGAACCGATTTCAAACTTTAAGATTCTCCCCTTTACAACGAAAATAGACAATGCAGTCAAATCAGACACAATCTCTATAACAGGTGCGCCGGATTCCTATGAACCTGCAAGCTTCGTGATCCGTTCCGGTGACATTGAACTCAAGAACGTAATAGTTGAACTTTCCGATTTGAAAGCCAAAATCAAGAGAGCAACCGGGGAGACAACCGCAGTCCTCCCAAGGGGAAATATGGATGTCCGGGTTGTTAAATGCTGGTATCAGGCAGGAGACCAACTGAACGACACTCGTCACAAGATGCTGAAGCCTGAACTGTTGCTGCATGATGATGATCTTGTTAGAGTGGATTACGACAGGCAACTGGACTTAATAAGGAACTATGCAAACATCGAGGATGCCGAACAACTCAGGCCGTTTAACGTTCCACGCCGTCAGAACAAACAAGTCTGGCTTACTGTCCACATCACTGATAGTTTCCCATCCGGCCACTATACGGGCCGGATCGGCATCAAGATCAATGGCAGACTGGTAAAGTCGCTGAACCTCGATGTTCAAATAAACTCGTATGTTCTTCCCCCACCCATGATTAATTACGCACTGTATTACGAGGGGTATTTATCGGATGATAAAACTGCAAAAGTGGATTCTCGGCAGAAAAGCAGGGAACAGTTGCTCAACGATCTGATCGATATGAGGGAACATGGATTGACAAATGCAACACTCTGGCATCAGTTCAGCACTGACAAATCCAGGTGGCCTGACGACTTGCAGCGCTTGCGACAAACGCTGGATATCCGAAAAGAGATGGGATGGGGGACGAAGCCGCTTCTGTATCTCGACTGGAAAAACGTTGCCAAGAACGACCTCGCTGCCTATAAAGAAAAAATCCAGGCGATCATAGCAGCTGCAAAAGATTTCAACATAAAGGATGTTTATATATATGGTGCCGATGAAAAGACCGGAAATGAATTCGCTGCGCTTAAACCGATGTATAAGGCGGTCCATGAGGCGGGAGCAAAGAATTTCGTCTCCATGACAGAAGCAACATACCTACAGTACGGAAAGGGACTTGTTGATATCCCGATCTTCTGGGGTATTCCTGGAATACATATGAAGCAGGTCGACAAACTTGTGAAATCTGGATCCACAATCTGGAAATATTCATCACCACAGGCAGGGTTGGAAGAACCGGAAACCTACAGAAGAGTTTATGGGTTGCAGTTGTTGATAAATGGATTTTCCGGCGCTTGCGACTATCTATATCAACGTGGTTCATGGAATGATTTTGCTGACCCCAATGGGCGCATGAATGTCATGGCGTACCCGACTATGTCCAGGCCGGTTCCGACACTTCAGTGGGAGGGATGGCGGAAAGGTGTTGACGACGTGCGCTATGCTACACTTATGAAGCAAAAAGGTGTGTACAACGTTGAATGGTTGAAAGCGAACTGCCAAACAGACATGCAAGCATGTCGCTCACAAATGATACGAAAACTATTTGGCAGGTAGAATTATTCAGATTTATTCGGCCATCATTGCCATTCGAATTTGGAATTAAAGTTATCTTGGAATTTCATGTAAATGTGCTGTTATCATGAATTCTGAAATTATCAAGAAACTAATAGTTATGACACTAACTCATAGAAAGAAATTATGAATAATAAGCCAATCTATGTCACTCAACCTTTCCTCCCTCCATTGGAAGAGTTCATTCCTTATCTAGAAAAGATCTGGGAGAATAAGTGGCTCACCAATGCCGGACCATTCCATCAGGAATTGGAAGCAAAGCTGGCAGAATATCTCGGCGTCGATCACCTTGCCTTGTTTGCCAACGGTACTCTGGCTCTTGTCACGGCGCTTCAGGCATTGCGCATTACAGGTGAAGTGATCACTACGCCGTTTTCGTTTGTTGCAACCGCTCACTCGCTGCTGTGGAATGGCATCAAACCGGTGTTTGTGGACATCGATCCGGAGACGTTTAATCTTGATCCAGAGAAAATCGAGGCAGCGATCACACCGCATACGACCGCAATTTTGCCGGTACATGTGTACGGGAACCCGTGTGACGTGGAGAAGATACAAAAGATAGCCGACACATACGGCCTGAAAGTGATTTATGATGCGGCGCATGCATTTGGTATCAACTATAAAGGCGAGAGCTTGTTGAAGCACGGCGACCTGTCGGTTTTGAGCTTCCACGCCACAAAAGTGTTCAATACCTTTGAAGGGGGCGCCATTGTCTGCCCTGACGCAAAGACAAAAAAGCGGATTGATGACCTCAAGAATTTCGGTTTTGCCGATGAAGTCACTGTTGTTGCCCCTGGCATTAACGGAAAAATGAATGAAGTGCAGGCAGCTTTTGGTCTATTGCAACTCAAGCACGTTGACAAGGCGATCGATCGGCGTCGTGAGATAAATGCGCACTATCGGGAGCAACTATCGTCGGTATCGGGTATTTCCTGCCGTCCGTTGATTGTGGAGGCAACGAACAATTTTTCCTATTTCCCTGTCATTGTCGAGAATGAATACCCGCTTTCTCGCGAAGAACTTTATGAAAAACTGCGTAATCACGGGATTTACTCTCGACGCTATTTCTACCCCCTGATCAGTTCATTCCCTATGTATCGCGGGTTACAAAGTGCCTTGCCTGGAAATCTTCCCGTAGCCACAAAAATAGCGGAAAAGATACTATGTTTACCAATATACCCAGACCTCTCTGAAGAAAGTCAAAACCGTATCATCGAGATTATCAAAGGAGGTCGGTAATGGCATTCTTTACAAATGAAGAACTGAAGTCACTTGGCTTGGCATCCTTTGGCGAAAATGTACTCATTTCGAACAAGGCATCGATCTATAATCCGGGCAAAATATCAATTGGTAACAATGTCCGTATTGATGACTATTGTGTTATGTCGGCGGGCGAAGGTGGGATTGAGATTGGTGATTATGTCCATATAGCTGTCTTTTGCTCACTGATAGGAGCTGGTAAAATTACATTAGCTGATTTCAGTGGCTTGTCATCACGTGTTTCCATTTATTCAAGCAATGACGACTATTCGGGAGAACACCTGACAAATCCCACAGTACCGAGCGAATTCACCGGAGTCGAGCATGCCGATGTAACTATTGGCAAACATTCAATCGTTGGATCAGGATCAGTAATTTTACCAGGAGTAATTCTTGAAGATGTGGTTGCCATTGCAGCCCTTAGCTTGGTTTCAAAAAATTGCGCAGCGTTCGGTGTTTATTCAGGTAACCGACGAATTGGTGAACGTAAGAGCCTACTGCTTGAATTGGAGAAGCAGTTCCGTCAGAAAAAGTCTTCTTACTAAAGCAAATAGAGATATCTACTTATTATTTGAGCTGACTAACAGCAGAAGATAGCTCTCTCTTCGGCGGTAAATGTGTCTATAAAGCGAAATGTAATTGCCAACTACGCCAGCCAGATTTATATCACCCTAATTGCAATTGTAATGGTGCCAACATATCTTAGTTATATGGGAACGGAAGCGTATGGACTAGTCGGTTTTTTTTCAATGCTACAAGGCTGGCTCCAACTCATGGATCTGGGATTATCCGCAACACTTTCCCGCGAAGTTGCATCTTACAGGGCCGGTGGGCTGACTGAAGATCGTATAAATATCCTGCTGCGCGTATTGGTGACTGTGTTTGTTGGTGCAGGTCTACTATTTGCTACCATTGTTTGCTTGTCAAGTAGCTGGATCTCCAATACTTGGCTGCATGCTAACAAACTTCCTACCCATCTTGTCGCACAATGCATTTCACTTATGGGTGCGGCGGCAGCGGCTCGATGGATTGCCAGTCCTTACCGCGGTGTAATTGGAGGATGGGAAAAGCAGGCTTGGCTGGGTGTTTATAACATAGCCGTCAATACGGTTCGCTATGTATTAGTTTTGGCGGTTTTTGTGCTGATTGGGGTTGATCCACGCGCATTCTTTGCCTACCAGTTGCTGGTTGCGGTTGTAGAACTTGTCATATTATGGTGGAAATCCGGTGAATTCCTACAAGGCGCAAGGGCATGGCCTTCCCTCGCGCTTGAACCACTGCTGGCTATGTGGCGTTTTTCTGGTTCACTGGCTTTCTGTTCCATTGTCTGGATATTCATAACGCAAACCGATAAGCTTGTTCTCTCGAAAACTCTAACGTTGATCGATTATGGATATTTTGCAGTTGCAATGATGGTTGCTAACGGCGTTAGTTTGCTTGCCAGTCCTATAAGCGGCGCATTACTGCCAAGATTAACTTATTTAGCCACTCAACAGGACGCCGTAGGATTGCAAAGCCTTTATCGCAATGCCACGCAAATGGTTTCGGTTGTGATCTGGCCCGTGGCATGCACGGTAGCCTTTTTTGCTGAACCCTTATTGTTAGTTTGGACTAAAAATGCTGTAGTAGCCCAACATGCAGCACCAGTTCTTTTCTGGTACGCTCTCGGCAATGCGTGTTTGGGGGTTGCGGCATTTCAGTTTTACATGCAGTTCGCTCACGGCAAATTGCGTCTTCATGTTATCGGCAATGCTGTATTTGTAGTGGTGCTTATACCTGGTGTTCTGTGGGCATCTATTAAATATGGTGCGGTGGGCGCCGGGCGGATGTGGTTCGCAGAGAATCTGATGTTTTTTCTGGTGTGGACCTGGATTGTACATCAACGTTTTGCTCCCGGCTTACACTGGAAATGGTTTGGTCGGGACGTGCTGCCCATTGCTTTGAGTGCCTTATGCGTATCCGGCATATTGTCATATTATGTTCCTTTGTCACCACAACGACTGCTGGTGTTTGGGCAATTGATACTATTTGGGAGCATAGCGTTAATTTCAGCTGCAATGTCTTCATCAACGGTGCGGGGAAAAGCCGCCTTGTGGTTGAATAATAAATAATTAAAGAGAACAAGAAGATGGCTATTAACAATAACACATTAATAAAGCTAATAGATTTTGCTAAAAGAGCATTTTTAAACAATCCTTTCAGGCGATATAGCATTCGAAATGAGCAAAGGAAATATCTTGCTGGATGTGATTTGGATAAGTATGATCGCCTCGTCATTTTTTTTGTAACTGGCTTTAATGCAGTTAATGGTGGTATTATGTCGATCATTTCAATCGCCAGTGAAACACAAAAACTGTTTTTAAATACAAAGACAGGTGTGTTTGTTTGCCCCATTCCGGGTGACCCACCGCTCGCAAGGTTTACTAAATTCGAAAACACTCAGATTCTTGTCAGCTATGATGATATTTTGCCATACTGTAACAAGGTCAAGTCTGTTTTGTTGCATATACCCGAGTGTTACGTTTCACGTATAATTGACAGATCTAAAATGCAATTCGGTAGCTTTCGTGGCACGCTGCACCTAAATATATTGCTTCAAAATATAGACTATGCGCCTGATCCAGAAATTGTTAACAGATTGAAGTTGATGGGTGCCGTAACTATTACAACAGCACATAAAGCCTATTCTGGCGATGACACTAAGAACAGATACGGTTGTCCGGTACATCATTTGTCTGTATGGGTAAGCAAAGAAAAATACATCTATCAAGATCTAAATAAGAAAGGTAAAATAATAGTAGTATCGCCAGACCAACATCCTTTGCGAAATGCCATATTAAAAAAAATCCAGAAGCAACTTGCCGATTTCAATTTCATTGTTATTAGAAAAATGAAGTATTCCCAGTACAGATCAATTATTTCTGAGGCTCAATTTTCATTGACTTTTGGTGAGGGGCTTGATGGTTACTTTGCTGAACCGGTATTTTCTGGCGGGATAGGTAGTGCAGTCTATAATGACAAGTTTTTCGATGAAGAATATAGAGGATTGCCTTTTGTATACGAATCATGGGAACAACTTTCTGAGAATTTTGCCTGCGATGTTTTAAAAACAATCGCTGACCCAAAATTATATGCTGCAAGTCATATGTCACAATTTAACGTTTTGTCAGCTAATTATTGCTATGACAATTACAAAGACAATATCAGAAATTTTTACATTCACTACTTTAATGATGCTGATTGAAATCAAATCAAGCCAAACAAAGGTGTTATAGCAACTTGAGCACTCAGCGCATCGCAGCCGTTATCCTCAACTACAACAGCGAAAAGGATATACAGGTCTGTGCAGAACAAATCGCACGGCAGTTAAACGTTCGGTTGTCCATCATTATTGTCGATAACGCTTCGCGCCCTGAATCACTGGATGCTGTCAGGTCGTGGCTTGCCGAATGGCGACCCAATGCGGTGCGTGGGACAGCAGAAGAAGTTCTTACGTGGGTACGGCAAAACGCGGCACTCGCCGCTGAATCTGGCAGGGTGTACCTGATTGAGAATCACGAAAACCGTGGTTATTCGGCAGGCAACAATATCGGTATCCGCTTGGCAGATGCATTAGGAACAGTTGGTGTACTGATTGCTAACCCGGATATGCGGATTGAAGATCAACATTATCTAAAGGAATTGTCACGGCATCTATTTGCAGATCCTCTCAATTTTGTTGCCGCCTCCAGAATCATTGCTCTGCAAGGGAATGACCAAAATCCCTTGCGGGAAGCAACCTTTTGGGAGGAACTGTTCTGGCCGCGCTGGTATTTACGGAGATTCTTCAAACAAATATCGTATATCCTCTCCATCAACGAGGACAAACCGATTCCGGTTCCCAAGGTGTCAGGCTGTTGTATGTTGCTACGCATGGATTTTTTGCGGCAGATCGGCTATCTTGACGAAAACGTTTTCCTCTATTGTGAAGAGCCGATCTTGTCAGCCAGGGTTCATGCGGCTAAGGGCAAAATACTCTACGTGCCTACAGTAACAGCTGTCCACGCGCACGTCAGCAGTGAAAAAGGGAACAGTGCAAGTCGGATGTTACAATTCATCAAAAGCAGAAAGTACTATCTCAAGACATACAGTAGCTACAGTCGATGGCAACTCGGACTGCTCTCAGCATCCTACGCGGTATTGAAAACTTATAATAGAGTAAGGGGTGGTGGTAGATGAAGGTCATCCATATTGTTCACGGCAAGGCAAACCCAAAAGAGCACAACGGGATAAGCCGCGTCGTCTACTACCTGAACAAATACGAAAAGCTCAAGGGCTGCGATAGCCAGATCTGGGCGATCGTTGACGGCGTCAAATCGCATTTCACCCACAGGCGTGACGAATTTGTAACGGTTGAATGTTTTCCAAGGGTCTGGACTCCCTTTGGCAAACATGAAATTATCAATGAACTCATCAAGAATAAAGACTCAATTGATCTGGTGCATTTCCATCTGATCTGGTTTTACGATAAAAACATCATAGCGGCTGCCCTCAAGAGAGCCGGCATTCCATTTATAATTACGACGCACGGTACCTACTCAAAGCCACACGCATATACCGGAAAACGGTTGCTTGCTAAGTGGTTATTCGAACGCAATTATCTGAACATGGCAACCGAGCTGCATGCCATCACCCGTGAAGAGGGAACCGGTCTGCAAAAATATGGGTATACTGGGCGCAGTTTTGTAGCTTATAACGGGATCGAACTGGAGGAGATCCCGGCTGCCCGTAAAGACCAATATTTTGCTGACAAAACATACAGGCATAAACTAAAACTGATCTGGGTTGGAGTGTTGCGAGAAGACAAAAACCTCCGTTCCCTGATAAAAGCAGTAGCTTTGCTTCCGACAGAAATACGCGAGCTTTTCGTCTGTATTCTGGTCGGCCCCGATTACCGGGGTAACGCGGCAAAGTACCTTTCCTTGAGTGCAGAGTTGGGATGTCGCGACAATTTCGACTACGTTGGCCCTTTGTACGATCAGAATAAGTATGATGCCATCCAAAGCGCCGATGCCTATGTCATGCCATCTTTCTCTGAAGTTTTTTCTCTTGCCATGCTGGACGCAATGGGGTGCGGCAAGCCATGCCTGGCAACGAGTGGCTGTGGATACAATTATTTTATTAAGAGTGACTTCTTCGTAGCTTGCGAACCTTATCCCCAAGATATCGCCCGTGGCCTTGAAGAGTTACTTGCCCGCAGGGATGAATGGCCAACATTAGGACGAAACGCACGGCGCATGGTCGAAGAAAAGTTCAATTGGCCAACCATTACCGATGTCATGATCGAAAACTATGCTCGAATCTCGGGAAAACCATGATGTGGTCTGAACTACAGGCGACGGCGTTGCAGGCTGTCTTTACGGGATTGAATGAAGGCAATATTGAATGGATGGTATTGCGGAATTATGAAGGACTTCCCAACAAGAATCGCTCGAAGGATATAGATCTGCTCTTAAAGAAATGTGATTTTCCTCGTGCACAACAAATTATTGAAGACGCCTTGAAAGCGCATCAATTCTGCACTAATGAGTATTTGCAATTTCAATATGTTTGGTGTTTCACTTTTTTCAATATCACTGATGAAGCGCCTCTTTCACTCAAGATCGATCTTCTCGACGGATTCGTTTGGCGTGGTGCCCAAGTCGTTGATTTTACCGATTTGTACTCGCGCAAAGTCCCTTACGCTGACTTCTTCGTCCCCGATCCTGTCTATGACGGCTTCATGCTCTGGATTAAGCCATTAATGACCGGCGGCTTTATCAAGAAGAAATATCGGGGCGATATCTTGCGAACCCTTGAGAATAGCCCGACAGAATTCCGCGAAATATTGTATAAAACCTTTAGCGCAACCGTGGCAGATGAGGTCTGGCCAAAGCTGGCAAACGGTAATCTTGATGCAACGATACCCTACCAAAGACAGCTCTGTCACTCCGCTTGGCGAGTGGCGCTACGCAACGACCCGATGCGTACAATTACAGCTACTTTCGAACATGCATATCGAGAAATTGTGCGACGTTCTCACAGGCCAAAAGCTTCTATTATTGCGGTAATTGGTCCCGATGGCGCTGGAAAGTCGACCTTTATAGAGTTGTTGCAGAAAGAGTTGTGCCGATGCCTCGTGAAGGAAGCGGATGATGTCTGTGTTCTGCACTTTCGCCCCAATATCTTTCCCAACATAAAAAAACTGTTCGGAGGAAAAGGATACGACGAAACAAAAGAGGAGTTTACATCGCCGCATCGCTCCAAACCTGCCGGCCACCTCAGTTCGTTCCTGAGATTGGCCTACTACTGGCTCGACTACCTGTTCGGCTACTGGCTGAAGATTCGTCGCCGGTGTATTGCCGGCAAGGTCTATGTCTTTGACCGGTATTTCTACGATTTCATCGCTGATCCTCACCGTTCGAGAATCAAGCTGCCCCAGTGGTTGCGCCTGCTATTTCTCAAAATAACCCCAGAGCCGGATGTGGTTTTCTTTTTACACTGCGATGCTGCGACAATATATGGCCGCAAGCAGGAACTCACATTGACGGAAATCGAACGCCAATTACAGGCCTATCGTTCGCTGGTTAATCGTTCCAACCGGTTTGTGACGCTGGATGCCCGCAAGGCCCCGGTAGAATTGTGCGATTACGCGCTTCGTCAGTTAATCGAGAAATCTTTTTGCACGCTCTAACAGGTACTGTTTACATGCTCGGCCACCCCTTATCGTCAGAGCCTGCACCATCCGGCATGAGAGTCATACCGTTCATGCATCTTCGTCTGTCACTCAAGGGGAAATGCCGTGCTTGAATATCTTGCGTTGGTGCTTGCTGTAATACTCATGTTGTTTATGTTCAGGGCGAGTTTTTACAGCCTTTTCTTCGTAATTCTGCTAACCACAGAATTTTACTACATACAAATTGGCGGAGGTATTGCACGGGTGTACCATTTCCTTGCTGTGCTGGTGGTTTTATTGCTGGCCCGGCATGTACCTCTTCTTTTTTCTTCTAGAGTCTTTGTAGCGCTTACGGTCTTTGTCGGTGTCAATTTTTGCGCCATCACCCTTTCAGATGCTCCGGAAAAAGCTCTGGCCAGTTTTCTCGCCTTTTGCGCGAATGTTGCCGTTGCCATGGCAACGGCGCTCATTTTGCTTGCCGGAAGGGTCGAACTTGCCAGTTTC
Organism: Geobacteraceae bacterium; assembly: GCA_036518435.1. Classification (GTDB taxonomy): domain Bacteria; phylum Desulfobacterota; class Desulfuromonadia; order Geobacterales; family Geobacteraceae; genus JAMPXD01. The sequence continues at coordinate 114,855 of DATDNF010000034.1, forward strand.
AAGAGAGTCATTTTGACGGTAACGCTGGTAAGCGTCCTCTGGGGGTTATTGCAGATCGTTGCCTTTCGTTTTGCCGGGGCTAATCTCTCGCTTTCACCAGAACAGGCAGCACAGGTAGCGGCAGGTTTTGGCCCAGGCTTTCGTACCGAGGCCAACACTTTCGGCAAGTACATGGTTTTTCCGTTCCTGCTTTTTTTGCCCGAATACATCGAACGTAGCATGAGGCACATCAATCTGATCTACCTGGTTTTTCTGGTCGGCATTCTGATGAATTTCACCCGTTCTTCGATCTACGGGTTGGGCATAGCCTTCATCTTCATTATTTTCTGGTATGCACAAACTGGCAAGCTCTCCAGGTTCACTGCCAGGGGCATCAAGGTTGCTGCGGCCATTGCTGTTTATGTCGCCCTGGTGTTTGCCGGAGTTGTAAATGTGAGTGAATACGCCCAGCACAAGCTTGAAAATCTGTTCAGCCAGGAGGAAATCCTGGAAGGGAGCTCAAGCGGCTACCGTTTAGATTTGATGAAGCTTGTTGTCAATAATGCCTTGTCCGATGCGAAAAAAATGATCATAGGCAATGGCTGGGGACAAACACACCTGTACTATAACGACACCAAGGTGCAGGCGGGTGGGGGCGATATCGTCAATATCCTGGGATATGCCGGTCTACTGGGGGTTGTGGCATACCTTGTCTATATGCTGGTATCATTCATGTCCGCCAGGAGACTTGCCATTTCAAGTCAGGACGATCAATCAACCCGATTTGCCGAAGGGGTGATGTTCGCACTTGTCGGCATTTTCTGTACGGGCCAAATGACAGGTTACCTCATAACGCCCGAATACTGGATACTTATCGGCATCTGCATTTTCCTTTCCTTGAACGGAACCAATCTGGTTAGGCAACAGATGGTTGAAGGTTGAGCATGCGAAAATTGCTCGTCTCCGCATACGGTTGTGAACCGAACAAGGGGTCCGAACAAGGGGTTGGCTGGCATTGGGTGCTAGAGATGGCCAAAACCGAAGAGCTGTGGGTCATAACCCGCAGCAACAATCGGCAGGGAATCGAAAGTGGGCTCCCTCCGGAATTTGCCGGGCGTGCCCACTTCATCTACTACGATCTGCCGGAGCGACTGCGGTGGTTCAAACGTAAAGAGAAGGGGCTCTATCTGTACTATGCACTGTGGCAATGGGGGGCTTACCGGCGTGCGAAGCAATTAGCCAACGAGATCCGATTCGACTACTGCCTGCACCTGACCTTCGGCAGCATGTGGATGCCGACCTTCATGTACAAATTGCCTATCCCCTTTATATGGGGCCCTGTCGGGGGTGGAGAGAGTGTCCCGTTCCGCTTCATAAGGACTCTTCCTTTGCGAGGGAGAATCACCCAATATGCTCGTCGCATGCTGATCCGTGGTGCCGCACTCAATCCGCTCTTTGCCAGTCCGGCGCGGGCAGCCCGGGCGATCATCGCCCGCACGGATGATTCGAAAGCTGCCTTTCCTCTGAAGTACCGGCACAAGGTTCGAGTCATGCTCGAAACCGGCATGAGCGAAGACGTCTTGCAGAGGTATCAGGCGTCCGTTACCAGGTCGAGCGACACAAATCTCCACCTTGTTTATGTCGGGCGTTTGGTCGCAATCAAAAATGTCGCAACCGCCATACGCGCTTTTGCATCGTTGCCGAACGGGTATGCACACCTTTGCCTGACCATCGTCGGCGACGGACCACTCCTCGATGAGTTGAAAGAGCTGGCGCAGCAACTCGGCGTCATTGATCGTGTCTGTTTCGTCGGCACCGTCTCCCAGGAGGAGGCCATCAGAACGCTTCGGCTAAGTCACATCTGCCTTTTCCCCAGCCTGAAGGAAGGGGGAACGTGGTCGCTGATGGAGGCCATGGCGGTCGGTCTGCCGGTGATATGTCTCGATACGAGCGGGATGCATATCATCACTGACGAGAGCTGTGCAATCCGCATTCCGGTAACAACTCCTGCGGAAGCAACGCTGAAGATGTCAGAGGCCATTAAGTTATTGGCCGATTCTCCCGCACTGAGGAAGAAGATGGGGGATAGCGGTCGCCTGCGCATAAGTGAGTTTTTTTCGTGGTCGAGCAAGGGCCTATTTATTCAGGAACTGCTCGCTGAACTGGACGGACAAAGCTCCGCACGTGGAATTTCATGACGCACGATCTCGTTTTCATCCACCTCCTCAACGACTACTCCGGCAGCCCAAAGGTGCTCGGGGAAACCATCGCGGCTGTGTCGGCAGGCCGGACGCAGGCGAAGCTGTACATCGGCAGCGGGGGCGATGGCTTTCTTTCCCGTTGTGGCATCCCCATCACCCGCTACTGGTATCGAAGAATGGAGCACCGGGTTCTGACGCTCTTTACCTACTTCTTCAGCCAGGCTGTTCTTTTCTGCAAACTGTTGAGCGACCGCTCGATTGACAGGAACGCCGTGATTTACGTCAACACCCTGCTTCCTTTCGGGGCGGCCCTCTACGGCAGGCTGACCGGCAGAAGGGTCATCTATCACGTCCACGAGATCTCCATTACCCCGGCACCGCTCAAGGCCTTGCTGATCACCATCGCCCGGATGACCTCATCCCTCAACATCTATGTCTCCGACGCTCACATGCAGGCCCTGCCCATCCCCAATGTCCCCGCACGGCGAGTATACGACGCCCTGGATGCCGATTTCATCGCCAGCGCCGGGAAGTCAACCTATGCGCACCGTCATGACGGGCACTTCAATATCCTGATGATCGCTTCGCTGCGCGATTACAAGGGGGTACCGGAACTCCTGGCACTGGCGGATGCGCTGCACGACCAGGCAGGCATCCGCTTCGACCTGGTGGTGAACGATGACGAAATGGCGATCGAACGCTACTTCGCCGGCCGTGACCTTCCGCCGAATCTCTCCGTGCACCCCCGGACAACCGACACGGCGGCATACTACGGCAGGGCGAGCCTGGTCCTCAACCTCTCGCGGGTCGATCAGTGGGTGGAGACCTTCGGCATGACGATCCTGGAGTCGATGTCCTTCGGCATCCCGGTGATCGTCCCCCCGGCGGGGGGGCCGACCGAACTTGTCGCAGACGGTGTGCAGGGTTTCCTGGTCGATTCGCGCAATATCGATCTGCTCAGGGAAAAGGTGCTGCTGCTGTTCGACAATCAGGATCTATCCCTTCGCATGTCGGCTGCATGCCACAAACGGGCCGCCGAGTTTAGCCCGGACCGTTTTGCGGAAAGCGTCCGCCTGGTGATTGCCGAAGGGCGCCGGGAGGGGAGGGGATGAAAAAAAGCCTCGCCATCCTCGGCACCCGCGGCATTCCCGCCCGCTACGGCGGCTTCGAGACCTTCGCCGAAGAGCTGGCGGTCCGCCTGGCGGCAAGGGGCGTGGACGTCACCGTTTACTGCGAAGCGGGGGAGGGGGAGCAGCCGCCGACCCATGCCGGCGTGAAGCTCGTCCACATCCCGGCGCCGCCGTGCGGACCCCTGACCACCGTTTTGTTCGACCTGCGCTGCCTCTGGCACGCCCGGAAGCGCTTCGACGTCGTCTACTTGCTCGGCTACGGCGCGGCGCTGTTCTGCTTCATTCCGCGCCTCTGGGGGAGCCGCGTCTGGCTCAACGTCGACGGCATCGAGTGGGCCCGGAGCAAATGGGGAAGGCTCGCCCGGGGATACTTCCGGCTGATGGAGGCGGCATCGATGCACACGCCGAACCGGGTGATCGCCGACGCCCGGGCGATACGCGACCACCTGGCACGCCGGCACCGCAGCCGTATCCCGTGCAGCGTCATCCCGTACGGGGCGCCGGTGGTGGAATGTCCTCCAGACCTGTCGCTGCTGGCGGAGTGGGGGTTGTCGCCGCAGGAATACTTCCTGATCGTCTGCCGGTTGGAACCGGAAAACCACGTCCTGGAAATGGTCCGCGGCTTCGAGGCTGCATCCACCGGCAAAAGGCTGGTAGTCGTCGGGAACCACCTTTCGGGGACCCGCTACGCGCAGGAACTGCTGCGGACCCGCGACCCCCGCATTTCCTTCATCGGGACCGTTTTCGACAGGGAGAAGCTCCAGGCCCTGCGCTATCACGCCTTCGCCTATTGCCACGGGCACAGCGTGGGGGGGACCAATCCTTCGCTCCTCGAAGCGCTCGGCTGCGCGAACCCGGTGATCGCCCATGACAACCCCTTCAACCGCGAGGTTGCCGGTGCCGCCGGACTCTATTTCGGCGACGCGGAGGAGTTTACCGCCATCGTTGCGCAGATGGAAGCGGGAGAAGTCGACATCGGTGCGCTGAAACAGCAAGGTCCAAGGATCATCGGCGAACGCTATACCTGGGGCATTATCGCGCAGGCATACCTGGATCTGCTGCATGAGGAATTGCAACGCGGAATTTTTGCGTTACAGTAGTCCAAGATAAAAATAAATTAACTATATGAATTTCTTTCGGCTCAAACCCGGAGTACTGCAAGGACGCGCGTGCCGATGATCCCGGTCAAACTATTCCATGTCTTTCTGGTCTCGCTCTTCTCCGCCATCGTCCTGATCCCCCCGATTTCCAAGCTGGCGGTGAGCATGGGGATGCTGGACCTCCCCGACGAGCGCAAGGCCCATGCCCATGAGACGCCGCGCCTGGGGGGGTTCGCGATCTTTTTCGCCTTCCTCCTGGCGCTGCTTCTCTTCGCCGACTTCAACCAGCAGACCCGCGGCTTTCTCACCGGCGCGGTCATCATCTTCCTCACCGGCCTCGCCGACGACCTGGTGGGGCTCACCCCGAAAAAGAAGTTCGTCGGCGAGATCATCGCGACGGTGTGCGCAGTGGTGGTCGGCCAGGTCTCCCTCGTCTCCCTCGGGAACCTGTTCGGCTCCGGAGAGATCGAGCTCGGCCCGTTCGCGATCCCCTTCACCGTCCTGGCCATGGTCGGCGTGATAAACGCCATCAACATGCTCGACGGCCTGGACGGCCTGGCTGGCGGGGTGAGCGCCATTGCCCTCGGAGCCATCGGCCTGCTCGCCTTTATCTCCGGGAACCACCCCCTCCTGTTGATGGCCGTGGCCCTCCTGGGGGCGCTGCTCGGCTTTCTCAAGTACAACAGCTATCCGGCGAGCATTTTCATGGGGGATGCCGGCAGCCTCCTGCTCGGGTACTCCCTCGGGTTTTTTTCGGTAACCCTGGTGGTCCAGGGGAACCAGGTGATTTCGGAGGTGAGCCCCTTCATCATCCTGGCGGTGCCGATCCTGGACACGCTGTTCGTCATGTGCAAGCGGCTGAGGAGCGGGAAAAGCCCGTTCGCCCCGGACCGGAGCCATGTGCACCACCGCCTGCTGGGGTTCGGCTTCGGCCACAAGGCATCCGTGGTCATCGTGTATGGCGCCACCTACATCCTGGCGTTTTTTGCCGTTTTCTGCTACCGCCTCGCCGACCGCTGGCAGGCCGTGGCGCTGGCCCTCGTGACGCTCCTGTTCTGCCTGACGAGCTGGTTCCTGGAGAAGAAACGGCTGGCGGGATATTTCCGGTTCCTCCGGAGCAACCAGCCGCTCCGCCAGACCAGGTCCTACCGGCGGCTGGTGGGGTGCGCGCACAGACTGCGGGTCGCGGCCAAATACCTCATCCTCGCCATCCTCCTCCTCTCGGTATTCTCCCCCGCCGATCCGGCGAGCAATGCGCCGGTGGTGGCGGGATTTCTCTGCGTCCTCTCCCTGTTCCTGTTCGTGGCCCGCGGCGCGTGGAACCGCTTCCTGCTGTTCGTCCTCTACTTCGACGGCGCGTTTCTCATCTACCTGACGGAAAACTTCGGGCGGGAGATGACCATCGGGGGGGTCCCCCTGATCTGGATCACCTCGGCGCTCTTTTTCTTGCTCTTCGTCATCGCCGGCACGAAGGTGTTCCTCCGGCGGCGGATCGGGAGCATGACCACCTCCCCGCTGGAATACCTGATCCTGTTCATCGTGATCTCGGTCCCACTCCTCCCGGAGCGGCTCATCGGCCACCACCACATCCTGACCGTGACCGGCAAGTCGATCATCCTCTTCGTCGGCTACAGGCTGGTCCTGATGCGCGAGGCGAAGCGCAACCGGAAGATCCTGGCGGCGACCTTCGGGGTGATGCTGGTGATCGCATTGAAAGGGCTGTTCTAGCGGGCAGGGGTGATTTTGCTTGCACAGCCTGCCATTTCTGATTAAAATACGGCAGCTGTCTTTATGGTTTGAAATTGGCTTGGACGGGGAGGGGACAATGCTGAAAAGGGGTTTGTCGCGCACTGCCGTGGGGATTATCGGGTTGGCCGCCGCATTGCTATGCGGTCAGCCGGGAACGGCCCGGGCCGCCAATCTCTCCAATGCGTTCACGGTATCGCCCTTCGCGGGGGGGTACCTCTTCGAGGGGAACCAGGGGTTCACGAACCGGGGGGTCTACGGGATCGCGTTCGGCTACAACCTCACGTCGCACTGGGCGGTCGAGACCGTCTACACCACAATCCCGGAAGTGAAAACCCGCAACAACAAGCAGACCGGCGCCCCTGCCGGGGTGGAGACGCAGCTGAACGTGCACGGCGTTCGCGGCGACATCCTCTACCATTTCTTCCCCGACGGCCGGCTGGTCCCCTATGTCGCCATCGGCGGCGGGGCGTTGTTCCTCGCCCCTAAAAACACGGCGGTTAACTACGACTTCCAGGCCGATTACGGCGCCGGCCTCAAGCTCTTCCTGACCGACTGGATCGCCCTGCGGGCCGATGTCCGCCACATCTTCGACATCACCTACGATGACGTGGTCAGGCCCCGCTCCTACTACAACAACCTCTCCTTCACCGGGGGGGTGACCTTCCAGATCGGCGGGGTGAAGCCGGCGGTTGCGGAGAAGCCGGCCCCCGCGCCCGCCCCCGCTCCCGAGCCTGCCCCGGCGCCCCAGCCAGCGCCCGCCCCGGCGCCGCCGGCACCCGCGCCCGCGCCCGAGACAGTGCCGGTCGTTCCGCCGGCGGAGCCCGCCAAGACCGAGCCGGTGACGATAACCGGCATCATCGTCCGCCAGGGCGCGGTGGAGATAATGGCCACCGACCGGATCGCCGGGTACCAGGCGTCCACCATGGAAAAACCGGGCCGGCTGGTGATCGACATCCCCAACGGGATCAACGGCTTCGGGGCGAAGAGGGTGCCGGTCCATACTTACGGCATTGTCGCCGTCCGCCTGGAGAGCTCCCCGGAGCGCCTCAGGATCGTGCTGGACGCGGCCCAGGAGAAATTCCCCTCCTACCGGATCGTGGAGACCGAAAAAGGGCTGAAGGTGGTCCTGGAACCGCTGTCCGCCCCGGGATACGAAGCGCCTCCCGGCCAGCCTGCCGTCAGGGGAGGGGAAGAGGCCGCGCCGGCGGGAGGAACGATGGTGACCGGCATCACCACCGAGGGGAACGCCGTGGAGATCGCCGCCACCGAGCGGATCGGTTCCTACAAGACGTTCACCCTGCTCAGCCCGCCCCGGCTGGTGATCGACATCGCCGGCGCGTCCAATGCCATGGGGGCGAAAAGGATCCCGGTCCACAAGTTCGGCATCGCCGCCATCCGCCTCGGGAGCCACCCCGGCTACCTCAGGATCGTCCTGGATGCGGCGCACGAAAAGCTCCCCGCCTACCGGATCACCGAGACCGGCCAGGGGCTGAAGATCGACCTGACCCCCTGACAGGGGCGCTGCCGCCGGCAATAAAAAAGACCTCTGACCACTACCTTTTGTGCCCCTGTTGCGAAGACGCAGCAGGGGCCTTTTTTACGACCATGGTTCCCCGCCGACCACGCCTGAAGGTTCTCCAATATTTCAGTTGACATGTCTATAGCAGGTGCTATGATTGTGTAACAAACGCTAGGAGAGACGATATGGGCCAACAACGACAATTAAACGTGCGAATCGATACAGAGTTTGCGGATCGGCTGGAAATGTTTGCGAAAAAGCATCACCGGACAATGGGCGATGTTATTGAGATGTTTGTCAGTCAAGGAATAGAAGAAGTTGAGACGGATGAACGTTTTGAGGCTGAATCGCTTGATGCATGGCAGAAGTATGTGGAAACAGGCGAATGTGTTTCACTCTCTCAAATCGAGACACGCTTCAAAAAAGCCTTGTCAAGGGCGACAGAAGTTGCGACTAAAGATAAAGCCGATTAGAACCAATCTTCCGCAAGACCCCAATAACTCCCTCCCCCTTGATGGGGGAGGGGCCCCCTCCCATCGAGGGAGGGGGAGAATAATGGTGCGGAAGATTAGTGCTAATCAGGAAGATAAATCATGCGACGCATAGTTGCCACTCCGCTTTTTGATGCTCGTCTAGCAGCGCTTATTGATGACTACGCCGAGCGTGGAGCGACGTTATTGATTAAACGGTTGCAAAAAAGCTACAAAGACTTTATCAGCAATATCGGGCAATTTGATGAAATTGCCATTGTCAAGAGACGGAGAGTGGGCGGTAAAGTCATCGATGTGAGACAGTATATCCTGGATGCCGGGTCAAGAGATTTTACAGTATTGTACTGGGTTCCTCCCGAAGACGATGAGCCAATCTTGCTACTCAACATTAAAATAGGTGGTCAAAATCGTTTTAAGTGGAAGTTGCTAAAGGGATAACGGTTAACAGTGCCCCTGATTAAAGACAACCCCCTGATCTATTATTAGATGAGGGGGTTGTCTTTTCTACGTTGTTATTGCCGGCGGCATGGTAAAACGGCCAAAAGCGCCCCCAAGCCTACCGCCCCGCGTAGAATGCGGACTTGATGACCTTGTGCATGGGGTGGTTGTCGTTGTGGCGCAGCTCGCGCGATTCCTGCCGGCTGTCCAGCGCGATGACCCGCTCTGCCAGGTGGAATGAAACATCGGTGACGAGGCCGGCCAGGCCGGCCAGGACCTGCTGCTCCTTGCCGCTTCCGAGCGTCTGCCGATAGGTGGCGCACTGGTCGGCGAGCTCCTTCCCGACCCGCTCCACCACGTCCTTCCTGGCGAGGAGGTCGATAATGGCCTCGCGGGCGCCCGCGCAGGCGTCACCGGCGCGGCAGGCGTCGAGCCGTTTCGCGGCATCGCCGCTTGCGGCTTCGAGCTGCCCGGCCAGGGCGAGGTATCTCTCCGCGAGCCGGAGGATGCCGGCGCGCTCCGTTTCCGCCGTTGCCTTCGGTTTTGCCGCGCTGCGGTCGCGCCCCGCCTTCCTTTCGCGGCCCGGCTTTTTGCCGCTGTCGGCCGTTGCCGGCAGCGAGTCCCGCCAGTTTTTCACCAGCGCCAGCAGCTCGTCCGGGCGGGCGCCGCCGCGCTTGTCGCTCAGCCCGTTCTTCACCTTGTACACGTTCCAGGCCAGGACTTCCCTGGCGTTTCGGTCGCAGTAACTGCCGGTGTCGTGGAGGCACTTGGCGGTCAGGTCGTTCGCCAGGGTCCTGGCCATCAGGTCGGCCGGGGAGATGGCGTCGGGGTTGGCGTTGATGCTCCGGCTGATGGCGGCGTACTCGTCGATGCTCCCGTCATAGGGATAGACCTCTATCGCCCGGATCAGGTAATCGACCGACTGGTTGTGGAGCTCGATGCTGTTGTTGTAGGCGGACACGGCCCTCTTGAGCCGCGCCAGCATCTTCAGGTCGTCCGCGTAGGCGAAGTAGGCGGAGTCGGGGACGATCTCCCGGTAGCCGTTCGCCGTGAACCCTTCGAACAGCTGCGCATACCTGAGCAGCGCCCGTTCCGCCGGCTCCGCGTTGTCCATGACGCTCTGGAAATCGTCCCGGTCCATTCTGGCCAGGTAGTAGTCCCCGGTCAGGAGCGCATTCCGCCGGAGGGCGTTCCAGAGCCGCTGCATGCCGTCCACGTACCCTTTCCGGTCGATGAAGCGGAGCCGCTCCCAGCCGTCGTTCTCCCTGTCAGCCAGCTCGCGGTAGAGCTGGGCCGCCGTGCCGGCATTGACCTTCCCCGGGTTCGCCGCCAGCTCCGCGTAAGCGGCGGGGGGGAGGATGTCCTTCATCCGCGCCAGCGCCAGGTTTACCAGATCGAGGTAGTTCGCGGCTGCCGTGGCCCTTCCCTGGCCGGTCTCGGCCCAGGCGCAGGCCAGGAGCAGATAGTCCCTCGCCTCCCGGAAGAGCCTTTCGACCTGCGCCCCCCCCTCCCCGGCGTCGAGCGTCCGGGCGAGGAGGGCGCGCCTGCTTTCCCCCTCGCGCATCGCCACGGCGTAGTTCAGCCGGTAGTTGTCCGATGCGGGCCCCGCCAGGTACTTTCTCAGGTCGACGAGGAGGCGCGTGAGCTCCTGCTCCCGGGGATCGGCAGGGGGCGCGGTGCCGAGATCGCCGAGCAGCCAGACGGCGGAGCCGAGCGCTTCGAGCCCCTCCAGTCTCCCCGCCATGATCCCCCGGACGAGGACCGCATCCGCCAGGTTCCAGCCGTACAGGCGCCGTTTCGCCTCCTCGCCACCCGCCGGCTCGGGCCCCTCCAGGCCGAGAATGGCGTTGTTCAGCACCCCGTACGCGTCGTACTTCAGGGCGGCCGCGTCCCCGGCCTGCACGTCGGCGAGCGCCCGCGGATAGTAGTACCAGAAGGCGAAATCGGTGTAGGTGAGCTTGTCCTCGAATTTTTCGCTGAGGGCGATCCCCTGGTCGAGGCTCTTTTTGTCCCCGGTGCGCAGGTACTGCACGGTCTTGGCCGCCACGACGCGGCGGTAGGTTTCGTCCTTGAGGATGACGCACTTGAAGTTGTGCGCCAGCTCCGCCGGGAAGGCGTCCGCCAGGAGGGTCTTGTTGACGCAGACGCGGTTGTCCGCGTCGTTATGCTCGTTGACCAGGGTCGCGGCGGCGTAGGAGAGCCGTACCCCGGCGAACCGGTCCTTGTCGTAGATCGGGTCCTCGCGCACGATCCGGGTGAGCTCGCCGGCCAGCTGCCGCGCCGCATCGGCGGACGCCCCTGCCGGGTCGTGCGTGGCGACGGTCTTCTGCGCCTCGGGGGAGAGCCTGTCAAAGAGAAAGCGGGCCAGGGGCTCCTTCTTCTCCCGCAGTTTCAGGATGAGACCGCCGGGGTCGGAGAGGTCGGCGGCGCAGTAGGCGAGCGGGTCGCAGCCGTCCCCTTTCCTCTTCCCGCCGGTGTAGACGATCGGCACCGCCATCCGCCGCTCCCACCCCGCCAGGTAGCCGGCGAGGTCCTGCCCGATCCGCGCCTCATCCTTTCGCAGTTCGGCGTCCAGGTCGGTGCGGCCGCGCCAGGTATGGGCGTAGATCCCGTCGAGGACCGCGTCCCATCCGGGGGCGGGGGGGATCTCCGCGGCGGGCGCGGGAAGGGAGAAGGAGCAGAGCAGCAGGGCAACAAGCGGCAGGTTGCGGATAACTCGCATGGGATTGACCTCGTCGATGGGTTCGTGGCGCTTCTACAACCCCGGGTTCAGGCGGTTGGCATCGTTCATCAGGAGGGTGTAGGGGGTGGTCTTTCCCATCTCCTCCACGTAGAACGCCTTCAGGAGCCTGTGCACCGGGTGGTCCGGCTTTCTTTGCAATTCTTCGCGCAGCTGGCGCAGCGCTGCGGCGGACTGCGCCCCCGCGTGCCGCGCCTGGCCGCCGTTGCCCCCCCCGGGGAGGGCGGCCAGCAGCGCGTCCATGGAGGCGGCGTAATCGCGGACGAGCGCCGCAGACCCGGATTTCTCCTCCGCCACCCATTTCTTCACCGCGGCCGACTGCTTGAAGCGGTCCGCAAGGGGGAGGAAGTAATCGAGGAAGAGGTTGTACCGGCCGTCACGGCTCAGGATGGACGCCGTCTGGGCGATCCCCTGGGGATCGAGGGGGTACAGCTCCGCCGCCTGGAGGCGCCGGAGGAACCAGAGGTTGTAGCCGGCGCTGTCCGTGCTGTAGGCATAGGTCTTCTGGTAGGCGTAGGCGAGCTTTTCCGCCGCCTCCGCCCCCCCGAAGCAGGCCGAGGCCGGGACGACATCGGGGAACCCGCTCCCGGTCCGGACAGCCAGGAAATCGAGATAGGCGTTCAGGACCGACTGGAGCGGCGCCGCCACGCTGAAGATGCCCTGCTGGTCGGTGGCGGTGTTGAGCTGCGCCAGGTAGAAATCCCCCGTCCAGAGGGAGAGTTCCATGATCGCCCGCCAGAGGCGGTGCATGGCTTTCAGGTACAGCTCGCGGTTCGCGTAGCCGGCCTCCTTGCCGTCCCCGGCCGCCGAAGCCGCCAGCTCGCCGAAGGTATCCATCGCCTTCCGGATGGCGGCCGAGCCGTCGCTGCCGGGGAGCGCGGCAAAGTACCGGTAGGCCGGCGCCTGCTGGTTGTCCGCCAGCCGCTGGATGGCGAAGCTGGAAAGGTCCAGGTAGTCGGCGATTGCCGACGCGGCGCCGCTGCTCCGGCGGGATGAGGCCCAGGCGAGGGCGTAGTCGTAGTAAAGCCGCGAGCGCTCGAAGAGCTGTTGCGTCCTTGCCGACATCCCCTCGCTGTCCAGCTTCGCCGCGGCGCTCCGGTGCAGGCGCCGCGCCTCGATGACCGCCACGGTGAAGTTGAGCCGGTACCGGTCCGAATCGGGTGCGGCGAAATCCTCGGCGATCCGCTGCACCAGGGTCGTCAGGTACTTCCCCTCGCCGGCGGTTTCCTCCAGGTCGCGCTCTTTCAGCATGAGGAAGAGGGGCCCCAGGGCATTGACGTCCGACAGCTTCCGGTCGATGATCGCCCGGTTGACCACCAGATTGACGATGTTGCGGTAGAGAAAGGGGACGCTTTTGCCGCTCGCCGTGCGCGCGGCGGGCCCGGCCAGGGCACCCTGCTCGGCGTACATCACGGAGTTGTTCCAGATGTCGTAGACCCGGGCGACGAATTGCGGGGCGTCGTGGTTTTCCAGGGCCTGGAGGGCCTTGACGAAGCCGGTCCAGAACGCGACCTCGGGCATCGTCGCCTTTCCCTTCAACTTTTCCAGGAGCTGTCCGGCGCTGTTCAGGCTCTCCGGGCTGTCGCTCTGCAGGTAGTCGACGGTCTGGGCGATGGCGAGCCGCAGGTAGTCCCGCTCCCGGTAGGCCGGCTGACGGTTCTCCTCGGGAAGGGTGTTTCCCCCCACGGCGGGATCGGCCAGTTTCGCGCTCCACGACGCGATGTAGTCCGCCAGCGGTTCGCCGAGCTCCTTCTCGCTCTTTTCCCGCCACTCGCGGATCTCCCCCTTCTCCCAGTAGGTCAGCTCGTAGGCCACGTCGAGATAGGGGCCCCACTCCCTCACCGGGGCCGATTCCGCCCGCCCGGCGCCCTTTCCCGAGGCAGCGGCAGGGCGGGGTGCGCCACCCTTCCGCTTTCTGGAGGAGGCCCCCTCTGCGGCGACCGCCACCGCCATCAGGGCGATCAGCACGATCAGGGAGACGAGTCGCACCTCAATGGGCTTTAAGACAGCTGTACGCATTTTCCAGTTCCTCGCATCTGTTGGTTGGTCTTCGCCCTTTGGCGGGACGGATGATCAGGTTGAACGACGATATCCGTCTGGTCCCGGTGAACTGGTATTCCCCCGTCTCGTCCCTGCAGCTCTGCCGTGCCCCGACCCTTGCCAGCACCGCCTTGACGGCGTCTTCCTCCGCCTGGGGGGTGGCGCAGATTTCCAGGCTGGCGAGGGAGACCCCCCGCACGAAACCCACCCCGCCGGCGGCCCCGCCGTTCTCTTCCCCCGCCGCACCCCTCCTCTCGCGGGAGGACGCGATCCGCGGGACGCCTCCTTCCGCCGGCACCGAAAGGTCCGCGGAGCGTTTCCCGCGGGTGAACGGCCGGACTGTTTCCGTGCCTCCCGTCTCCCCTTCCCTGGCCGGCGCCCGCCGCAGGTTTGCCACCCGCACCCCGGGGGTTGGGAGGTCGGCCGCGTCCGTGTGCCGCGTCCGCGTTATGGCTGTCCGTTCGGCGGAGGGGTCGGGCGCCGCCGTCTCCCGCCTGATCCGCATCGCGGCGGGCGTGTCGCTTTCAGTGACCGCCCGCACCCTCTCCCGGGCGATGCGCGGCCGATATGCCGGCGCTTCGGCGACGCCGGCCGCGGTCGGGCGGGTGATGGCGGGGCGTTGCGCCTCCTCCGGGGGGGGCTGCGCCAGGGGCTTTTGCGCGGGCTGCGCCGGGGGGGGAGGGGGCGGTTCCGGGATGACGGGGCTTTCCAGTTCAGGAGGGGGAGGCGTCTCCAGCCGGCTCATGTCGATGACCGTTGTCGATGGCGTGGGGGTGGGGAGCGAAAATCGGCAGACCAGGAGCGGCACGGCAATCCAGACCGCCAGAAAGAGGAGCTTGGGCCAGCGCGGTCCGGCGGCAGTTTCCGGCCGCGGCGCAGCGACCAGCACCCGTCTCGAAGTGGTCCCGCCGTGGCCGTAGGCCATGCGCATCAGGCGGCTCATGGCTTCCCTTCGCGTTGCTCCAGGTGGACCACGGCGCTTCCCTGCTCATTCCACAGCTTGCCGACGAGCGCCGCCCCCTGGAGGAGGTCGCTGCTGTACGACTCGGGGAGGGGGACCACCACCGGGCGCGCCCCACCCTTCCCCTCGGCGAGGACCACCCGCAGGGCGGCGTTGAGCTCCGCCAGGTTCATCGGGTCGCTGCGCGAGGCCTCGTTCCCCCCGACGATCCGGGCCAGCCGGTACGGCCGGTCGGAATGCTTTTCGACGAGGAGCTGCCGGTGGTCCTTGGCGGTCTTGAGGGGGGAAAGCTCGGGGTTCTTCGTCACCGTCGGCGCGGGGAGCTGCATTTCCGCGACAGGGGTGTTGGCCGTGTTCAACCGCGCCAGCTGGGTCCAGACGAGCAGGAGCAGGAAGGCGACGTCCGTGAAGGAAAAGAGCCAGGTGTGCCGTGCGATGCGTTTCATACCCATCCGTCGCCCCTCCCCCTCAGAGCCGCACGCCCAGCCCGCGGTCGATGCATTTCCTCGATCTCATGGTCAGGAACAGGCAGATCGCCTCCAGCGTGACATAGTACATCAGCGCCAGGAAGGTGGACCAGAGCTTGGTCCCGATGGCCCCCTTGTTCAAGGCATTGCCCGGGTCGCCGGCGTAGAGGAAAATCACGATCATGCCGGCGACGGTCCCCCACAGGCCGATGGGGGGGAGGAGGTTGGCGCACATGTAGATCTTGTTGACGTACCTGCTGTCGTAGCTGTTCTCCGCCGCCTGCCGCGTGGCGTCGCGGACGAACGCCGCGGGGGTGGCCGCATCCTCCCGGGAGGTGGACCAGAGCATCTTGGCGACGGTTTCGGACAGGGTGTCCTCCGGCGACATCTCCTTCCCCTTGATCCGGTCGAGGTGGGCGGAATCGGCCCCCCGGGTGTAGAGGAAGGCGCGGACGGCCATGACGCACGCCAGCAGGAAGATGGAGCTGGTGAGCGACATCGATATCCGCAGCGACCAGACGTTGAAGCTTTCAGGGTTGATCGTTACGATTCCGAAAATTTCCATGCACCGGCACCCCTTATTTTTTCTGCGTTGTTTCGCCCTTTGCCAGCTCTTCGTCCAGTTGCCGGATCCCCTCGTCCAGGGTGGTGGTCTTGCCCGGGAGCTCGACCGATATCTTCTGGTACGAGCCGAACCGCTGCTTCATCTCGGCGACCGTCTTCCGCGCGGCGTCCCCCCGGTTCAGGGAGAGGAACAGGCGCGCTTTGATGAACATGATCTCCGCCGTCAGCCGGGTCGTTTCCAGGTTCGTATGCTGGAAACTCTGGGAGAGGAGGTTGTCCACGTGCTTCTTCAGGAAATCGTCCACCGGGCTCTGTAGCTGCACCAGCGTCTTCACGTCGCCGTTGTCCCGGAAATTCTCCGCGAACACGCGGAACGCCTCGAGGTCCCTCTTGGCCGTCTGGAGCCTGCGCTTGAGGACGGCCTGGTCCTCCTGCGACGACGGCATGAGCAGCGCCGGGCTTTTCCCCTCTCCGCCCTGGTCCGCGCAAGCGATCCCCGTGGAGAGGAAGAGCGCCATCCCCGCGGCAAAGAGGGCAGCCGAAAGCCGTGATGCGTGAATGATCCGTTCGTTCATAGAGTAACCCCTGTGCGCATGTCGATTGTCGAAAACCGGCCGCTGAAATCCGCCGGATGGTTCATGTCTAAATACACCGACAGACCCCTGATATGCAAGAAATAAAAGAGCGCCGTCAAACCTCTTCCACCCGTGCCATGTCCCCCTCCACGTACCGGCCGCAGACAAAGCAGAACAGGGCTGCGAGGGCCATGGCGCCGGGGGTGATGAGGAGGGCGCTCCGCAGCCCCCAGCGGTCGGAGAACCAGCCGAGGATGGAGGGGGAAACCGCGTCCCCCAGGGCGTGGATGAAGAAGATGTTGACTGCGAAGGCCATGGCGCGCACGGCCGGCAGAGTGACGTTGACGATCACCGTGTTGAGCGGGCCGGTGTTGAGGAACAGGAAGAACTCGGCGATGAAGACGGCCGTCATGCAGCCGGAGACGGTGGGGGAGAGGATCGCCCAGCAGGCGACCGGGGCGCCGAGAAGAAAACCCCAGGCGGAGACGAGGAGGTATCCCCTGCCGCTCTTCTTCTGCATCCGGTCGCCGAGCCAGCCGCCGGTCAGGGTGCCGGAGATCCCCGCCACCACGGTTATGGCGCCGAACAAGGTGTTTCCCCTCGCCACGTCCAGGTGGTGGACACGGTGGAGGAAGGAGGGGAACCACTGGGCGAGGCCGCCGAGGGCGAAGGTCATGGCGGCCATGGCGAGGGTATTGCAGACGAACGAGCGGTTCCTGAACAGGGCCGCGTACCCCGCCCCCGTCTGCCCCGCAGGTGGGTCAGACGCGTCAGTTCCGCCGCCGCGCCGGGGCTCGCGAAGGAGCCCAACCGGCAGCGCCAGCAGAAGTCCGGGCGCGCCGACCAGGAGAAAGGCGGCATGCCAGCCGAACCGCTCTCCCAGCACCCCTCCCAGCAGGTAGCCGAGGGCGCTCCCCACCGGGATCGCCAGGTAGAAATAAGCGAGGACCCGGCCGCGCCGCTCCCGGGGGAAGAAATCGGCCAGCAGCCCCGGCGACACCGTGCCGAAGCTCGCCTCGCCGATCCCCACGGTGGTCCGGGCCGCCAGCAGGGTCCGGTAGCCCGGGGCGAAGCCTGCCAGGGCCGTTGCGATGCTCCAGATCACCAGCCCCGAGGAGGCAAGTCTCACCCGGCTCGACCGGTCGCCGATCCAGCCGAGGAGCGGGGCGGAAACCATGTAGCAGAGCATGAAGGCGCTCCCGAGCAGGCCGAGTGCCGTGTCGGAGAGGGAGAGGTCCGCCTTGATCAGGGGGAAGACGGCATAGAGCACCTGGCGGTCGATGTAGTTCAGGAGGTTGACGGCCAGGAGGAGCGCCAGGGCGTAGCGGCGGTAGGTTGTAGAGAATGCTTGAGCGTCCATACGCTTCGAAGTCTAAATGCTCCGCTGCCGGGATACAAGGGAAAAATGAACCGGTTCGATGTTCGGCGTTCGATGTTCGATGTTGAAAAGCAAAAAACAATCCTTGAACCCTGCAGCTCAAACGTTTAACATGATTCTCGAACCTCGAACCTCGAACCTCGAACCTCGAACCTCGAACCTCGAACTATGACTTTAAAACGCTACAACGCCTTTTCCGAAGAGCTGAAACGGACCTTCGGCTGCCGGGTCCACCGGATCTCCGTCGATGCGGGGTTCACCTGCCCGAACCGGGACGGGCGGGCCGGCACCGGCGGCTGCATCTACTGCGGCGGCGCGGGCTCCGGCTCGTTCGGCATCAGCCGCGGGCTGTCGGTGGCGGCCCAGTTGGCGGACGGCAAGGAGGTGATGGTCCGCAAGTACAAGGCGCGACGATTCATCGCCTACTTCCAGTCCTACACCAACACCTACGCCCCGCTGGAGCAGCTCGGGCGCCTCTACGACGAGGCGCTGGCGGTCGAGGACGTGGTGGGCCTCATCGTCGGGACCCGTCCCGATGTCCTGCCACGCGCCGTCCTCGACCTTCTGGCGGAGTATGCCCGAAAGACCTGGTTCTGGCTGGAGCTGGGACTCCAGTCGCCGCTCGACCGGACTCTCAGGTTTCTCAACCGGGGGCACGATTTCGCGTCTTTTGCCGCCGCGGTGGCGTCCTGCAAGGCGCGGGGGATCAGGGTCTGCGCCCACGTCATCCTCGGGCTGCCCGGGGAGAGCCGGGAAGAGATGCTCGCCACCCCCGGGATACTCAATGACCTGGGGGTCGACGGGGTGAAGATCCACCTCCTCCATGTCATGCGGGAGACGCCCCTGGCGGAAATGTACGAACGGGGAGAAATCAGGCTTCTGGGGCGGGACGACTACGTGGGGCTGGTCTGCGACTTCCTGGAGCGGCTTGCACCAAGCATCTCCATCCAGCGCCTGACCGGCGACGGCGGCCGCGACCACCTGGTGGCGCCGCTCTGGTCGCTCGCCAAGTTCGAGGTGCTGAATGCCATAGACGGGGAGCTGGAACGCCGCAAAACCTTCCAAGGCTGCGCCTTGGGAAGTTCGACGTTCGACGTTCGATGTTCAATGTTTAAACCTCGAACCTCGAACCTCGAACCTTAGAAGGGGTACCCCAACCCGACGAACACCGCCGGCCCCTCCTTGCCGAACCCGATGTCGACCCGGCCGAGGATGTTGGGGCGCACCAGCGCCCGGAAACCGATGCCGGGGTTGAACTCGAAGCTCCCCGTATTGGCCCTGCCGAGGGACTCCATTACCGACCCGAAGTCGATGAAAGGGGCCAGCTCCCAGTCGGCATCCACGTTGAAGATCTCCCAGCGGAACAGCCTGATCCGCTCCTCCAGGTTGAGGAGGAGGTAGCTCGAATCGATGAAGCGGTTGCGGCCGTACCCCCGCAGGGTCGTTTCTCCCCCCAGGATACTCCGCTCCAGGAACGGAACGCCGCCGCCGAGGGTCTGGTTGTAGGCGAGGCGGAACGCGCTGATGTAGCGGGCCTTGTCCAGCGGGATGAACCCCTTCATCTCCGCTTCATAGTGCCGGTAGTCGGCGCTGCTCCCGAATGCCTTCGAGCTGTTCTCCACGGCGATCCGGGCATAGCCGCCGAAGGTCGGCAGGGTGGCCGAGTCGAGGGTGCTGTAGACGAGGGCGAGCTTCTGGGCATGGGCGCTGAAGCCGTCGATACCCGGCACGTTCTGCACGGTGAAGAGGTCGCGGATAAAGGGGACCCCCGTGACCGCCCCCGGGATGATGTTGACCTTGCGGAACCGTTCCGCGACCACCAGCTGGAAATGCCGGGAAAACTGGTAGCCTGCCGAAAAGGTGAAGCCGAATTCCTGGTCGCCGTAGTTGGTCTCGTCCGACTGCTTGCTTACCTGCTGGAAGCCGAAGAACCGGGCCGAGCCGTCGGTGAAGTAGTACGGGAATACGTTCAGCTCCAGCTTCTTGTCCAAAAATTCCCGGTTGATGTACCTGACCTCGTAGTCCTCGTTGATGTTGGTGGAACGGGAGAGGTTCCCCTCCCAGCTCTGGTTCGGGGTCGGGTAGAATGCGCCGTAGAGGGAGAAGGTGGTGCCGTAGTTCTTGTTGTAGTTGATCTGGGGGGCGAGGAGGGAGGTCACCTCGTCCTTTTTGTTGTGGAACAGGAATGCGGCAAGGACGCCGGCGGTGACCCCTTCGTTGGGGCTGGAGGAGATGGCCGGCAGGGGGATGGTGACGACCTTCACCTGCTCGCCGGAGCTTTCGTTGGCGATCGGGTAGGGGAGCTTCTCGCGGGGTACCATGCTGGTGCAGGCGGTCATCGCCAGCGCGGCGAGGAACATGGGAAGCAGAGTGGCAAATCGCATAGGGCTTTCTTTTCGCGGGAGAATAAAACTCCGCAAATATAGCGGTATGCCGGTCTTTTTTCAATATTAAAAAATCGAACGGAGGAATTTCTTTGTTCCTTGTTCGAGGTCCGATGTTAAACCCCGAACCTCGAACGTCGAACGGGTTCTAGCCCCACAAGAGCAGTCCCGGTTCGTACACCGGCCCCAGTTCCCGGTGCTTCGGCATCACCCGGAGCATGAACCCGTGCCGGCCGCAGAAGCGGCATTCCAGGCTGCCGCCGAATTGAAATGCGCCGGGGGCGTATTCGGCGGCGGGTTCGAGGGGAACCAGTTCCCCGCCGACGATCTCGCCGAGGGAGTCGAGCACCCCGCAGTAGGCTTCCACGGCGATCTCCGCGAGTGGGATCTCGCCGGTCCGGATTTTCGCCCTGATCGGGAGGGTGGCGCCGACCGTGGCCTCGTCCGTCCCCTCCATCCCGACCTCCTCTATGCGCACCTGTTGCCAGAGCCGGCGCATCCGTTCCTTCCAGGCGGAGAGATCGGCGGCCAGCTCCAGTTCGTTGCGGGTGAGTTTTTCCCAGATCCCGTAGGAGGGGAGGTAGCAGTGCCGGGTGTATTCCTGGACCATCCGGTCGGTGCTGAACACCGGGCAGAGCGACTGCATGGAGGCTTTCATGGCGGCGACCCAGCCGCGGGGAATGTCGTCCGGCCCGCGGTCGTAGAAAAGGGGGACGATCTCGTTTTCCAGGAGGTCGTAGATGGCCCGCCCCTCCACCTCGTTCTGGTACTCGACGTCGCTGTAGACCTCGCCCCTGCCGATGGCCCAGCCGTTGTTCCCCTGGTACCCCTCGCACCACCAGCCGTCCAGGACGCTCATGTTGAGGCCGCCGTTGAAGGCGACCTTCATGCCGCTCGTGCCGCTCGCCTCCATCGGCCGGCGCGGGGTATTGAGCCAGACGTCGACCCCCTGCACCAAGCGGCGTGCCACCCCCATGTCGTAATCCTCGATGAACACGATCCGGTGACGGAACCGCTCCTGGTGGGAAAGCTGGACGATCTGCCGGATCAGCTCCTTGCCGTGGTGGTCGGCAGGATGCGCCTTGCCGGCAAAGATGATCTGCACCGGCCGGGCCGGATCGTTGAGGATGCGCGCCAGCCTTTCCGGGTCGCGCAAGAGCAGGGTGCCCCGCTTGTAGGTGGCGAAGCGGCGGGCAAAGCCGATGGTGAGGCAGTCCGGGTCGAGGACTTCCTCGGCCACGGCGATCTCCTTGGCGCTCGCCCCCACCTGGGTGAGCTGTTCCTGCAGCCGGAACCGGGCAAAGTCAACGAGGCGTTCCCGGCAGAGGTTGTGGGTGCGCCACAGTTCCGAATCGGGGACCCTGCTGATGCGCCGCCAGAGGGAGGCGGCGGTGGAATCTTCGAGCCAGCGGTTTCCCAGGTAGCGGACCAGGAGCCGCGTCATTTCCCCGGAGAGCCAGGTGCGCAGATGGACGCCGTTGGTGATGGAGGTGATGGGGAGGTGTTCCTCGGGGAGCTCGGGCCAGAGGTTGCGCCACATTTTCCGCGACACCTCGCCGTGGAGCTGACTGACGCCGTTGGCATGGGATGCCAGTTTCAGGGCGAGGACCGCCATGCAGAAGGTCTCGTTGGGGTTTCGCGGGTTGTGCCGGCCAAGCCCCAGGAATTCTTCGCGCGAGAGGCCGAGGCCCCGGTAGTAGCGCCCCAGGTACTTTTCCATGAGCTCCGGGGGGAAATGGTCGATGCCGGCCTCCACCGGGGTGTGGGTGGTGAAGACGTCGCCGGCCTGCACCGCCTCGCGCGCGTCGCTGAAGCGGAGTTTCTTCTCCTCCATCAGGACGCGGACCCGCTCCAGCGCCAGGAAGGCGGCGTGCCCCTCGTTCATGTGGCAGACGTTGGGCTCGATGCCGAGCAGGCGCAGCGCCCGGATACCGCCGATGCCGAGCAGGATCTCCTGGCGGATGCGCATTTCCTGGTCGCCGCCGTAGAGCCGCGTGGTGATTTCCCGCTCCTCCGGGGCGTTTTCCTCCAGGTTGGTGTCCAGGAGGTAGAGGGGGATGCGTCCTACCCGGACCCGCCAGACATGGGCCGTGACCCCGCGGCCGGCGATGTCGAGCCCCACCGTGAGGGGGGCGCCTTTGCTATCCCGCTCCAGGTGGAGCGGCAGGTTGTAGAAGTCGTTTTCCGGGTAGAATTCCTGCTGCCACCCCTCGATGTTCAGGTACTGCCGGAAATACCCCTGGCGGTATAAAAGCCCCACCCCGACCAGCGGGATACCCAGGTCGCTGGCGGATTTCAGGTGATCGCCGGCCAGGACGCCGAGTCCCCCCGAGTAGACCGGGAGCGACTCGTGGAGGCCGAATTCCATGGAAAAATAGGCGATCCGCAGCGGTTTTTCCCCGTTGTAGGTCTTGTCGTACCAGGTCTTTGCCGCGAGGTACGCGGCGAGCCGCTCGTCCACCTGGGCCAGGTGCGACATGAACCCCTCGTCGCTCTTCAGCCCGTCGAAGGTGGCCTGCTGCAGGATGCCGAGCATCTCCACGGGATTGTGGCGGGTCTTCTGCCACAGCTCGGGGTCGAGCCGTCGGAACAGCTCGATCGCCTCGGGTTCCCAGGTCCACCAGAGGTTGTAGGCGATCCTTTGCAGGGCCGCCAGCTCCTGCGGCAGCGACGGGACGACGGTGAAGCGGTGGAGGATCTTGCTGAAATCCATGGGGACTCCTGACGGAAGTTCGAGGTTCGAGGTTCGAAGTTCGAAGTTCGAAGTTCGAAGTTTTTATCATTGAACGTCGAACGTCGAACCTCGAACCGCTTTATAGATGATAGCAGAGGGGATGGGGAAGGCAAGCTTTTCCCTCCCCGTAGTCAAGGGGAGGACAGGAGGGGTTATTGCCGCGTTCTATGACTTTCCGTTCTTCTCGATGCCGAACTTTTCCAGCCGGTACTGAAGGGTCTTGTAGCTCATCCCGAGCAGCGGCGCCGCCTTGGCAATGACCCAGCCGGACCGGTCCATCGCCTTGACGATCAGGTCCCGCTCCAGTTCCTCGATGGAGAGCCCTTCCGCCGGGAGCTCCAGGCGGAGTCTCCCCGCCGCCGATTCCTCGTGCACCTCGGCCGGGAGGTCCTCCGGCTGGATGTACTCGCTCTCCGCCATCAGGACCCCCCGTTCGACGACCGATTCCAGCTGGCGGACGTTGCCGGGCCAGGTGTAGCTCATCAGGAGCTTGAGGGCCGGCTTGGCGATCCCCTTCAGGTGGAGGCCGGAGGCCGTGCTGAATTTCCGTACGAAGAAGTCGGCCAGCAGCGCGATGTCGTTGCCCCGCTCCCGCAGGGGGGGGAGGTTGATCCGGAGCACGTTCAGCCGGTAAAAGAGGTCCTCGCGGAAAGTCCCGCGCCTGATTTCCGTCTCCAGGTCCTTGTTGGTGGCCGAGATGATCCGCACGTCCACCGGGATGTTGACCTTACCCCCGACCCGGCGGATCTCCTTCTCCTGGATGGCCCGCAGGAGCTTGGCCTGCATCGCCACGTTCATCTCGCCGATCTCGTCGAGAAAAACGGTGCCGCCGTCGGCGGCCTCGAACAGGCCGAGCTCGCGGCTGCTGGCGCCGGTGAACGACCCCTTTTCATGGCCGAACAGCTCCGATTCCATCAGGGCGTCCGGGATTGCCGCGCAGTTGATGGCAAAGAACGGCCGCTCTTTTCTGGGGCTCCGATCGTGGATGGCGCGGGCCACCATTTCCTTGCCGGTCCCCGATTCGCCGTAGATGAGCACCGTCGAGCCGGTCGGCGCGATCTTGGCTATGACCCGGAAGACCTCCTTGATCTTCGGGTGGTCGCCGATGATCTCGGGGATTCCCGCGGCCTCCTCCAGTTTCTTGTGGAGGACCCGGTTTTCCCGCAGCAGCGAGACATGCTCCTGGGCGCGCTGGACGGTGAGAAGGAGGTCGTGCCGCTCCAGCGGCTTTTCCAGGTAGTCGAACGCCCCCTTCTTCATCGCCTCCACCGCCGAATCGATCGTGCCGTGGGCGGTCATCATCACCACGCACTGCTCGGGGTTGTCGGCCAGGACCTTTTCCAGGAGTTCCATCCCGGACATCCCCTGCATCTTCAGATCGGTCAGGATCAGGTCGAACGCCTCCTTTTCCAGCCGTTCCAAGGCCTCCCGTCCCCCCGGCACGTCGACGATCCGGTACCCTTCCTTCTGCAGGATGGTATTGAGTATCTCCCGCTGCCCCTTTTCGTCGTCCACTACCAGTATGCTGCCGGTCATAAAGCCTCTCCTGAAAAATCTCATCTTAA
Source organism: Geobacteraceae bacterium (assembly GCA_036518435.1). Classification (GTDB taxonomy): domain Bacteria; phylum Desulfobacterota; class Desulfuromonadia; order Geobacterales; family Geobacteraceae; genus JAMPXD01. The sequence continues at coordinate 138,870 of DATDNF010000034.1, forward strand.
GTCCTCCCCCTCCCTTGATGGGAGGGGGCGAGGGGGAGGGGGGCAGCAGTGGTCCTTGTGATCGCCCAAATCACCCCCACCCCAACCCTCCCCCATCAAGGGGGAGGGAGTTTCCTGTAGCTTGGGCCGCCCCTACGATCAGGCCTCAACCGGTTTTTTCATCGGCAGAACGACCGTGAACACGGTCCCCTTGCCGAGCTCGCTCTCCACGAGGATCTCGCCGCCGTGCTCGCGGATGATCCGCTCGGTTATCGCCAGCCCGAGGCCGATTCCCGCCTCCTTGGTGGTGAAGTAGGGCTGGAAGATCTTCCGGGCGTCCTCGGCGGTGATCCCCTCTCCCTGGTCGGCGAAGGTGAGGCGGAACGACGCGGTCGCCTCGTCATAGGAGGCGCCCAGGGTCACCCGCCCCCCTTCCGGCATGGCCTGGGCCGCGTTGGTGATGAAGTTGAAGAGACAGTTGCGCAATAGCTCGGGGTCCGCCTGCATCGGCGGGAGGTCGGGCGCCAGCTCGGCCGTTACCTCAATCCGCTGTTCGGCAAGCTTGTCCTCAAGGAGCGGCAGCGCCTTGGCGATCAGCTCCGGATAGGAGATGCGGCTTAGGCGGAGTTTCAGGGGCCTGCCGTAATTCATGAAGTTGACCACCATGTAGTTGACCCGGCGCACCTCTTCCTTGATCTTCGCGGTGAGGGTTTCCAGTTCCTCCTGCCTCTCCCCGCAGGCCGGGATGATTTCGCTCTTCAGGTGGTCGATGGCGAGACTGATGTAGTTGAGGGGGTTTCTGATCTCGTGGGCGATGCCGGAGGCGAGCTGTCCCACCTTGGAGAGGTGTTCCGCCTCGTAGAGCCGTTTCTCCAGAGTTTCCTTCTCCCGCAGCTTTCCCACCATCTCGTTGAAGCTTACGCCCAGCTCGCCGATCTCGTCCTTGCTCTCCACCGGGAAGGTCACCGACAGGTCCCCTCCCGAAACCTTCTTTACGCTCGCCACCAGCCGGTGGATCGGGCTGGTGTAGCGCCGGGCGAGAAAGATGGTGAGGAATATCCCGAGCATGAAGACCATGCAGGTCACTGCCAGCCGGCGGATAAAATTTTCGTGCTGGATCGCCCGGATGTTGTCGAGCAGCAGGTGGACCTGGACGTAGCCGAGTTGCTCGTCGCCGACGATCACCGGCACCAGCAGGTCGTAGGGGCGCATGGACGACGACACTTCCCCTCCCCCTCCCCCTCCCTTGCCGCGGCGCGACGCCTTCAGTCCCTTTTCGGTTTTCCTGATCTCCCTGCGCTTCCCCACCTTTGCCGGATCGGAGGAGTTGATGATCTCCCCTTCGTTGTTGATGATGTCGACCTCGGTGATCCCCTTTTTCTTCGCTTCTTGCAGATATTCCTTCAGCCGGGACTCGATGTCGGCCTCGGAGGTGAGATCCTCCACGCTCAGCTGGATCGCCTTGGAGACCTCGGTGGAGCTCTCCTGGATCTCCTGGACCAGTTCGTTCTGGCTGAACTGGTTCATGACGAACAGGGTCAGCATGGCGATGACCAGGAGGGAGAGCATGATGATCACCAGCTTTGTGTTAAGTCTCAAGGGCGCGTCCTTTCCTCGGTAAAATCGCTTCATTATATACCAGGGGAGAGGCGGGAGACAAGGAGTATGTCTTTGCGCCGGCGTTGCCGGGCCTCACGGCGCCTTGCCGCATACCGGGCAGCCCTGCATGGAGAGGGGTTTTTCCAGCCGGCATCGGGCGAGCAGCTCATCATCACGGAAGATCTCGGCCGTGGGGCCGTCCGCGCCGACCTCCCCCTCATGGAGCACAATGGTTCGCTCGCAGAGTGCCGCAACCATGTCCAGGTCGTGGCTGGTAAAAATCCTGGTGTGATGAAAATCCCTGAGAAGTCCCAGCAGTTGCCGCCTGGCAAAGGGGTCGAGCCCGTTCGTCGGCTCATCCATCACGAGAATGTCGGGCGACATGGAGAGGGCCGTGGCGATGGCCACCCGCTTTTTCTCCCCCCCCGAGAGGTGGTACGGGGGCTTGCTCCGCAGGTGCCCCGCGCCGACCCGGCCGAGGGCGGCCTCCACCCGCGCCTCGACCTCCTCTTCGCTGAGCCCCAGGTTGCAGGGGCCAAAGGCGACGTCCTCGTAGACCGTCGGCATGAAGAGTTGATCGTCCGGGTCCTGGAAAACCATGCCGACAGTGCGGCGGATCGCCGGCAGGGTCGCTTTGGTCAGGGGGAAGTCACCGATGCGGATCTCCCCGGAGGTCGGCGTCAGGTAGCCGTTCAGGTGGAGCAGAAGGGTCGATTTGCCGGCGCCGTTGGCGCCGATGACGGCCACCGACTCGCCATGGGTGATCCGGAAGGAGATGTCCCGCAGGGCGACCGTGCCGTCGGGGTAGACATGACGGAGGTTTTTGACCTCAACGATGTGATGGCTCATCGGCATATCCCCATGACGAGCGCCCCCAAAAACTGGGAGGCGTTCCACAGCCGCAGCACGATGAAAAACACGGACCAGCCGAGCAGGTAGAGGACCTCCGCCGCGCCGAACCGGGACGGCCGGCGCAGCGGAAACCCGCCGCTGAATCCCCGCGCCAGCATGGCCATGTGGATGCGCTCCGCCCGCTGCCACGTCCTGACCAGAAGGTGGCCGAGGAGGGAGCCATAGCTGCGCACGCCCACCCCCTTATTCCCGAACGAGCGGAGCTCCCGTGCCCGCGCCGCCCGCGACCCTTCCTCGGCGAGTACGAAGATGTAGCGGTAGAGAAACAGGAGCTGAACGGCGAAAGCCTGCGGCATTCCGAGGCGTGCCAGGGCCTGGCAGATGGCGGGAAAGCCGGTTATCCCGACCAGCGTCAGCGCCGCACCGACGGTGAGCATTGCCCGGACGGCGATGGATGCGCAGGAAATCCAGCCGCCGCTGACACCGAGCGGGCCGAGACGGAGCACCACCTCCCGATCGAACAGCGGGTTGAGAATGCCCACGGCGAGGGCAAAGGGGAGGACCAGGCAGATTTTAGCGGCGATATAGCGGGGGGGGAGATCGCCGAGGGCGATCATCACCGCCGGAAAGATGAAAAAGGGGAAGAGGGGGGTCAGTTCGTACCTGCCGAAGGAGACGACCGCGATGATGAAGGCGCAGGTAACGAGGACCTTTGCCCGCGGGTCGAGGCGATGGACGGCCGTATCCGCCATGGCAAGCCGTTCGAGGCGTTTGAAGTCGAGTACCGTTCCGTCGATGGCTCCCATGCATCAGGCCGCCCAGTTCCGCTTTTTCAGGAGGAGCGCGCTCAGGAATGCGACCGCCAGGGTCATCGCCCCGCCGACAATCCCCGCGACGGAGGTGCCGGTGCTGTCTCCCCCGTCCTTCTTGGGCGCAGCCGGCTTCGCGAACGCATAGCCGGGGAACAAGGCGGCCTTCTCCTGCAGTGCCGCCAGGGCCGTGTGCACCCCGCGCCCCGGCCCCTTCAGGTCGTCTTTTCCCGTTATCCTGGCAATCGACCATTCCAGGCCGTCGGGATCTTTCGAGGCAAACCGGGAGACGACCCCCCCCGTGAAGAGTGCGGCGACGAGAAAGGCAAGAAGCACGCGGCGCAGCGGACGATTGCCGGCCGGCCGCGCTTCCGGCGCGCCCCGGACGATCTCGGGGCGGGCCTTGAACGCAAAAGAAACGACCGCCGCGGTGGCAACCCCTTCCACGATACCGATTGCGAGGTGAATGGGCTGCATGATGGCGGCGAACGTCGCGAACGGCAGCGAGGAAATCCCCGAGCACACGGTTTCGAGCACAACGCCGAACGCTCCCATCTGCAACCCGGCAACGGCTGAGACGACGGCCGCAGCGGCAATCCGTGGCGGGCTCGGCTCCTCGCCGACCATCCTCCTGTAGATGAGGGGGTAGGCGATGAACGCCGGGAAGAACCCGAGATTGAAGATGTTGCAGCCGAGCGCCAGCAGGCCGCCGTCGGCAAAGAACAGCGCCTGCACTACCAGAACCGAGGCTGTCGTGAGGAAGGCCGCGTGCGGGCCGAGGAGGATAGCCAGCAGGAGCCCTCCGCCGAGATGGCCGCTGGAGCCGGTCGCCGGAATGCTGAAGTTGATCATCTGCGCGGCAAAGATGAAGGCGCCGAGGACCCCCATGAGCGGCACGCGGCGCTCATCGAGCCCGGCCCGTACTTTCGCGGAGCAATAGGCCACGGCCCCGGCCGAAGCCGCCCACATGGTCCCCCCCACAACCGGCGACAAGAGCGCGTCCGACATATGCATGGTGCATCCCCCCTTGGCTCACCGTGAGCAGATGGAAGAATCGTGCTACGAAATGAATAATCGTAACACTGTATGGATACGAAAATAACCTGCATATGTCAATCAAATTGTCTGTAGCGCGAAATCTAAATTTGTAATTTACGAAAAAATAATTTTTACCGTCTTTAATAGTACAGAAAAAGGCCGCAACTTTCCTATGTTAGCGACCTTCAGCCCCCTGAATATTTAACATCTTCCTCTACTTCCATAATGCCTACGCCATCTCAGGCGTTTAAATTTATCTCTATCGCCACTCCTAAACGGCATTTAAAGTTGGATTTACATCTTCTTAAAAAGGCCGCCTGCAAGTCGGTCCACATCGAAGGTTTGTTTATCCCATATTTTATTTCCGGCCCGTTTGGGATTATCCCGATAGTATTGATTTCTTTCCTCAAAATGCCGTGCTATGGCCTCCTGCATTTCCAGGGCAGTGACATAATCACTGTTACATATCACGGCTTTTTTCATCCCTCCGAAGACCGATTCGATCACATTCAGAAACTGCGACTTCGAAGGCAATGGCACAACGTGTATTTGAGGTGCTTCTGTAGCCTTGTTGTGCGCTGTTATCCATTCCATGACGGCCTTTGCACCATGCACCGATATAGCATCCCAGGTCAGAAAGATGGATTCAGAATCCATATAAAGCAGCGTCAGCCTTTCGATGAGCCTGACAACTGAAGAGGCGCTTTTGTCGTCTGTGAATATCCATGTCAACTGGTTTGTTACTGCCTCCAAGGCGGCAACAAACTGAACTTTGCCACGACTCTTCTGGTGCTCTGGTATGGTTAGAATCCTGTCTTTCAGCATTAATGATCTGCCACTATATTTCTTTACTCGGTATGGACCGACTTCATCGATAAAAAAGAATCGTTCACCTTTCCGCAATCCCTGGAGGACCTCCAGAATCCGCTCTATCTTTGCCTTGTATTCGGGATCCGGGCTGGTCCATACCTTTCTTGCATGCCGCCAGCTGTATCCTGTGTCCTTAACGATTCTCTGGATCATATCCATGGATATATAAGAGTCATATTCGTGTTGATAGGCCTTGGCTATTGCAGCGTATGTCCAAGTCGTTCTGTTGATCCCATAGATCGATGGTTTCTTATGAATGATGTCGATCACCCTTGTTTGGCGTACTGTCTTTCTCTTTTCCCGGTCTGGTGCATAAATATGCACCTTTATGGAGTCGAGTCGGTCCTTATTGAAGTTATGCAGCCAGCGGTATACCGTGCGTTTTGACACGTGCGTTGCTTCAATAACCTCGATGAGCGTGCGCCCTCGGTTTGCCAGTAAGATGGCTGCTGCCTTCCGGCTGTACTTCTTATGGTTCCCTGCTCGGTAACGGCTCAGTGCTTTTATCTCGTCGTCTGTCAAGGGTGTGTTTAATGACAGTGGATGTTCATAAAATACATGCTCAAAGTAGCGGTTCAATAGAGAAAGAGACTTGCTCTTCACCTCCGGGTGAATCATTCGACATTGCTCAATGATCCGTTGAACAGTCTCCAGACATTTTAATGGGTTGTTTGTATCAATAATCAAAGAAGCTTTCAGCTTGCTTTTCCCGCACTTTATAGGCAATTTTGACGGCCTCTTCATTGCATATTTAGGCAGGAGCCCTTCAATTCCGTGTGTTCTGTAAATGACATGCCACCTAACAAAAGTTCTATATGCCAGGCCCTTCGATTCGCAGTAGGCTTTCATCGCCTTGGTCTGAGAGAGCTTGACGCCGAATAAAAGTCTCTGTGCAGGGAGGTAATTGTCCTGAAAATCTCGCAGTAAAAAAAATCGCTTTATCGCATGCTTCTTGTTAAAGTGTCCGGCATTTTTGATACTATTGAGTTCGGCAGAAAATCTTTTAAGTAAATCCATTTATGTCTCCAAGAGAACGAACATGGGAGCACTATTTTATCTGCCTGGAAAAAGGGATTATTTTCCCTGTACTCATTTTTTCATCATCCAAAAAAGACAGAACCTCAGAAAGTAATTTATTTGTCCTCTCTACTTTTCTTTCAATAGATGCTACTTTTCTCTCTAAATTATTACAAACTTCGATAAAATCACATTCGCTTCCAGCGAAGTTTGCGAGACCTGCTAATTCAAGATTCAAATTTTGAGAGTCTAATGTTAAAGCCTCTTGTTCTTTTTGAAGTAATTCAATCAATTCGCTTAACACGGTTATTATTGCCCTCAACGTGCCGCCTCCAATCGTATCTTTCTCCTGACTTCCTTAACTTCACCCAGGAGTTCGTCTTCGATCTTTTTAGATTGTTGAAATCCTGCCGATAATACGCGAACAATAGCACTCAACTGGCGGTTAGATTCTTTCAGTTCGGCCACTGTTTGCTTCAATTCTTCAAGCGTTTCTGAGGTGTCCCCACCTTGTTGCGCCTGCACCTTGATCCCGTATCGTGAGAGGATGGCGGAGGACTGCGCGTCGATGATCTTCTCCCCCCGGTGGATGTCGGCGGTCATGTCGTAGGGGATGAAAGGGGATCCGACATCGAAGGAGGGGCGATTGAGCGCCGCAAGGGCCTGCTGTGCGGTCTGCGCCGCCGGCGCGGTGGCGGGGTAAGTGGCGAGCCACTGGGCCATGAGACCCGCCGTCACCGAGTTCACCCCCAAAACGTCCTGCAGCACCGACAGCTGGGCCGCGTCGTTCCTGTCCAGGGCGGTCTGGAGCGATTGCAGGGCCGAGAGCTGGTTCTGCGCGATCTCAAGGGTGGGGTTCGTCGTATCGAGCCCACCCAGCTGGGAGAGGACCGCAACCACGCGGTTGTAATCGTCCACGTAGCCCGCGCCGCTTGCGTTGTAGCCCCGGCTGGAGGAGAGGAAATCCTGGCCAGCCTGGGAGATCCCCGCGAGGGCGGTTGCGTCGCCGGCAAGGGCCTGATTGGCCATGGCCGCGAAGGAGGCGCGCAGCTGCAGGTATTTCCGCTCCGGAGAGAGGGTGGAGAGGTCGCCTCCCAGGATGGACTTCAGCCCCTCCAGGACGGATACCTGGCTGGAGAGGGCGGCAGAGAGCGTGGACTTGGCCTCGTCGGCAGCGGCCTTCTGCAGGTCGGCGATCTCCTTCTGATATTCCAGCTGCTGCACCAGGAGGAGCCGCTGCACGTCCAGCCCCTTCTCCCGCGCGTCGGCCAGCTCCTTCTCCTGGTCGATATGAAGCTTGTACAGCTTCTCCGTATAGTTGAGCCCGCGGGCCGCAAGCTCCCGGTCCGTGAGGTTGTCGTTAAGCTCCTTCTGCGCCTTGGCCATCTCCTCCGCATACTTCTGCACCGTGCCGAACTCCGGCGCGATCTGCATGAGGGCCGCGAAGAGCGCCTGGCCGCTCGAAGTGGAGAGGTCGAGGGAATCGACCAGGCCCGCGAACTGCTGGCGGGTGGCGGGGACCGCGATCCCCATCTCGGCGAAGGCCACGTTCACCTGCCGCTGCGCGTCGGCCGCTTCCATCTGCTTCTGCTGGGCGGCGGTGAAAACGGCCTTCATGTAGCCGTCAACCGCGGAGCCGAACTTGTCCAGGCCGCCGAACATGTCCTGGAGATGGTAGGCGGCGTTCGCCCCCTCCAGGGTGGAGGAGATGAGGGTGGCGCCGATGAGCGACAGCTTGTCGTTCACTCCCTGGAGGCTGGTGGAGAGCCTCACCAGGGCGTCGAAGGCGCTCTCCCCGTAGAAGGTGAAATCCTTCAGCCCCGTCACGGTCTGCGCCAGGGTGTCCGCGGCCTTGGTGTACCAGGCCTCCAGGTCCTTTTGGATATCCTCGGGCTTTCTGCCGGAAGTCTGGATATGGGTATCCGGGAGGCTTGCCAGGTTGAAATCGGCGCTCGTGCCGGTGGCCACCACCCCGCGGACGATGGTCTCCTTGATGCTCTGCAGGTAGCCGGAGAGCGCTCCCTTAAGCGTAGAGTCGAGGGCGAGGTATTGGGTGGCGTGCTCGTCATCGCTGAACCAGCCGCCGTCCTTCTGCCGGTCGAGGTAGCCCCGCGCATCGAAGTCGCCCCCCTTGATCCCCAGGGATATCCCCTGCGCCTTGGTGTACCAGTCGTTGCCCCAGCCGAACATGGCTTTCCCCAGGTCGGAGATCGGCCCGGTCATGGCGGTCCATCCGGCATTGACAGGATTGAAGATATCGCCCATTTTTTTCGTGTCGTTAAAGAAATTGTCCCAACTCTTGTTCAGGGGACTGGGAGGCACGTAGTATCCCGGCTGTGTGAGGCCGCCTCCCAGGAGCTTCGCTTCTCCGGAGGTGAAGAGGTCCGATATCTTAGTGAGCCCGTCCGCAACTCTTCCAATGGCCACGCTGGCGTTGTCGGCCGCGTCGGCCAGGCGCTGGAGCGAGGCCTGGGTCTGGCTGTCATGGATGGAGATGGTGGGGGCGCCGATGCTACCCCCCACCCCGGAGGGGGCGCCGCCGGCAGCGCCCGAGGCGGAGAAACCAGCGGAGACCCCGCCAGCGCTGTCGCCCCCCTTATATTGCGTGGAAGCGATCTTGGCGATCTGGATCGCGCCGGTTGCCGCAGCGAACGCCGCCGCCACATAGCTGGCCGGAGGCGGCCCGGATGCAAGCGCCTGCATGACGGCGGCAGCGGTGCTCATGATCGCCTGCCCGAGGTTAAGCGCCTTTTGCTCATCGAAGCTCTTCTGGTTATGGACCTCGATGAGAGATGCCAACCCCCCCATAATGCCCGCTACCGCGTCGACATAACCTGCCGTCACCGCCAGTTTAGCCCGAGAGGTCTCTTCTGTTTCAGACCTATCCAGCGCATTAAGGGTCTCAATCCCGGCCTTCTGAATATCCAGATTGTCCTTGAAGGCATCCATGGTCTTTCTGATTTCATCCCGCTCCATCTGGTAGCGGTGGTGAATGGATGCGGAGGCTTTTTCGTAGGGGTCGCCCATCTGGGAGATGTTGATATCGTCCAACTTGTTCTGCATGCCCTTGAGCAGATCCTGCGCCTCCTTGAGCCGCTTGATGGCGTCGATCTGCTTCTCTATGGCGATAGTTGTGGCTTCCTTGCCTTCTTTCGCCATCTTCTCGTATTTCAGCTCATCCTGGATGGCTGCCGCCATGGCCTTGAACCCGTTCACCTCAAGGAGCCTGGCCTGAGTGTCGCGCCACTCCGCGCTCAGATCGCGCGCCGCCTTGACGGAATCATCCGTGTACTTCTGTAGATTAAGGTTCGCCTTGGCCTGGGCGTTGGCAACCTTTTCCCATGCCTCCACGCTTTCCTTTTCCAGTTTCTTTACCGCCAGGATCGCGTTGTTGTAGCGGTTCACCTCTTTTTCATTGTCTTCTGTAACGGCTGGCATGGGGAGGCTGTCCGACTTTGCCCTGGCATCCTTTAACTGCTGCTGGATCTTCTGCGCCGTGCTGAGCAGCAGCTCGGTCTCTCTGTCGGTCGCCGTCTTCTCCGCCTGATATTGGGCATCGAGATATGCCTGATTGGAGATCAACCCCTCATTATGCCGTGCCTTGAGGGCCTCCATCTGCAGAGCCGTGTTATTCTTGATCGCCTCCAGCGCCGCCTTGTCGTAGGCCACCTGAACCTGCCGGTCCGCTTCGCGAAAGCGCTCCAGTTCCTTCTCGTATGCCTCCACGTCATAGCCGCCGGCAACCGGTTGCCGCACGTCGGGGGCAGTTCTGGAGGCGGCTTTGGCCTTGTCCATGGTGGCCACGTATTCGCTCGCCTTGGCGACGATCTTGCCCATGGGGTCCTGCATGGCCTGCCATTCTTCGGTGATGGCGACGGTGGCCCCCTTCACCACGTCCATGTTCCCCTTGAGCTTCTCCACGTACACGCCGGAGAACATCCCCTGGAGCGTCTCCCCGGCCCCCTTGAAGTCGCCGGTGAGGGCCTGAAGCGCGGCTTTACCTACGGAGAAGAGCGCCTCTCCCACCGCCCCCACCGCATCGAGCATGACGAGGCCGAAGGAATAGGCGAGGTTGACGATGGCGTTCATGAAGTCGAGGAGGTGCTTGAATTCATCGGCAGCAACCGGAAGGACGGAGGAGACGATCAGCCCCCATCCGTCGAGAATCTTCACTGCCAGGCCGCCGATTCCGGAGAGGATGACCCAGAGCGGCCCCTGCATGATGCTCACCACCGTCTCGACAGCCCCCTTGAAGGCAAGCCATGACTTGTGCACGCCATTGACAATGGCGCCTTCATTCTGCTTAAGCCATTCGTTGAATTGCCTGGCGTATTCCACCACCTCCTTGAACACCTCGGCGAAGGCCGACCTCTGGATGATGTTGACGGTGGTCTCGAAGGAGGTATGTACCGCCCCCCAGGTATTGGCGATATCCTTTGAGGCGGGGCCGAAGCCGGCGAGGACCTTGTTCATCTGCTCCAGGAAGTCGCCCGCCTGCTTGTGCTCCTCCACCCAGGTCTTGAGGTCCCCTCCCACCATGGCGCTTATGGCGGAGCCCAGGCGGGAATGGGCGCTTGCCTGCCCCTGCATGAGGAGCATGATCTCGCTCTGCAGCATCACCTCGTTCTTGCCCCCCTGGGAGAAGACGGCGGCGGCGTTGGCGAGGTTGCGGAAGCCCTCCACCTGGGCGGCGTTATTGGTGTCGATGGCGACCCCAGCCTTTGCCAACTCCAGGTTGATGCGCTGCAACCCCTTGATGGAGAGGGAGGTGGAGGGTTCGATCTTGAGGAGCTCGTTGTTGACCCCCTCGGCGTATTCCTTTGTCTGGCGGTAAGTGTCCGCGATGGAGCCGCCGGCCGTGCCGTTGGCGAGCTGAAGGGAGGTGAGGATGGCCGACATCTGGATGACGGAGGTATTGAACTCGTCTATGGCTTCTATGCCGCTTCTCACCTCGGCAACCACAGCGGCTAGGGAAAAGCTTGCTCCCAGGGCGGCGAGCGCTCCCATTGCCAGGCCGATGGCGCCCTCGAACTGCGCCATGCTCCCCGCCGCCTGTTCGGTGGCGCTTTTGGTCCCGGCTGCCATCCGGCCGGAGGCGGTCTCCACGTTTCCAAGGCTCGCCGCCATCCGCTCGGTGGCGGTCTGGGCGGTCTGGGCGGTTTCCTGCGCTGCCGCACCGGCGGTCGCCTTATAGGAAGCCCACTCTCTGGACATCCTCTGCATGGCCGCGGCATGGCTCCCCTCCAGACGCATGTACTCGCTCATGCGCTCGGCGGTGAACTGTTTCCAGGTCATGGCCATGTTGCCGACGGCGCCCTGCGTCGTCTGGGCGGAGCGGTCGGCGGCCGCCCCTACCTGCTCAAGGCCGGTCACCACCGCCTTGTCGCCGTCGATCTCCAGCACCAGTCTGAGTTTTGCCAGATCGCCCATCAATGCATCTCCTAGATATTTATGGCAAGGGGGGGGCAGCTCATCCGTAGAGGCTGGGGACCTCTTGCCTGATTCCCTCAAGGACCATACCCTGAACATATTCTCCAAAAAGGAGAAGCCATTGGAGAATACCCGTCACTTTTTTATGGTCCTTGTATCTCAAAAAGCGACGGGGCGAGGTCAACCATTATGTTATACCATGGTTTTTTGAATCATGTAATCGACTGGACTGGTGCCTGTTTTATCGCATATTGCTATCTCTTGTGGGGTCATCTTCTGCTTACAGATGTGATTTTTGACTTCCTGAGAAACGTTAGGGTCTGATAAAGCGATTAACTCTTGGTTAGTGAGTTTCATAATCTTCCTTTCTTGAGTGGGTTTCTTGGCTTATACTTTATTTAGCCTCTTCGCTTCCTCTCTCTGCCGTCTTCTAGCCTTTTTTATGATCTCGTAAATTTGCCTTTCCGTAAGCTTGTGCTTTTGGGCAAGATCGGCATAAGTAGCACCTTGATTGAAATCGGAGAATATCTCGATATTTCGTGTAGTAATTGAGTTCAGATGCCGCTTAGGCAGATAGATTGTCCCACCTCCCCACCTTTGACAAAGTGAATTCCCCGTGTCATGGCTTATGACCACAGCCTTTTCCTGATTTACCCCATTGCGCATGAGTGATACTGCGATGCAAGCAACCAATTCAAGATAGATTCTTTCGCCGTCTTTTACTTTGCGTTCAGTCATTTACCCCACCTTTTGCATATTTGTTGACTTCATTGAAAAATGGCTAGACATGAGGTTTTCCCGATTCCATTCATACTCTGGCGATGTTCGCCAGCCACAATTGAAGCACCTGTAGACTTCATCATCCTGCCGCTCGCGGGTATTGACCATGTATCCACCACACTTGGTACATCGACCTAAGTAGACGGCGAAACGAACTCCTCCTTTTTCCGGTCGAGGCCGCCTTGCCTCTACGGGCGAATCCTCACGTTCCTGGTTGATTTCCCGAAGATCGGGGAAGAGCTCAAACAGCTTTTCATCGAGATCTTCTTCATCGATCCATGCCTCGGAATAATCTAGTTCCCCTTCTGATACCTCTATTTCAGTTTCCGCCCCGTCTTCTTCATCTAGCATGAAGCGATCAAGTTCCGCCTTATCATCCGATGAAGCGTGAGAGGTAACTAATTGCAGTTGTATGGCTCTTCGCTCCGGCTGATTGTGAATCCCGTTGCACCCCCTGCAGCAAGAGACCCCGTTCCCCTTGACTGAAATCTGTCGGTTGTTTTGGCAGGCGTCTTCCGTGATCCGCGCCGATAGCCGGTTGCAAAAGGAAGTGTTTTCGGCAATCCATGCGTTTTCATCCAGGGCTGTGGCCATTTGCATTCAGTGCTCCAGGAGAGTTTTTATACGAAATTCCAAGGCTTCGATTTCGGCGATCTGCCGATTGATCGTTTCGGTCAATTGATCCAATTTCTTCTTGCTTACAAACGCAAGCCCCTCGCTTTCAAGCTCTATGAAGCTCAATGCCGCGGCCGCATCCGATAGCTTTACAGGCGCTTTAGGGACTCGATATTTTCTGTTAAAGTTCGCAAAAGCTGAGCAAAGCGGCTGTAACTCGGGGAACCTTCGTAAGTTCCTGCAGAGCTCTTTCTCCAACCTGACTACTATCAGCTGCCATGCCTCCATAATTCTCCTCTTCTTGAGTATTCCTACTGGATTGCGCTCTTACTGGTAAGGTGGTGTCGTCTATACAGCATTGCGTGTAACAACACGTGAAGCTTTTGACTTGGCCGGCTGTTATCGCCGTTGCCTTTGCCGCTCTCTTTGCCATTGTTCCGCTCCTTTCCTTCCTCCTGAAAAAGCGGTTGAGCTCTCCAACCGGAAGCGCATTCCTCCAGCTCTCCACGGCGCCGCATTACAGCCGGCAGCCATTGAAGGCTATCCGGCAGGCCACATGGGCGGCACGGTCAGCGGCCTTTCGCCGTTCACGTACTACCCGCCAATACGCTAAACATGCTTCAAGAAACCTTTTGAGCATCTCTCTCCTCCTTTATGAGTTTCTGAAATTTCTCTCGCAGCACCGGATCAGGTTCTTCAGCAATCCACAAATCAGCAGCTTGGGGAAAGCCTCCACTGCCTCTCTAATGGTCGTTGCACGTCGCCCCGGTAAGTTTCCTGAGAACCATCACGACCCGGCCCATCACAATCGGCTCGCCATCGAGTTCCAGCACGTCCTTCTCCGGGTAATCCCGGATCATTTTTACCCCTCCGAGCATCTGCCGTTGCAGGCGAACGATCCAGACCTCGGAGTCCACAGCCTGAACCGCGAATATTCCGGTATCCCGCAACCCTTCTTGCGTATCAACGACAACCACGTCATCTTTTCGCAATTCCGGGAACAAGCTGTCATCAGGAACTACAAAATGGATAAACCGCTCCGGATGCTCCAGGACTTCTGCGACAAATATTGTGGTGGGCAGATTCCCCCGAGCGTTACTCTCCATTCTGGCCATTATTCCCCACCTCCCAGTTCCTTCCAGGCGGCTCGGATGTGCTCTTCGGAAACCGTCACTCCGTCGCCGGCGGCAAACATGGCGCCCAGCCGCACGGTCTTTACCACGCCACGCAAAGCGCCTGGCTTCTGCGAGATGTCGAGGAGGAGCTCGCGCTCGATGTGGCCCGTCACATTAAGGGCATCGGCCAGGGCCAGCACATCACCCTTCGCAGGGCGGTTGAGGCGGAGCTTCTTGCCGATCCGCGAGAACACCTGAGCGAAATGCGCGGCCCTGGTTCCTCCGGTAAGGCGGGAATAGACCGATTCGTTGCCGGCCAGCACCACGCCGATCTCGGTAGCGTCGTGGATGGAGCGGATTTCCTCGATCCCGCTATTCCCCAGGTGCTGGGCCTCATCAACGATCAGAAGACCGCCGGTTCCCCGCATTTTGCGGCACATCGCCCGCCGAATGCGAGAGCTTGCAACGCTGCCTCCATCGCTACGAAGGCCAAACGCCTCGGCGATCTCTTCGAGCATCGGCGAGAGGTTGGCACAGTCCGGAGACATTGTAGCGACCCACACATTCGGGCTGTTTTCCCGATAGTGGTTGATGGTGCGGGTCTTGCCGACTCCAGCCCCGCCATAGATGACCGCCAGGTCTGCCGCCATCTGGGCGTAGGTGAGGACAGCCATGATTTTTTCAGCCGACGGAGTGGGGACGTAGGCAGGAGTCGGAGGAAGGGCGCTGTTCGCTTCGCGACGGCGCTCCCTTGCTTCAAGCCATCTCGACACCTTCTCAGCGGTAGGCGGATGCGTCTCATATGGGGGCTTGGCGTGCAGCCACTGATTGAGCGCACCTTCGTTGCATCCGGCCTCCTTGGCCACCTTCTTCTGCGAGAGGTGGGTGTCGATCCTGATCAGCTCCAGGATGTGTTCCCGCAGGTCATTCTCCCTTGCAAAACCACCAAACATCTGTTACCCTCCTTGTGTCGTGAATATGCCCGTCAGGGCCAAGAGCCGGGTGCCAGCCCGGCTTTTTCCATTTCAGATTCTCACCTTCCGCCGGTCTTGTTCGACCAGTTTCCCCACCGCCCGCGCGAAGCGGTCCATGTCCTGGTCTGTTTCTGTGCAATTTGACAGTGCCGCTTTACGTCCGGGGTTCACATTTGGCAGCAGCCGGGTAACTTTCCCAACCGGCGGTTTCTCCGGCTCGGGGACAAGCGGAGTCTGCGCCCGCGCTTCGGCGGCGGTCAAACGCTCTTCCGCCTCTGCCTTGGCCTTGACAGCCTTCTTGAAGTGACCTTTCGCCCTGGCGACCTCCCGGCCTGCCGCTGCATCCTTGAACCCGCCGGTATGAGTAGCCTCGGCAAAGCAGATTTCTTCACCGGCCAGGGTTTCAACGTATATCCCCCCGTGCATGTCGGCCGGGTCGAACCGCGCGGTCACCTTCTGCCCCATATACTTGGTCAAGGCTTCGTGCCAGTAGCGGTTCTCTCCGAATGATGCCTTGCCCGCTTTCAGGGTCACGCTGGCATCGGCGTTGCTCACCATGACTACCTCGGCCACGCACATGCAGTATTTGCGCTGTTTTTCCGTGGCCTTGGTGATGATCGCCTCCGGGTACAGCTCGTTGAATACCTGGTCGAAGCTCTTCCCTTTTACCGCCTCGCCTTGCCGATCTGGCCGGGCGTTGATCTCGTTGACGAATGATCTGAACACCTCTTCCAGCTCGTCAATCGGTATCGGGCGGCCTTTGGTGCCGCGTCCAACAAATACCGGCAGGCTGATGAAATCGGAGTAACCGCCAATGCCGTGAACCCTTTCAATCGGCTTGCTTCTGCCTGATGCCGGCAGAACGTATTTCAGCTCGGAGCCGATCATGGGGATTATCCCCAGGGGGTCATCATCCTTGACCTTAAACCGGTAGCGGTTCGGCAGCCCCCCGGAAATCTGCTTGCTCGCTGCCGCGCGGGTATTGTCCAGGTAGAAGTATTTCGGGATACCCCAGTCGGTTATCAGGTCAAGCGTGGCAAGGCGCAGCAGCTCCCGGTTCTCGCTGACATCGATCCTCCAGGCAAGAATCTTGGAAGAGCGGATGTCCTGCCAGCTCCAGACAATCGGCTTGACGATCACCCCGTTGCCGAAATCGGCCCACACCCCCAGCTCGAATCCGTCGCCGTTGACCGCCTCCAGCACGTTGAAAATCTCCTTGTTGCGCTTCATGGCCGGGAAACACTTCTCAACGGCTTCCATTCCCTCCCGCCGGTACTTGATAACCATGGGGTCAAGCTCCCGTTTGATCCAGTTTTCCAGGGTTCTCTTTATCGGGATTGTCCAGCCGTTGACCCTGGCGACGGCTTGCAGGCGGCGGTAGCAGGAAGCAATTGAAGGGCGTCCCCGGCGCAGCCAATCTTTCTTGAACGAAACCCAGGCTTCAGGGGTAAACTCGACTTTTTCGCGGTTGCCCCGCGCCTGATTGACCAGGACGGCAACCCGGTCCGCCTGGACTCCTCCCTCCGCCTTCCTGACCCAGTTTCGAATCGATTGAGGGTGAAACCCATATTCCTTCGCCGTCTCCTCTACCGCTTCGCCCTCGCTCATGCCGTATTCGTAGCAGCGGGCCTTGAAGGCGTTGACGGCATGGAACCGGGCGAGGGCCTTGTCTTTCTGCTTCTGCGATTTGCTGCCGAAGGCCCGCCATATCTCTTCCCGGTCTTCAAGGGACATTTCTAGCTCAGCGGCGGCTAGCCGCGCTTCACGGTCTTGTTCCTGGAACTCCTTGTATATGGCTGCGGCGCGTTGCTGCTGTTCGTGGGCGTTGACTTTGGCTTGATTTTCGGCAGTCAGCAGGCGGAAGGGTATGAAGCGGGTTTCCTTGTTGTTGACCGTTCGCTTTATCGCCTGGTCATCACTGATATGGGCATAACGGCGGCGGATAGTGGTATCCTTACCACATCCCATCTCTTCAAGCTGCGCCGCAGAATATGCCCGTATCGGGCGCCCAGGTCCCTTGATCATCGTTCGGGGATCCTCGCTTTTTTCAGGGCTTTCAGTTTGGTAGTCAGTTCGTCAATCTGGGATTCAATCCGGCCTATCTCGGCCTGGCGGATTGCGTCCCCCACATACACCCTACAGCCCCGTTTCCGGGCAAGGAACTCAGTGAGGCAATATGAATCGAGGGAGACCTCGAATGCCACGGCCCATTCAAACGGGAAGCGCCACCCCTCGCGGCTCTCGGCGGTCATAGCGTCCAAGGTACTCTTGCTGATTTCGTGGCCCACCAGCTCTGACATGCAGGCGCATATCTCAAACCGGGACTTTTTGCTCTTCTTCAGAGCCTCGGAAAGAACGTGTCTTAGTTCACGGGAATAGTCCAGGCTGGCCGGTGTCGGCTCCACCGGTCGCGGCAGCTCAAATAGCTCATTAAGAGTCAACTGGCGTGGATCATGAATTGTTTTCTTCATGTCTCCTCCTATTTCATTAAGATTGCGCCGGTACAACCCTTCCCCATGTTTCTTCTGTCTTCTCTTTTCCAAAGAGCCGCACTATGCCATCTCTTTGCCTCGCAGCTTTCTCTGCACCCCGCAAGGTCTTGTACGTTCCTTTTACATGGGTAGTCCGCGCTTCCCCAGTGACATAATTCTTGTAATCGACCTCAACTGCGAACATTTACGCCCCCTGTCAATCCCCTCTGTCACCTTAAACATTGCTGTCTTCTATTTCTTGTGATACCCTTTCGCGGGTACCGGGGAGAATGCTTTATCGGCCTGCCGTCATTGCCGTACCGCTCAGGCCATATTTCTTGCGGCAACATTATGAGCCTATCGGCTATGGCTTTCTGTATCTTCGGATAATGATTGGCTTTAGCCGCCTTGACATTGTTTGGGTGAATACCTAGCTCCTGTGCCACCCTGGCTAAGGTGTACCCCTTTAAACGCAATTGGTACTTGATCCATTCCCACCGCAAGGTGGGTTCTTTCGGAATTTCATTTATTGCCATGGCTGTATATTTACAATAAATATTTTGCATATGCAATAAAAATTTTTTGCACCATCGAGATTTATACAGATTATTTGTTGTGTTGAGCGGACCTATCCTGCAACCGCTCTAAATCATTACAATATATTTACTGCACCATCGAATGAAATTTTGAGCGTGCTTTTGCACCATCAAAATCCATTTTCATGGTGCAAATTTGGGGCATGAAATGAACCTGGCAGAGCGATTGAAGTGGGCGAGGGAATCTCGTGGCTACACCCAAAAGGAAATGGCGAAAGATGCTTCTGTCACCCTTCAGACGTGGCAGGTTTACGAAGCAGGAAAGAGCGTTCCAGGCGGCAACGTGCTTGAAGCCCTAGCCCGGATGGGATTCAATGTGAACTGGCTTTTGACGGGGGTGGGGCCAAGAAAATTATATGAAGATGAAATGAAGAAGCTGAAATGTGAAGAGGCGCATGAAAGGTTAAAGAAAAGGGTAAATGATCTGTTACGTTCACGTCCAGTTGTCTATTACGATATTCGTGGTTTTCCTTTTGAACAGGTTGAGGCATATGCGAAAGGTGAATATCAGCCCTCAAAAAGTGAACTGATTGCTCTCTGTAAAAAGTCAGGTGCTCCTTACTTTGATGAGGAATTTATTGATGAAGTTACCAGTGTCGGTTTACTAGACACGACAAAACCTCAGCCGGGGTCTATTGGCGAAGATCTTTTAAAAGCCGCCATAGAAGCAGTTGAAGAGTATTTGCAGGAAGTGAAGGGAACACTCCCTCCTGACAAGAAGGCGGAACTGATACTGCTGATCTGCAAGTTGCATGCTGGAAAATCAAAGGTAGAGAAGGCTACGGTGATCAGCTTGGTCAAATTGGCTGTTTAGGAAGGTATATAGTGGACAAGGATCACAAAAAGGGCAAGACTCAGTGGCTCTTAAACGCTTTCCAAATTCTCCGAAACGGTTTTTAAACGTCCAATGAGGAATTATAATTTCAAGCTTCGCAAACCGGGAAATAGTCCGAGATCGGCCGGAAAGTTACAATTTTGTGTTTCGCAGCTGGATTCTAATCGCCCGAGAATGCCCCGAATAAAAACCCAAAGAATTCACAACTTTTCACCAAGAAAACTTCAACTCTCACAACCACAAACTCAATAATATCAATTACAAAACTATATTACCCTTAGCAAATTGTCGGGGGTCTCCCGATGCGGTGCGATTATCGGATGGCGCTGCAATTCGGCAGAACGGATAAGCTATATACAGCTTTAATAAATTTCCGGATTTTGCTATAGTGCCGTAGTCGGGGGGTGATTCGTGCACGAGATGTCCATAACCCAGAGCGTGGTGGAGATCTGCGAGAGAAACGCGGCCGGGCGGCGGGTCACTGCGGTCGTCCTTGAGGTCGGCTCCCTCTCCGGCGTCGTGCCGGAGGCGGTGGAGTTCTGCTTCGACGCCTGTACGCGGGACACCCTGCTGGCGGGGGCGAGGCTCGTCATCGAGCGGATACCGGCCCGGGGACGCTGTTTCGACTGCGGCGCGGAGTTTGCCGTCGCCGCCTATTACGATCCCTGCCCCGCCTGCGGCGGCTATCGGATCGAACTCCTTGCCGGCGAAGAGCTGCGGGTAAAAGAACTGGAGGTTGACTAGCGATGTGCATCACGTGCGGCTGCGGCAGCGACGGGCATCACCACGACCATGACCATGGACATCATCATGACGGCCACGGGCACCACCACGATCACGGCCATGGGCACCACCACCATGACGCGGGTGAGGGGGTGCGGCGGATCGCCGTGGAAACCGACATCCTGGCCAAGAACAACCGGCTGGCCGCGGGGAACCGGGCGCTATTCGGCCGGAAAGGGATTTTCGCCCTGAACCTGGTGAGCTCCCCCGGCTCGGGTAAGACCACCATCCTGGAGCGGACCCTCCGTGACCTGGCGGAAAAGGTGCGCTGCGGCGTGATCGAGGGGGACCAGCAGACCGACAACGACGCGGTGCGGATTGCCGCCACCGGCGCGCCGGCCGTCCAGATCAACACCGGCGCGGGCTGCCACCTGGATGCCCACATGGTCGGTCACGCGGCCGAGAAGTTCGACCTGGACAGCCTCGACCTCCTCTTCATCGAGAATGTCGGCAACCTGGTCTGCCCCGCCGCCTTCGACCTGGGGGAGCACCACAAGGTGGTGGTCCTCTCCGTGACCGAAGGCGAGGACAAGCCCCTCAAGTATCCCCAGATGTTCCGCGCCGCCGACGTGCTGCTGATCAACAAGACCGACCTCCTCCCCTACCTGGAGTTCGACCTGGAGCGATGCAAGGAGATGGCCCGCCGGGTCACCCCGGAGATCCTGATCTTCGAGGTGTCTGCCCGGAGCGGCGAGGGGATGGCCGACTGGTACGGGTGGCTGGAAAAGGGAATGGCGGCGGCCGGGTAAACGCGGGCGCGGTCTTCCGACCATCTCGCCGCCGTGTCCTCGAAACCCTGCCTCAACGTAGCGATGCTACGCCTCGGCACGGTTTCTGCGGGTCGGCGACGATCTGGCCGAAATCTCGCGCCCGGTTGGTTCAATCTTGTAGGGGCGCAGCATGCTGCGCCCGCTGTTGGCGACCCGGTTACAGGGCGCAGCATGCTGCGCCCCTACGGAAGATGAGATGCCCGCTTTTACGAGAATCAGGATAGAAATCGAGGGGATCGTCCAGGGGGTGGGCTTTCGTCCCTTTGTCTTCAGGCTGGCCGGCAGGCACGGCGTCAGCGGCTGGGTGCGCAACACCCCGGGCGGGGTGCTGGTGGAGGGGGAGGGGTCACAGGCAAACATCCTGGCGTTCCTGCGGGACATCGAACGGGAGGCTCCCCCCCTTGCCGCCATAGCCGCAATCGAGAAAAAGTGGCTCCCCCCCGTCGGCGAACGGTGCTTCCTGATCCTTCCGAGTGCGCCGGGGGAGAACCATATCCAGATTGCCCCGGACGGCGATGTTTGCGGCCATTGCCTGGATGAGCTGTTCGATCCGTCCGACCGCCGCTATCGGTATCCCTTTATCAACTGCACCAACTGCGGCCCCCGCTACTCCATCATCACCGGCATCCCGTACGACCGGCCGCTGACCACCATGGCCGGCTTCACCATGTGCGACGCCTGCCGGGCCGAGTACGAAGACCCGAGTAACCGTCGTTTTCACGCCCAGCCCAATGCCTGTCCCGTTTGCGGGCCGCGGCTGAGGCTCACGGATGCGCTGGGGATGCCGATCGAGGGGGATGTTCTCGCAACTGCGGCCGGCCTCCTGCGCGAGGGGCGGATCATGGCCGTCAAGGGTGCCGGCGGCTATCATCTGGCGGTGGACCCGTGCAACGGGGAAGCGGTGCGGGAGCTCAGGCGGCGCAAGGCGCGGGACGAAAAGCCCTTTGCCCTGATGGCCCCCTCCTTCGCGGAGATCGAGCGGCACACCCATTGCCGTGAGCTGGAAAGACGGCTCCTCGCCGGGCCGGAGCGCCCCATCGTACTCCTCCCCAAGCGCGACGGCTCGCCGGTTTCCACGGAGGTCGCACCGGCCAACGGCTATTTCGGGATGATGCTCCCCTCCACCCCCCTCCACCACCTTCTGTTGCGGGACAACTTCACCGCCCTGGTGATGACCAGCGGCAACCTTTCCGACGAGCCGATCCTCCACCGGGACCGGGAGGCGTTCGCAGGGCTTGCGCGGGTTGCCGATTTTTTCCTGAGTCACGACCGGGAAATCCACACCCGCTCCGACGACTCGGTCATCCGGGTCTTTCTGGGGAATCCGCTCTTCCTGCGCCGTTCCCGTGGCTACGTCCCCCGCGCCATTCCCCTCCCCGCGCCCCAGAAAAGCGTGCTGGCGGTCGGCGGGGAGTTGAAGAACACGGTCTGCCTGACCAGGGGGGGAAAGGCGTTTCTTTCCCAGCACATCGGCGACCTGAAGAACAGCGCCACTCACCGCTCCCTGGAGGAGACCGTGGCGCACCTTTCGAAGATCCTCGAGATCAGGCCGGCCGTCGTGGCCCATGACCTCCATCCCGATTACCTCTCCACCGGCTTTGCCGGCGAGGCCGGGGAGGTGCCGCGGATAGCGGTCCAGCACCACCATGCCCACATGGCGTCCTGCATGGCGGAGAACCGGCTGGATGGCGAGGTGATCGGAGTGATCTTCGACGGCGCGGGGTTCGGCCTGGACGGGAACATCTGGGGGGGGGAGTTTCTCTACGGCGGCTACCGCACCTTTCAGCGGAGCGGCCATTTCCGGTACGTCCCGATGCCGGGGGGGGATGCGGCGGCGCGGGAGCCGTTCCGCATGGCGATCGCCTACCTCCACGATCTGCACGGGGAGGGTCTGTTCGATCTCCCGCTCCCCTGTCTGGCGGATGTCCCCGTGCGGGAGCGGAAGCTGTTTCTCGCGATGCTGGCACGGGGGATCAACACCCCCCTTACCTCCAGCTGCGGCAGGCTGTTCGACGCCGTGGCGGCGCTCATGGGCCTGAGAAACCTGAGCAGCTACGAGGGGCAGGCGGCCATCGAGCTCGAAGGGGTAGCGGAGCGGGGGGAGTCGGCCTGGAACTACCCCTACGCGATCGTCGCTGAATCCGGGGGCCTGGTGGCCGACTTCCGGTTGATGATCGGCGCCATTCTCCGGGACCTTGAGGCCGGTGAGCCGCAGCCGGTCATGGCCCGGCGCTTCCATGCCACCCTGGCGGCTGTTGCGGCGGACGTCTGCACGCGCATTCGCCGGGAGACGGGGGAGGAGCGGGTGGTCCTGTCCGGCGGGGTCTTCCAGAACAGGCTGCTGGCCGAGCGGGTCCATGAACTGCTGACGGCCGCGGGCTTCCAGGTCTTCACCCACCGGCTGGCGCCCCCCAATGACGGGGGGCTGGCGCTCGGCCAGGCGGTTGTGGCGGGACATGCATTTTCCCCTCTCCCTAGCCCTCTCCCACCAGGGGAGAGGGGATGTTTGTCCCCCCTCCCTTCGATGTGCCCATAGGGCATAAAGGAGGGGTTGGGGGAGGGTGCAAGTAAGTACCAAGCCGGACAAAGCTACATTTTTCCACGTCTGTGGCAATTACGAAGGAGCAAAAGATATGTGTCTGGGTGTGCCCATGCAGGTGATCAGTATCGACGGGAGCGACATCGTGGCGGAGATCGACGGGGTCAGGCGCGAGGCGAGCCTGATGATCCTCGACGACGAGGTGCGGGTGGGGGACTTCGTCATCGTTCACGCAGGGTTCGCCATCTCCAGGCTGGACGAGGCGGAGGCGCGGGAGACGCTGCAGATCATGCGGGAGGCATTCAGCTTGGCGGATATGGCATGAACTACATGGACGACTACCGCGACCGGCGTCTCGTGCTCGGGCTGGCGGCGCGGATCAGCGAGCTGACGGCGGGAAGGACCGAACCGCTCACCTTCATGGAGGTGTGCGGCACCCACACCATGGCCATCTACCAGTACGGCATCCGGAGCCTCCTCCCCGCAAACGTGCGGCTCATCTCCGGCCCCGGCTGCCCGGTCTGCGTCACCCCCAACGGCTACGTGGACAAGGCGGTCGCCTACTGCCGGCAGCCGGACACCATTGTCGCCACCTTCGGCGACATGGTGCGGGTCCCCGGCTCCACCTCTTCCCTCATGGAGGAGCGGGCCAAGGGGGGAGACGTGAGGATCGTCTACTCCCCCCTGGACGCGGTCGCCCTGGCCAGCCGGAATCCCGGGAAACGGGTGGTTTTCCTCGGGGTCGGCTTCGAGACCACTGCGCCCACCATCGCGGCCAGCATCCTCGCCGCCGCCGCGAAGGGGGTTGGCAACTATTTCGTGCTCGCCGCCCACAAGACCATCCCGATCCCCATGGAGGTCCTTTCCGCCGACCCGGAGCTCGCCATCGACGGCTACCTCTGCCCGGCCCACGTGAGTGCCATCATTGGCGCCGATGCCTACCGGCAACTGGCGGAGGATCGGAAGGTCCCCTGCGTGGTGACCGGTTTCGAGCCGGTCGACGTGATGCAGGGGGTGGAGATGCTGGTCCGCCAAGCGGTGGAGGGGCGAAGCGCCGTGGAGATCGAGTACAGCCGGGTGGTGAAGTGGGAGGGGAACCGCAAGGCACGGGAGGTGCTGGCCGAGGTCTTCGCCCCCTTCGACGCCGAGTGGCGCGGGATCGGGGTGATCCCGGGGAGCGGCCTGGAGATCAACGCAAAGTACGCCTCCTTCGATGCGGAAAAGGCCGTGCCGGTAGAGGTGGAGGAGCCGCGGGAGCATCAGGGGTGCCGGTGCGGCGACATCCTCAGGGGGAAGGTGAGCCCGTACGACTGTCCCCTGTTTGGCGCCGCATGCACGCCGGAAAGCCCGGTGGGGGCGTGTATGGTGTCGAGCGAGGGGACCTGCGCCGCAGCGTATAAGTATGGAAGGTAGGCCAACCTTTTCTGCAATCTCTTAGTTGCTCGTCGATAAATTTACGACGATGTAGAAAATTCAGAGAAACAATGCTATAAACTCCCCTGCTCTTCAAAATCTTCCAATAAATCGCTAATCCTTTTTTCAACCTTTTCAGGATGGGACATGCCCGGTCTGAACGAAGCCGATACATGCAGGATTCATATCACCCCAGCCTTGCAGAAGGCGGGCTGGGGCGATCCACATTGGCGGATCGCCGAACAGCACTATTTCACCGACGGCCAGATTTACCTTGTCGGCAACGGTCATCAGCGCCGCAAAGGGAAAAAAGCCGACTATCTGCTGCGCTATACCGAGTCCTTCCCCATCGCCACGGTCGAGGCCAAGGCCGAAGAGCTGGAGCCTGGAGCGGGAACGCCCAAACTGCCGCCGAACTGGAAGCGCTGATGCCAGCCTGTTTGGAGAAGGCTTTTGCGGGGATATTGTTGAATTAAGCGAAACTTTAAAAGACGGAGCCAGAAATAAAAAAAGCGACCGGAGGGTCGCTTTTTAGAAATAAAAAAGGGAGTGGTTGGCGCGGAGAACCATCCTTGGTTTCTACCCGCAGCCCTTAACTCCCGTGATATCTGTAGAAGATGTTATTACTAAACCACTTTAGCCTCGAATGTCAAGAGGATTTTTATGCGCATAATTAAACCGGAAGAACTTAACGCTGCTCAGTTCGCTCCAAACGAAGCGTTTCTTATAGAATTATGGTACAGCATGACGCACCAAAAGTCACTCGATTCCTATCGTGCTAAATGTATGAACAGCCGGATGTTGCTGCGTGAGCTTGCAGAGGAGCTTGCTATTGGCATCATAAAGCCTTGTGATCTGAAAGGAGTATGCGCGGAAACTGATGATGTCCTGACTGCAGACCCGGTAATAAAGGGACATTTCCCAAATTTATTTAACAGGATTCTTCCCTTTTTAAGAACCCCCCCGCAGGCAGATGAAAAGTACAAGAAGGATGATGACAAAGGTAAAGAATTCATCTTTATTGCTAACGATTTTTCGGCAAGCTTGGAAAAAAGGTATTGGGAGTCAAGTTGTTCTGTATTACTTGATGCACTTGACAAAGGAGATCTCGAATCTCTGAAAATTGTGATGTCGAATATCATTGCTGACCTGATAGACAAGGGGTGGCCGATTGAGACATTATTTTCCTGGCATAATCACTTTCTGTCTCCAGAAGTTAGGAAACAGTATTCGTTCAACCAAAATTTGAAATTCATGTTGGAAGTATTCTCAAACGAAAGTCAGCAGTTTGAGGTAACCCTTCGATTAACCGGCAGCGAAAATTTGAAGAGCTTAGGTGAATTTCATAACTTCACGTTTGTTGATGTCCCAAAGAATCTTGGAGAGAAAGCCCCTCCAAAATTTAAGACTGCCAACAAGATAGTCTGCTTTGCTCAGACAACAGTTAACGATTCAGATTTTCTGTCAGCGGCGATTAATGCAAAAGAATCTTTTGAACAATTCATTGATTTGTTGCGATTTGATTACGAACCATACAGTCTGAAAATAGACCAACTTTGCCATGTAAAACGTATTTCGGATGGCAAGATAGTGCTTCCGGTTGTAAAGACGGTGATCCCGAATCCGAATTCAAACTCTGATCATTCGACTTTCATGCTATTCATGGAAGGTTTGAAGGCTCTTTCTGAAAAGCGAAGCTTGGAAGAAAGTACACGCAGAAAAATTCGCGGAGCCATAAGACAATACAGATTCGGAAGGGACAGCGAAAACTATAAGGACAAATTTCTGAATTGGTGGATGGGGCTTGAAGCCGTTGCGCATATCGGTCGCGGGAATTCAATTGGCGAAGTCGTCTCCTATAATGTCAGCAGGGTCATGGTTCTCCCCTATTTGGCTCGGCTTCTTGGAGATGTTTTAACTACAATGAAATACGGGCAGGTTGGCTGGCAACCAGAGCTTAAAGCCTTTTGTAGCGGTAAAGAGCTTCAAGATCTAACATCCTATGACTTGCTTTCCATTATTCAATCTGATCCGCAACGGACAAAGCTTCTCCAGTCTTTTGAACGGATACCGACGTTACACTTTAGGGCAGCACAATTATTTCCAGCCTTAATTGATCCCGCCGAGACTCTCTCCAAAATCGAAGCGCATTTACATCATCTTGAATGGCAAATGGCGCGCCTGTACAGGATTCGGTGCTGTGTTGTCCATGGTTCCGATGTCAGGTTTCGGATTGGCTTGTTTGCGGCAAATCTTGAATTCTATCTCAAAGAGACTGTAAAATATCTCATTTACTCATTGTGCAATAATGGCCATGTAAAGAACTTGGACGAAGTTTATTCACGTGCATCAATTTCGTACTATAGAACTGTGGAGCGATTGAAGCAGCCGGACGCAGGGCTTCAGGAAATAAAAGATGCAATTTTCAACAACAATATCGTATTGATGAATTGACGACTCGCCAAAGAAATTGATAGATAGAACTCTCAAAGTTTGTCTACATTTGACCTGATTCAAATAATTACGTAGGAGAATAAATCAATTGGATAACGACTTGATACTTCTGGGTCACGGCAGCGGGGGGAAGCTTTCCCACCAACTGCTCGACGACCTGATCATCCCGACCCTCTCCGGCATCCCGGTCAGCGGACAGAACGACGCCGCGGTGCTGGAGCACGCCGGCCAGCGGCTCGCCTTCACCACCGATTCCTACGTGGTGGACCCGCTCTTTTTCCCCGGCGGCTGCATCGGCGACCTGGCGGTGAACGGCACGGTGAACGACCTGGCGATGATGGGGGCGCGCCCCCTGTTCATGAGCGTCGGGCTGATCCTGGAGGAGGGGTTCAGCAGGGCGGAACTGGCGCTGGTCCTCCGCGCCATGCGGGAGGCGGCGGACCGGGCGGGGGTCGCCATCGTCACCGGCGACACCAAGGTGGTTCCCCGGGGGAAGGCGGACCGGATCTTCATCAACACCTCCGGGGTCGGGGTGGTGGAGCACGGCCTCACCATCACCGGCTGCGGCGCGCGCCCCGGTGACCGGGTCATCATCAACGGCACCATCGGCGACCACGGCATCGCGGTCATGGCGGCGCGGGAGGGGCTGGAGCTGGAGAGCGACATCCTGAGCGATTGCGCGCCCCTGAACGGCCTGGTGGCGGAGCTCCTCAGGGAGGGGGAGGCGGTCCGCGTGCTGCGCGACCCGACCCGCGGCGGGGTGGCCACCACCCTGAAGGAGATCGCCCTCCAGTCCCGGGTCGGCATCACCCTTTTCGAGGATAGCCTGCCGCTCAACGGGGCGGTCAAGGGGGTCTGCGCCATCCTCGGCCTCGATCCCCTCTACGTGGCGAACGAAGGGAAGCTCCTGGCTGTGGTCGCTCCGGAGAAGGCGGAGGCGGTCCTGGCGCGGATGCGGAGCCACCCCCTGGGGGGTGAGGCGGCCATCATCGGCGAGGTGACGGCGGAGCCGGCCGGCCGGGTGGCGATGGAAACCGTGGTGGGCGGGAGGCGGGGGGTGGAGATGCTGGCGGGAGAACAACTCCCCCGCATTTGCTAGGAACGCCGCTTTTTCGCCCTGGCTGCGTAAGTCTTCGGTCGCGCTTGTGACTCGGCCTCCGGCCTCGCCCTTCGGGCAGCCTGAAGCTGTCAACTTTCGCAAAGCGAAAGTTTGCGGCGGGTTCATAAAGACGCCTCCGCGCCCTCCCTCGACAGCCTTGCCAGGACGAAAAATCGACGTTCCTGAGGTTCTGTAAATTTCCGAACCGACCGGTTCAGAAACGCGGGCCTCAGCCGCCGCCGATGCCGCAAGCGGGACCGCCCGCGCCCTTCTCTCCGCCGCCGATGCTGCAGCCGGAAATCTGGCGCTTTGCGTCGGTCGACCCGCATTTCGGGCAGGCCGTTTCCCCTTCGCCCGCTCCCATCTTTTGCAGTTTCGAGAACTGCTCGCCGCATGCTTCGCAGCGGTATTCGTAAATCGGCATGGCCTTTCTCCTTCGGTCGGGTAATTAATAATTCAAAATATCATATATATGTTTCCGGTTGCAAGCCGGAACTGGATCGCCATGAAAGTATGTCGTCGATTGATTCCTGTCGCAAAGCATGCTATTTTGGCGCGTAAATCCAGCGCTCGATGGTGTTGTCACTACGTAAAGTTGGGGGGTGTTATGAGTTTCAAGAGATTCATGCCGTTTCTGGCGGCAATCTTCCTGTTCGCCGCTGCCTCTGTCGGCGTGGCGGCCGAAAGCGGCAGCGCCGGCACTGCTGTCGACCCTGCCCAGGTGAAGGGGCTGCAGGAGCGGATGCTGGGCGATCAGGGGGCCATGGCCCTGGTCATGGCACTGCAGAACGACCCGGAGATGCAGGCGCTCCTCGCCGACCCGAAGGTGCTGGAGGCGGTGCAGGGGGGGGATTTCAGCGCCCTCCTCAATGACCCCCGCTTCAGGAAGCTCCTCGACAACCCGCGGGTGAAGGAGATCGGCAAGCGGCTCGACGAGCAGGAGAGCGGGGGCGCGCGGTGAAGGAGCCCTACCGCGTTTTTGCCGTCGGAGACATCAACGCCTTCTTCGGCCTGATGCTGGACAACATGTCGAGCCTGGTGATCATGGCGACCATCCTGCTGACCGTGTTCGGAATGCCCCGGGAGATCGTCCTCGGCAGGATGGTTCCGGGAAGCGCCGTGGGGGTGTTGTTCGGCGACCTCCTCTATACCTGGATGGCGGTGAAGCTGGCGCAGCGGAGCGGGAGCCGGAGCGTGACCGCCATGCCGCTCGGCCTCGATACCCCCTCCACCTTCGGGATGGCCTTCGGGGTGATCGGTCCCACCTACCTCGCGACCAGGGATGCGCTCCTCACTTGGCAGGTGGCGATGGCGACCGTTGTCTGCATGGGGCTCTTCAAGATCGGCGCCTCTTTCTTCGGCCCGGCGCTGCGGCGGGCGGTCCCCCGGGCCGGCCTTTTGGGAAGCATCGCCGCGGTGGCGCTCCTGCTCATCGCCTATCTCCCCACCCTCAAGCTGTTTGCCTCGCCGGTGGTCGGCTTTATCTCCCTCGCCATCGTGCTGGCCACCCTGATCGCCCGCCTGAAGCTCCCCTTCCGGGTGCCGGGGGCGCTGGCCGGCATCCTGTGCGGGACGCTGGCCTACTACCTGCTCGGCGGCCTCAATCTCCTTCCCGCCAACCACGGGTTTCTCCCCCATCTTCCCGAACTGCGCCTCGCCCTGCCGCTCCCCACCTTCCAGTTCCTCTCCGGCATCCCCCGCGCGCTCGCCTATCTGCCGCTTGCGCTCCCCTTCGCCATCGCCACGGTGGTGGGGGGGGTGGACGTGGCCGAGAGCGCGGCGGCGGCCGGCGACAACTACAATACCCGCGGCATCCTCCTGGTGGAGGGGATTGCCACGTTGCTCGCGGGGATGTGCGGCGGGGTGATCCAGTCGTGCCCCTACATCGGCCACCCGGCTTACAAGGAGATGGGGGGAAGGGCCGGCTACACCCTGGCGACCGCCTTGTTCATCGGCCTCGGCGGGGTGCTGGGGTACCTCTCCTTCTTCGTCGATCTCCTCCCGGAGGCGGCGGTGGCGCCGATCCTGATCTTCATCGGAATCGAGATCACCGCCCAGGCGTTCGAGGCCACACCGCGCCGCCACTACAGGGCGGTCGCCCTGGCGTTTCTCCCCGCCATCGCGTATCTGGTGCAGATCGAGTACGGCCTCCTCCTCTCCGGCCTCGGCAAGAAGGCCTCTGACCTTACCGGCGAGCTGTTGACCGGCTACCAGTCGACCCTGCTGCTCGGCAACGGCTTCATCGTCACCTCGCTCCTCTGGGGGGCGTCTTTCGCGGCGCTTCTCGACCATCACCTCAAGCGTGCGGCTGCGTTCCTGGCGGTCTGTGCCCTCGCCACCCTGTGCGGCGCGATCCATTCGCCGCTCGCGTCGGGGGCGCTCTTTCTCCCCTGGCAACCGCCGGAGCCGATCACCTGGCACCTGGCGGCGGGGTACGGTGCCATGGCGCTCGTTTTCCTCGGGCTCGACCGGACCGTTCCGGCAGCAGTGCGGGAGAGCAGGGGCCGTTGAAGGGCGGGCGCCGCCCGGCTCCCGGTCACGTTCCGGCATGCGGCCTGCCGGAGGGGATGATGATCCCTTCCGCCCCACCGAGCATCTCCCCCTTCCCCAGAAGAAACCACCTGCCGACCAGGGCCGCTGTAACTGCATCCAGTTCATCGCCGGTCATCGCCTCCGCCAATCCCTGCACCCCCAGCTCCCGCAATCCACTGAGAAGCCCCGGCCGATCCCGGCGCTGGCGGGGAATCCCCCACACGTCCTGCGCAGCGCCGGGGTAGGACTCGACCGGCAGGTACCCCAGTGCCTCGATTTTTGCCTTGACCGCGAGCCCGCGTTCGGTGAGCATGCGCATCGGGCCGAGCGTGACCGGGAAGAACCGGATGCCGCGCTGCCGCAGCGCAAGGTCGCACGGGCGAAAGTGCGCACCGGAGCGGTCGTGGATCGTCGTGCGTCCCTCGGGGAGGCTGAGCGGCGCATCGATGGGGACGAGGTCGGGCCGGGCCTTCTCTACCCAGCGGAGGATTTCCTCGTCATCGAAGGCAACGTGCGTCTGTGCCCGCAGGCCGCGGAGAACGCAGATCCCCGTCGGCCGGCGCGGAGAGCCGGCGAGGTCGATGCCGACCACGATGGATGGTTTGCCAGGCGTCACGGGATTCTCCTTCGATCCCTAACCGAGCGTCGCGGCAAGCGCGACGAGGATGTCGGTCCAGCCGGCCTCGGTTACATTGTCAGAGGCCAGTGTTATAACACGGAAGAAAATTAAAATAAAAATATTTTGCCGCAACTGCAACAAGGACGGCACGGCACGAGCCCGCTCGACTGCGCGGCATGCGGCACGAGCAGCACGCGGCGCATAAAAAAAGGCGGCCCGATTTCTCGGGCCGCCTTTTCTTCCTCAGAGCTTCCTCCGTCTACCCCATCCGGTTCAGGAGGGGGACGATCAGCAGCGATACGATGTTGATGATCTTGATCATCGGGTTGACTGCCGGGCCGGCGGTGTCCTTGTAGGGGTCGCCGACCGTGTCGCCGGTGACCGCGGCCTTGTGGGCGTCGCCGCCCTTGCCGCCGTGGTAGCCGTCCTCGATGTACTTTTTGGCGTTATCCCAGGCGCCGCCGCCGGTGGTCATGGAGATGGCGACGAAGATCCCGGTGACGATGCAGCCGACGATCACCCCGCCGAGGGCCTTGGGGCCGAGGGTGAAGCCGACCACGATCGGGGCGAGGATCGGGATGAGGCCGGGGATGACCATCTCCTTGAGGGCGCTCTTGGTGACGATGTCGACGCAAGCCGCGTAGTCCGGCTTGCCGGTCCCTTCCATGATCCCCTTGATCTCCCGGAACTGGCGGCGGACCTCTTCGACGACCGCGCCGCCCGCCTTGCCGACTGCTTCCATGCAGAGCGCCGCGAAGTAGTAGGGGAGCATGCCGCCGATGAACAGGCCGACGATGATGTAGGGGTCGGAGAGGGAGAAGCTCTTGTCCATGATGGTCAGCTCCTGGACGTAGGAGGTGAAGAGGATGACCGCGGCGAGGCCGGCGGAGCCGATGGCATACCCCTTGGTGACCGCCTTGGTGGTGTTGCCCACCGCGTCCAGCGGGTCGGTGACGGCGCGGACCGATTCGTCCAGCTCGGCCATCTCGGCGATGCCGCCGGCGTTGTCGGTGATGGGGCCGTAGGCGTCCATGGCGACCACGATGCCGGTGAGGGAGAGCATGGAGACTGCGGCGATGGCGATCCCGTACACGCCGGCGCACTTGTAGGAAACGATGATCCCGGCGGCAATGACGATCACCGGCAGCGCCGTGGACTTCATGGAAACGCCGAGACCGGCGATGATGTTGGTGGCGTGGCCGGTGGTGGAGGCCTGGGCGATGTGCTTCACCGGGCCGTACTCGGTGGCGGTGTAGTACTCGGTGATCCAGAAGATGGCGCCGGTCACGACCAGGCCGACGATGGCGGCGATGAAGATGTTGATGGCGCTGAGGCCGGTCGGGTTACCCTCCGGGAACATGGCGGCGGTGACGAAGTAGAAGGCGATGCAGGCGATCAAGCCGGAAGCGATCAGCCCCTTGTAGAGGGCGGGCATGATCTTCTGGCTGGCGCCCAGCTTGACGAAGAAGGTGCCGATGATGGAGGCGATGATGGAGATGCCGCCCAGGATCAGCGGGTAGCTGACCGCGCCGGCGAAGTTGTTGAAGGTGATGGCGCCGAGGAGCATGGCGGCGATGAGAGTGACGGCATAGGTCTCGAACAGGTCGGCGGCCATGCCGGCGCAGTCGCCCACATTGTCGCCCACGTTGTCGGCGATGACCGCAGGGTTACGCGGGTCGTCCTCGGGGATGCCCGCTTCCACCTTGCCCACCAGGTCGGCGCCCACGTCGGCCCCCTTGGTGAAGATGCCGCCGCCGAGACGGGCGAAGATGGAGATCAGCGAGCCGCCGAAGCCGAGGCCGACCAGCTGGCTGACCACTTCCTTCACCGGCGCTTCCGGCATGAGCTTCTGCAGGATCAGGTAGTACCCGGCAACGCCCAGGAGGCCGAGGCCGACCACCAGCATGCCGGTGATGGCGCCACCCTTGAAGGCGACGTTCAACGCCTTGTGGATGCCCGACTTGGCCGCCTCGGTGGTCCGGACGTTGGCTCTGACCGATACGAACATGCCGATGAAGCCGGTAAGTCCCGAGAAGAGCGCGCCGATGGCGAAGCCGACGGCGGTCTTGACGCCCAGGGTGGCGAACAGCGCCACGAACATGATCACCCCGACAATGGCGATGATCCTGTACTGGCGCTTCATGTAGGCGCCGGCCCCTTCCTGGATGGCCGCTGCTATCTGGCGCATCCGGTCGCTACCCTGCGGGAGCCCCAGTATCCACTGGGCCGAGAAAAGGCCGTAGGCCACTGCCGCCACGGCACACGCCAGGGCGAAGAGTACTGCATACTGTTCCATTGAGAAAATCCTCCTCTGTTTTTGCCGGTCAAGGCATTTTTATGGGAAAGTGGCGGAAAATCAGAGCAAAAAACGACAAATAGTTATATGAAACTCATCTATTTGTCAACCTTTAAATGCCCCTGCGCGCAAATTGTTGCGCTTTCCACCGCAAGCCTGTATCATGGCCGGGATGGAACTGAATTACGGCACAACTTCGTTCCGCCTCGCGCTTCCGCCGGAGCGGGTCGGCGCCACCATCCGCGCCGCGCTCTCCCGTGCCGTTGAGGAGCCCCGCGAGATCATCGGCCGGGCGCTCGACGCCTGTGGCGACATCCTGGCAACCTTTCGCCCCGGC
Organism: Geobacteraceae bacterium; assembly: GCA_036518435.1. Classification (GTDB taxonomy): domain Bacteria; phylum Desulfobacterota; class Desulfuromonadia; order Geobacterales; family Geobacteraceae; genus JAMPXD01. The sequence goes on from DATDNF010000034.1 coordinate 172,692, forward strand.
GAACGGGTGGTGATCGTCACCTCGGACATCACCCGCTACACCGGGAGCGAGCTCTACCTGCCGCTTCTCGTGGAGAGGCTGAATGCCCGCGGGGTCCGCGACGACGACATCGAGGTGATCGTCGCCCTCGGCATCCACCGGGGGCAGACCAGCCAGGAGCACAGGAAGATCATGGGGGCGCTGTCCGGCAGGATCAGGGTGAGCGACCACGACTGCGACGACCCGGGGAAGCTCGTCTACCTGGGGACCACCGCCAACGGCATCGACGTGGAGATAAACCGGCGGGTGGTCGAGGCGGATCGGGTGATCCTGACCGGCACCATCGGTTTTCACTACTTCGCCGGCTTCGGCGGCGGGCGAAAGAGCATCCTCCCCGGCGTGGCAAGCCGGAAGAGTTGCATGGCGAGCCACTTCTCGGTGCTCAACCCGGGCGAGGGGGCGGGCCGTAACCCCCGCGCCGCCACCGGCGCCCTGGAGGGAAACCCGGTGCACGAGGCGATGGTGGAGGGGTGCGCCATGGTCTCCCCCGCATTCATCCTCAACACGGTGCTCTCCCCGGACAAGCGGATCATCGCCGCCTTTGCCGGAGACTGGCGGGAGGCGCACCTGGCAGGGTGCCGGTTCTACGCCGAGCGCTTCTCCTATCCGCTCGACCGGCAGGCGGAGCTGGCGGTGGTTTCCTGCGGCGGCTTCCCCAAGGACATCAACCTGATCCAGGCCCACAAGGCGATGGAGTACGGGAGCCGGGCGGTGAAGGACGGCGGGGTGATGGTGCTCCTCGCCGAGTGCCGGGACGGTTACGGGAACGCCACCTTCTTCGACTGGTTCCGCTTCCGGGAGCTCGGGGCCTTCGAGGCGGCGCTCCGCGCGAATTACGAGATCAACGGCCAGACCGCCTATTCCCTTCTGTCGAAGGCGCAACGCTTTCGGATCATCCTGGTTTCCAGCCTGCCGCCGGCAGAGGTGGCGACCATGGGGATGGTGCCAGCGCGCACGCTGGACGAGGCAATGGCGAAGGCGGAAGAGCTGCTGCCGCCGGATTACACGGCGTACGTGATACCGGAAGGCGGGACGGTGCTGCCCGTGAAGGTGTAGGGGCATTCGATTTCCCGCTGCGCTACCGGCTGAAGGAAATGTGCGATTCCTACGGCTTCA
>DATDNF010000035.1:0-124800 GCA_036518435.1 Geobacteraceae bacterium
CTTCCGCTGGTCCGCCGGTACATGCGCCACTACCTACTGCCACTCCGACGGCAACGGGGGCGCTGCCAACATAACATCCTTCACCTGGGCCTCGCCGACAGGGGGCGCAACTCTCGGCTGCACAGGGTGCCACGGCGGCAACCGCGCCAGCGCCAAACCGATTGCCACTGGCAAGCACCAGGCGCACATGAACAACTACACGACTCTCGGCACCACCTTCGGCTGTGCCGAGTGCCATGCCAAGACCGTCGGCAACGACACGACCATCGGCAATAAGCTGCTCCATGTGAACAAGTTCAAAGACCTTTCCGGTGCCCGCCTTGGTGGGAGTTCGACCTACAGCGCCGCCACCGGCTGCTCCGCCACCTACTGCCACACCAGCGGCAAGAAGGGGCAATTGATCGGAGTGAGCGGCTACACCGAGCCGGCACAGCCCAAATGGACCGACGCTGCATGGACCAACAAGTGCAACGGCTGCCACGGCGGCGCTACCTCAGTTGCAGGCGAGCCGACCTACGCAGGCGGCATTGACGGCGCCGTGAATGCCAACAGCCACGCCAGACATATTTCTCAGCTCAACATCACCGACAGCACCGGCTGCGCGGTCTGCCACAGGACCACGGTCGATCCCACAAATCCGTGGCGCATCGTCCAGTCCTCCAGCCACCTTAACGGCAGCATCGATGTTACCTTCGGCGCCAGTGCAGGTGGCGGGGCAAGCTACAACGGTGCAGGCAGGACCTGCTCCAGCGTTGCCTGCCACTCCGACGGCAATGGCAGCTACGGCAACCCCGTCTGGGGAAGCAAGCTCAACTGCGCCTCCTGCCACCCGAACCTGAGCGGCGCCCACGCCCGTCACATGGGGGGGATCGTCCTTTCCGCCGTCCCGTTCTATGCCTACACGGCCAATGTCTCTGCCGGCGGGGATTCCTTCACCCTGGCGAGCTACGGTTTCGGCTGTGCCAACTGCCATCCGACCGACCCGAGCAAGCACAATAACGGCGTTCTCGACATTGAGCTGAATGCGTCGTCCGGCGCAGGCTCCCTCAAGATGAAGAACTACAGCGCCGCACTGATCGGAACGGTGAGGACCGGCGGCAATGTGCAGTGCGCCGGCGTATACTGCCACAGCGACGGCAGGGGAGGGAAGAATACCACCCCGCTCTGGAACCAGACCTTCGCCGGTCTCGGTGTCGATCGCTGCGCCCAGTGCCACGGCAACTCGCCCACAAGCGGCGCCCATGCGGCCCACGTGGTCGGCATCCATTATAAGGACGTCTTCAATGGTTATTCCAGCAAGGTGCCGCAGACTGCGAATACGACTGTGGCATCGAGCCACGGCGACCCGAACCAGTCCACGACCCTTAACTGCAATGTCTGCCATGCCGATACCGTTACCTATGCCCGCAACAGCCAGAACACCGCCTGCGTGAGTTGCCACAACGGCGACGGTGCCACTGGCCTCGCGCAGATCGGCAACCTCGCCAAGCACGTGAACGGCACCGTAGATATCGCCCTTACCAACGTGACCCTGACGAAGTCCAAGGCCCAGCTCCGGCCGGTCAACTTCGCCGACTACACCGCAGCCGGCGGCTTCTGGAGCCGCAACGGCGGCAACTTCAAGAATGGCGCGGCTGCGTTCGACTCGGCCAAGACCCTCTCCGGCGCACCCTCATATGACAAGCCGTCGACCACCTGCTCCAACATCAACTGTCATATGGGGAACCCGGTGAACTGGAAGAATAAGCTCGAGTGCTCCGATTGTCATAAAGTGTTGTAGTAAGGACAGAGTTTACTGTAAAATGCCTGGCAGGGTGCGCCGTCACCCTGCCAGCAACGATACCGCAAAAACCAACAAGAGGTTGACATGCCAAAGGTACTAGCGAAAAAGATGAGGGGGATGAATCGGTGGGCAAAGGTTGGCCTTATTGGGCTCTTGACACTGATTACCTCGATCTTCGTGTTGAAGCCGCTGATCACCAACTCGGCGCTGAACCAGATGTACTACTTCGCGCTGGACACGACCGCGGTGAACGTCGGTTACGACGGCAGCACGAACACCGCTTTCTCGACCACCGGTACCGGCAAGTACTCGCTTAATAAGACTGTCTACACCGGCTCCACGAGCTACGCGTCGGCGACCCCGGCAAACGTGAAGACCACGGTGGCGACCCTCTACTCCCCGGCCTACGCGGCGCCCCAGACCCTGGCCAATCCCAAGATCAACGTCGCGGTCCGCGGCAGGACTACCGGCAACGTAACCTGGTATGCCGACGTCTACGAATACGACCCGTCCACCACCGGCCACCAGGCCGACCGGCTCCTCTGGTCCACCACCGGGACCGATACCTATTCCGGCACCACCACCACCAACCGGGTCCTCACCTGGTCGAGCACGGCGAGCCAGACCATCTCCGCCGGCCACCGGCTGAAGATCATCATATCGGCCAAGAGCGCCAGCATCACGTCACGCCTCTACTTCTACTCCTCCGGCACCCTCTATTCCTACTTCAAGGTTGACGAGACCGCGGTCGGCGTCAACGTCGCTAACGGCTCGGCAATCGCCAACTACAACGTGTATGCGCCGTCCACCGGCAATGCTGTCGACAGCTTCACCATGACCTCCACGAACGGGACGATGACCGTCACCGGCATCACCGTGACCGGCAACGCCACCACCACCAGCGGCAACGTCCAGACCGTGAAGATCTACCGCGACAACGGAACAACGGTCGGCGCCCTCGACGCCGGCGACACCCTGATCGGCAGCGGCACCCTCTCCGGCACCAGCGCCACCATAGCAGTGAACGAATCGGTCGGCACCACGGCCCAGAACTACCTGGTGGTCTATGACGTTGCCGGTACTCCCACTTTCGGCAACACCCTGACCGGCACGGTCACCGGCCTGACGGTCACCGGTGGCTATCTGGGGACCGACACCAATACCGCCTCGGCGACCCTGACCATCACCCCGACCACCACGGTGACCAACGGCAGCTCGGAGCCCCCGAACACGGTCCTCCCCTCCGGCGGGGCGGCGACCAATGTAGACGCTTTCGGGATCAAGACCAACAGCGGCACCGACAACCTCAGCACGATCTCCGTTACCCTCTATCCGGCCGGAATCACGACCTACATCACCACGGTCAAAATCATCGACAGCTCCACGGGGAACGTCTACAACGCCTCCCAGCAGGGGCAGACCGACACCTGGCGGGCCGATACCCTGTCGCCGCAGCTCACGGCCTCCACTACCGAGAAGCTGCTGTACGTTCAGATCACGCCCAAGAACAACGTTACCGGCACACTCACCGTGACCGCATTGGTGACCGCCGTTTCCAACTCCCAGACCGCGAACCTGCTGGTCACGGGCGATAACACCAGCGCAACCATTACCCTGGACGGCCAGCCGCCGACGAACCCGGTACTTTCCGCCTCCACCGGAACAAGCCTGGCCGGCGGCGACATCAACCTCTCCTGGACCGCGGCCACCGACGCCAGCGGCCTGAACGCCGCCAAGGCGTACACCGTGGTGCGTGGCGCCGTCAACTCCCCGGCCCCGGCCGACTGCAACTCCGGCACCCAGGTCTACCAGGGTGGGCCAGGTACCCTGTCTTTTCCCGACACCGGCCTCCAGACCGGGCAGCAGTATTCCTACCGCGTCTGCGCGCAGGACGTGGTGGGGAACACTGATACGGGGACCATCGCCCAGGCCGTCTCCGGCGTGCAGACCGTATGCACCAACCAGCCGCTGGTGGTCCTCACTCCGAAGACCGCGGTCGTGGCACAGGGGAAGAGCGTCACGTACAATTACAAGGTGATCAACACCGACCAGGGGCAGTGCGCCCCAACCCCCTTTACCTTGTCTATTTCCGGCACGGAGAACAGCACCTCCTTTGTCACCCCGTCGGTGATCTCCCCCACGTCCCTGACTATTGCCGCGAACAACGGCGCGGCGAACGGCACCATCACGGTCACATCGAAGACCGGGGTCACCCAGGGCGATTTCGACAGCTTCATGCTGCGGGTGACCGCCACCAATCACCCGACCCTCGACACCCAGGTTCGGACGATCGTCAATGACTACGGTCCGCTCCTCCATTCCAGCCTCACCCTCGGTACCAGGTACGGCAACTGGGGGGAGCAGAACACCTGCGCCACCTGCCACACCAAGGGGCTCACCCCGAACATCAAGAGGATCCTCTCCAACATCAGCACCCCGACCGGGAGGAAGCAGGTCGTATTCAAGAGGTTGTCCAGTACCCCCGGTACCCTGGCGGGCGTGTTCGGGAACGACACGCGCCCCTACGACGGCTCCACCAACGTTTGCGAGGTCTGCCACCACCAGACCAGGTTCCACCAGTACAGCGCCAGCAAGCTCGCCAGGACGGACCACCACCCGGCAGCCGACTGCATGCAGTGCCACCCCCACAAGACCGGCTTCAAGTTCAGCGGTACCCCGCAGTGTACCGACTGCCACGGCGATCCACCGAAAACGGTCGGCGAACTCGCCGGGCCAGATCCAACCCTTGCCCTCGGCGTTAACCCGACCAACCCGGGGCGCCATGCCAAGCATGACAGCATGGGGTTCCTCTGCACGGTCTGCCACAGCAACGCCAACCATTATCCCAACTACGGGGCCGGGCCGAACGGCCACCTCCTGATGGGCTTCAACATCAACGGGACCACCTATCCCGGCTTTGGCGGCAACGTCGTCGGCGGGGCCTTCACCGGCACGAACAGCCTCGCTTCCTATGTCAGCTGGTCCACCGCCACCGGCACCACCCTCACCAAGCTGCCGAACCTCACCCAGTGCAGCGTCTATTGCCACGGCTGGTCCGGGAGCAACGGCAACAACACGAACCCCAACTGGACCGGCTCCAACGAGACGCTCTGCGGCGCCTGTCACGGCGCATCCGCCTCTGCGCCGCCCTTTTCCGGCAGCCATCCCAAGCACGCCGGCGCCGGCAATCTGGTCCTGCCGAACCTTTCCACCGTGAGAGGGATGGGCAAAGCCTGCTCCACCTGTCACGGCGTGTTGGCGAACTACACTTCCGGCCGCCACATAAACGGCAACGTGGCGTGGGACCTCTCCCAGGTATCGGCCATCGCAGCCTACAGGGGCCGGAACAGCGGCACCACCGGCGCGCCTGCCCCCACTACCGGCGGGTACGGCTCCTGCGCCAACATCTACTGCCACAGTAACGTCCAGGGAGCCACCAACGCCGCCCTTGGGACCGGCGGCCCGTACCAATATGCAACTCCTCAATGGGGAACGAAAGTCACCTGCGGCGACTGCCACGTGAACATGTACAACAGTCCGAACGCTACAGGCGGCCACAAGCAGCACGCCCAGGACCCTAACACATCTTTCGACTGCCGCCTCTGCCACTCGACCGGCGGCGACGCCAACCCGGCCAATCACGCCAACGGCTCCATCGACCTGGTGTTCGACCCGAACGGTCTTGCCAACGGCACGGTGTACTCACTCGGTACCGCCATCACTCCCGGCTCCGGCTACGGCCAATGCTCCAACAGCAACTGCCATGGCCGCAGCGCCAGGACGTGGGGGCCGTCGACCTCCCTCACGCTCTGCGAAAAGTGCCACGGTGCCGGCTCCCATGCCTTTTACTCTACCCTCGGCCCCGGCAGCACCACCGACATGAACGACCCGACCGTCGGGCCGGTGATCGGCAAGCACAACGCCCATATCAACTACTCGTCGTCGCACCACTATACCAAGGTGGTCGACTGTACCGGCTGCCACCTGAAGCCTGCCGGCCCCTACTCGCCCGGGCACATCGACAGGCCGCTCCCGGCAACGGTTTCCTTCGTAAACAGCACCACTTACACAAAATCGCGGCTCAACGGTTACACCACCGTATCGCCGAGCTACGTCTACAGTCCGAGCAAGAACTGCAGCAACGTTTACTGCCATGGCGGCGGCCTCGCCTCCAACCTTGGGCGCGGGAACTACTCAAACGTCGTTGCCGACGGCGGCGCCCTCGGCTCGCCTGTGACCCCGACGTGGAACGCCAACATGTTCACCAACGGGTGGACCGACCCCAACAAGAACCCGGACAACTGCCAGAAGTGCCACAGCTCACCGCCGCCGGCCCCCAATGCCTCCTACACCCACTACGGTAAAAAGCCTAACGAGTGCTGCGGCTGCCATCCGGGCGTAAACACTGCTGGCGACGGTTTCGATGACCCCTCGTACCACATCGACGGACAGGTGAAAGGTGGCTGTACCCTTTGCCACGGCAATCCGCCGACAAATTCGACGACGCTGGCCTCGCCCGCCATCAACGCCTTGTCTCCCGGCGTGGCAGGTGCGCACAACACCCACTACGTGAACCCGAACATCGGCTCCGACTGCTCGGTCTGCCACAACAACCGGACAATCAAGATGCCGAGCCACACCCTCGACATCGGCTTCAACGGCTACGGCGGAAAGTTCACCTCCGGTACCTTCTGGGCCTACTCCTCCATGACCAACACGGTGGCAGTCTCCACCGGCGGCGGCACCATCGTCCGCCAAACCAACAATGCGGCCACGAAAAACAGCTGCATCGTCTACTGCCACGGCGGCGGCACCAACACGCTTCCTCCCATCGGCGGCGGCTCCAACACAAACCCGAAATGGGAGATCACCGACGGTTCGCAGGTCGCCTGCGGCAGCTGCCACGGCACCAGCACCACCAGCGCCCCGACCGGCGGGTCCCATACCTGGCACGCGACCACCAACACCGGCGGGCTCGGCCTCTCCTGCGACACCTGCCATCCGCACCAGGACAACAACTACCACGTGAGCGGCAACGTGAAGTGGCACCTCAACCTTTCCGATTCGCGAATCGGCGCAAATGCCACCTACAGGGGCTACTCCAGCGGCGCCACCGGCAATCTTGCGCCGAGTGCGACCTACAGCACCTGTAACAACGTTTACTGCCACGGCAACGCCTCCCCAGTCTGGGGTACGCCCGCCCCGATGGCCTGCAACGGCTGCCACAGCGCCCAGGTCAACGATGCTACCTGGGCCGGCCGCCACTCCACGCACTACGCGTCGAGCACACTCCCGACCTCCTACAAAAACATCTCCGGCAACGTGAGCTCGGTGAACACCTACCGGTTCACCTGCTCGGTCTGCCATAACCCTGCCGTGACCACCCACTACGGCGGCGGGGTCAGCGCCAACCAGGCGGCCGAGGTCTACTTCGGCTACTCCGGGAACCGGCGCGGCACCTACACAGCCGGCGGCACCCTGGGGGGCAACGACAAGGGATTCAGCTACACCAGCGGCGGCACTAACTGTTACACCAGCTACTGCCACTCCAACGGCAGGGGCGGGAATCCGGTGAATACATCTTTCAACTGGACCTCGCCTGTAGGAACCCTGGATTGCGGCGGCTGCCACAACAAGGCCGGCGACGCCTCGCCTGTCTGGTCCACGCCGCACACCAAGCACATCAACATCTACGGCGCCGTCAACACGAACTTCACATGCAATGACTGTCACGCGGCTACCGCAGCGAACAGCAGCAGCATCGGCAACAAGGCGAACCACGTGAACAAGGTGGTGGATGTCTACTTCAACGGCTTTGCCAGCCCGAATGGCGTGGCCGCCTACCCGAATACAGCCACCGGCTGCTCCAACACCTACTGCCACTCCAACGGCACGGACCCGAACAATCCGACCCACTCTGCCATTCTCTGGAGCGGCACCAAGAACTGCCGTAGCTGCCACGGCGGCGATTCGGCCAGCAGCGCGCCGATGGCGACCAACAAGCACCGCTCCCACATGAACAACTACACCACCCTGGGACGGGGCAATAACTTCAAGTGCGCCGAGTGCCACGCGAAAACGGTCGGTTTCGCCAACAACACCACCATTACCAACAGGGCGAACCACGTCAACAAGTTCAAGGACTACTCCGGCACGAAGGCGGGGAGCTACGACACGGCGCAGCAGATATGCTCCAACAACTACTGCCACAGCTCCGGCCAGGCCACACCCGTCTTCCGCAGCATGACCGGCAGCAAGATCTGGAGCGGGTCCGCGAAACTTAGCTGCAACGGCTGCCACGGGTACGGGCCTGGCACCTTCGCCAGCTTTGGCGCGCCCAACTACGCAAGCGGAGCCGCAGGCAGCCCCACCGCCAACAGCCACAAGAAGCACGTCTACGACTCCGGCATGACCGACACCACCGGCTGCGTCAAGTGCCACCGGACCACCGTGGACAAGATTTTCGCCAACAAGCTGCGCGACTACTCCACTGCGCACCTGAACCAGGCCCGCGACATTTCCTTTGCGAAGCTCGCGAACTACTCCGGTCATTATGTGGCGGGGACCAAATCCTGCTCCAACACCTACTGCCACGCCGGCAGCTCCGCCCAGTGGGGGGGTGCCTCCCTGGTCTGCACCAGCTGCCACAACGCCGGCTCCAGCCTCCCCGGCAGGCATAACACCCACTGGGCGACGGGCGATCTTCCCTCCAAGTATCTCAACTACTCCGGCAACGTGAGCCAGTCCGGCACCTACCGGTTCGAGTGCAACTCCTGCCACAACGGCGGCCACGCAAACGGGCCGACGACCCAGGCAGGGGCAAACGGCGACTCTGCGGAGATCTTCTTCAACTTCACCACCGCCGGCAAGGGTGGCAAGTACAACTGGAGCGCCACGACCTACACAGACGGTACACTCCAGTGGTCCAACGGCAGGTGCTCCAACACCTACTGCCACTCCAACGGCCAGGCCACTCCCGGCCTCGCCAACTACACCTCCATCCGCTGGAACAGTGCGGTCGGTACGCTCACGTCCATCAGCACCGGGGCCTGCACCGGCTGCCACGGCGGCAATGCCTCCACCTTCAAGATCATGTCCTCCAACAGGCACCGCAAGCATATGAACAATGCCGCCCTGATAGGCACCAACTTCGGCTGCGTGGAGTGCCACGCGAAAACGGTCAGCAACGACACCACGATCGGTAACAAGAACAACCACGTCAACAAGTTCAGGGATTTCTCCGGCGCGAAGGCATACAAATCCTTCTACGCCGGCACCTCCACGAACTGCGCCAACAATGCCTACTGCCACACCAACGGCAAGACCGGCGTGATCAGCCAGACCGCAACCGCGGTCACCTGGAACCAGACCGCTGTCTGGGCCACCAAATGTAACAACTGCCACGGTCTCTCCAACTCCTACGGCGCACCCGACTATGCCTCCGGCACTGCAGGCACCGCTTCCGCAAACAGCCACGGCAAGCACGCCGCAGCCAGCAGCGACTGCGTGAAGTGCCACCGCTACACTACCAGCAACGGCACCTCCATTGCGGCCGCCGGAACGCACCTGAACGGCGCGATCAACGTCAACTTCTCCAAGCTGGCCTTCGCCACACTGTCCGGCACTTACAATTCAACAGTCGGCCAGAAGAACTGCTCCGCCACCTATTGCCACGGATCGGGAACCTCTCCTTCATGGGGCACCGTCGGCCCGCTCGCCTGCGACACCTGCCACAAGGCGAGCAACGCGCTGCCGCTTGCCCATACGATCCACTACGACAACGCCACCGTATTCACCACCTATACATCCACACCGGGCAACAGGAGCAGCAGCACCAATTACACCTTTGCCTGCGCTTCCTGCCACCCCCGCACAATGAGCAACCACGCGGCGGGTGCGGTATCCGCAACCCAGGCGGCACAGATCTTCTTCGGCTTCAGCTCTGCCGGCAGGGGTGGAGCGATCTACACCGGCGGAGCCACCTCGGTCCAGGATGCCCAGGGCTTCTACTACACCACCAACGGCACCACAACCGGAGCGCCTGCCGGTACCTGCAACACATCGTACTGCCACTCCAACGGCAATGGCGGAAACGGGAACAACACCACCTACACCTGGGCCACCGCCAAAGGGACGATCGGCTGCGTCGGCTGCCACGGCAATAATGCCGCCAGTACGAGCCCCATGGCCACCGCCAAACATGCGGACCACATCAACCCCGCTACCGGCGCACTCCTCGGTGCAGGCAACGGCCTCGGCTGCGTCATGTGCCACGCCAAGACGGTCAGCAACGACACCACCATCGGCAACAAGACGAACCACGTCAACAAGTTCAAAGACTTCTCCTCGGTCCGCGGCGGCGGCAGCGCCAAGTACAGCACCGCCACCAAGACCTGCAGCCAGATCTACTGCCACTCCAACGGCAATACGCGGAACAGCAGCGTCACCGTCTTCGTCAGCATGACCGGCAGCAAGATCTGGGCTACCGGCGGGCTCACCAACATCGGCTGCAATGGCTGCCATGGCAGGAGCAATACATACTACGGCGCCCCTGACTACACCTCCGGCGGGGTCGGCAGCACGACACCCAACAGCCACGCGACCCACATAACCGGTCTCGGCATCACCGACACCACCGGCTGCGCCAAATGCCACGCCAAGACAGTGAACGCCACTACGGCAAGCAAGTTCAAGGACTACACCGCTGCCTCCTACCACCTGAACGGCACGCGGGATGTCGTCTTCAACAGTGCCGGCACGTATAACAGCGGCGCCATGAGTTGCTCCGTCACATCCTGTCACGGCGCCAGCACGCCTGTCTGGGGCAAGAGCAACCCCGGATACGATACCTGCACCTACTGCCATGGCACGCTGACAGCCACCGTTACCGCGGCGAACAGGTACGTTGTCGCCCCGCCGAACAACACCGCGGGCGTGTCCGGTACCGCTACAGGCACCGGCCAGGTGAGCAACGATCCAAAGGTCGGCGCGCACCAGTCGCACCTGCGAATGGAGACACTTAGCCAATTCAGCAACTACAGCACCGTCGACTTCCGCTGCCAGAACTGTCATGGGCCTCTGCCTTCCTCGGCCCCCCACGCCAACGGCAACGCGACCCCCGTGTTCCCGAGCACCGGCCTGGCCACGAATCATGGATCGGTAACCGGAGTAACGTTCAACACAACGAACAGGACCTGCTCCAACACATACTGCCACAACCCGGCAGGGACCGGCGGCACGCTCAGCTCCACATTGGTCGGCCTCGCGATCCAGCCGTCGTGGACTAGCGCCAAGTACTTCCCTGATGCAACCCACAAGACCCAGAACAACTGCAACAGGTGTCACCTGTCTCCGGGCGACGCAGGATTCAGCTCCACCAGGTTCGCGCATACGGGGATCACCATCGCCAACGACTGCTCCGGCTGCCACGGCCACAACGGCGACTTGAGCGGCACCCTCGGCAAGCGGCACATGGACGGCATCAGGTATGGCGCCGGGGATTGCAATTCCTGCCACGATTTTGATACAGTAGGATCAACCTATCTGGCAAACACCTGGACCGGCGGCACCTGGGGCGTAGGGAAGACCGCGCAGGACGGCCTGAGCCCCGGCGAAGGGTGGGGTGCGCACGCCAAACACATCAACTACATCAAGACCAGGCTCGGCATTGCCACAGCACTCGATCCGACGAACCAGACCTTCGGTCAAGGTCTGCCGAGGCAGATCTGCGGCACCTGTCACACCAACCTGGTTGCGAACCATACCACCAGCGGCAGCACGACCGGTCGCGCGATCACTTTCGGTGAATACACGGCCAGGTTCGGCGGCTCCACGGGGACCAGCTTCAAGTTCGGCTCGACGAACCCGAACTATACCGGCGTATCCGGCACAACGTCGGCTACTACGGCAAAAACCTGCCAAAACATCAGCTGTCATTACTTCACGACTCCGAACTGGTCGACGTACTAAGCGGGAAGGGGAAAGAAACAAATGGGAAAAGTCATTGACAATAAAACTCAGGGTATGGGCCGGCGGATGAAGGCCGGTCTCGTTCTCCTTCTTACCCTTCTCACGTCCGTTGTGACCATGCCGAGGGGGGCGCAAGCCTCCGTGGCCGCGCTCAACGCCTGGCCCGCCACCCCGCAGATCGTCTCTACTACCAATGCCGGAACAGTTACCGGCACCGTATCGGTCAGCGCCGGCAGCAAACGGGTTATGCTGGTGGTGGTGGGGGTCAAATACAGCGCGACACCCGCCACCATGCCGCTCACGGTCACCTTCGGCGGCAAGCGCGTGACCCAGCTCCAGAGCAACTACAGCTGCCCGAACGCGATCTGGCTCGGTTTCATCAACGAGGCCGACCTGGCGGCGGCGTCCGGCACTACCCTGTCGGTTACCAACGCCAATACGACCAACCTCACTGCCATGTACGCCTCGGCCGCGGTCTTTTCCGGGGTTGACCAGACCACCCCGATCACCGGCTCGAACAACGCGTCGAGTGGCGCCACTGCGGTGACCGCCATCAACCTGCCGCAGATCAACGTGAAAGGCACCACTACCCCCAGCGTTAGTACCGCCCTCAGCTTCTACATGAGCAACAGGCTGCAATCCCAGACCGTTGACGCCAATTACACCCAGAACGTGCAGTACACAGCCGGCGCCAACGGCTACCTGGCCTTCAATACCATCACCACCCCGCCCTCGGCCCTGACTACCACCGCGCCCGTGTCGACCACGGCGACCGCCTCCACGGGCTGTGCGGTCGATGTTTCCCTGACCCCAGACGGCGTGACCGGGATCGGCGCCATCGGCTCCTGCGGCACCTGCCACGGCTATCCGCCGGTCGATGGCACCGCGCGCAATACCCCGGCCGGCCAGTTCCTGGGGAGCCACAACAAGCACACCGGCACTGGCGCCAACCAGTACGCCTTCGTCTGTACCAGGTGCCACCGGAACAACACCTCCTTCAACCACGCCAACGGCAGGATCAACATGAGGGTGCCGATCAACGGCACCGGCATCGCCATCTATAACAACGTCACCAGCTGGAGCGTCACCAACACCCCGACCTTCGGCAAATGCACCAACACCTACTGCCACTCGAACGCCAAGGGGGGCACCACCCAGACCGGCGACACCCGCGCCTTCGGCAACTCCACGTCGCTCACCTGGGGGACCGTGAACGGTCCCGGCGGCACCGGCGCCGAGAACTACACCAACAACTGCAGCATCACCTGCCACAAGGGGCGTCCCAGCTACACCAACTACACCGGGGTGATCACCACCGGGAAGAAGGCGAACGCCCACGGCTACACCGGCCGCGGGGCCACGCACCTGGCGCAGACCTGCGACGTCTGCCACTCGAGCATCACCACCAGCGACGCCGGCGTCACCTACGCTTTCACCAGCTTTACCACCCACGCCAACGGCAGGTACAACCTCAAGCCTTCCTTCGGCTACGTTTACAATGCCAAGGTCGGGGGCACCTGCACCAGCCCCCCCTCCGGCTGCCATGGAACCGCCTTCTGGGGGGGATCTCTCACCTGCGTCAATTGTCATAACGTCGCCATCACCCGCACGCTCGGCCGTCCGGGAACACAGCTCAGGGCCATCACCCCCGAGTTCGGTCAGGCTTACGGGCACTTTGCCAAAAAACGTACCAATTTCGGGCCGTTGACGAACGCCGTCTGCGTCGTCTGCCACCTGGAGGGTTACGGCTACGGCAGCGCCAGTTTCGGATCGATCAACCCCACGTACCATAAGAACGGCAACATCGACCTGCGCGACCCGGTCGGCAGCGGAGAGACACCGATTACCGACACATCCGGCGCGGCGTTCACCTTCCAGCGGTTCACCACTTCCTACGCCGCCGGTACAAGAACGTCCAATGGACAAACCAACAATACGGACATTGCCAACGTCATCACCCAGAAGTTCTGCCTGGGTTGCCATCGTGCCAGCGGGGCGACCAACACCGCGGCCCGCATCTCCGCTACCAGTACGGCATGGCGGCCGTGGGGGTTCGGCAACTTCACCACTATCGGCAACAACTACACGGTGCTTAACGGCGCCGCGGTCCGCGGCGGGTTGGTCAATGCCTTCAGTCAATTCTCGACCGGCAACTCTTCCGTGCACCCGGTCCGCGGGCCGCTGAACAAGGACTACCCCATCGCGACGTTGCTTAACGCCCCTTACAACATCAACGGCAGGGTCGCTACGACGGGCCACACCAAAACCCTCAGCGCCGTCATCAACTGCTTCGACTGCCACAACACCAATACCGGCGCGCTGTACACGACGAAGACCGTTGCGGCCCACGGCACCAACAACACCGCCCAAGTCCGCGGCTTGTTCTACGGCAGCAGCATGACGCTGTGCTCTGCGTGCCATACCGGCTATACCATCGATACCCACCATCCCACCGGCTCGGCAGCCGGTACCATGAGCGGGAACGGCGGCGAAGGGATGGGCACGTACTGCACCAACTGCCACTCAGGCGGCGTCGGGCAGAATGCAACAGCGGCACCGGCTCGGCCGATAGCGGCCTCCAATTTCCATGGCTACAACAAGCTCCTTAACGGAAGCAACTGGCCCGACGCCGGGTACGGCCGGCCGTACGCCTTCTTCCGGAACAATACGAACCTGACCGACCAAAGGCCATACACCGCGTCCGACATCACGGTGGGTTCGCCAACCTGCAACGGCTCCGGCAAGAGCTGCGCCAACGGCGGAGCCCAGACCTATACCCCCGGCGGATCGTACTAAACGCCGACGGACATAGTCCTGCAATCAACAACCTCGCTCATTAGAGCGAGGTTGTTGTATTTTTGTCGCGGATTTGAGATAATATCAAAATCATAACCGAAGCGTTTCTGGTCGGGAATCCAGGCATTCGAAAGGGCTTATGAGTACAAAGTCGTTATTCAAACAGGCCTGCGTTGCCGCGCTGTTGGCATTGTTCCTTTTGGGGTGCAGGGAAAGATCCGCCGACACGCGGCGGCCGGCCTTTCCCGTGGCTGACAAGACTACCCTCCTGGCTACGATACGGGAGGACGAGAAACCGTCAGCTCGGCAACAGGGGCCTGCGTACCATGCGCAGGGCCAGGCGGAGATGAACATCGTCTTCGGCGAAAGCGGGGGCGGCGTCGCCTACACGGTCGAAAAGGGCGGCCTTACCCATGTGGTGCACAACGGCGTTGCCGGTAAGCCGTACAAGACGGTCGGGTATGTGGTGTTGAGTCCCGACGGGAAGCACGTCGCTTACCGCGCGCTGGAGAACGGGTTGTGGCGGATGGTGGTGGATGGTGCCGAAGGTCCGGCTTTCAATGCCGCCCAACTGGTCGCGTTCAGCCCGGACGGCAGGCATGTGGCCTATCAGGCCATGAAGGGGGAGAGGTGGTATCTGGTAGTCGACACCACCCTGAACGCGGGAACTAGAACCCGCTTCCAGCAGCACCTGTTCAGCGGAGATTCGTCTAAGATCGCGTATACTGACGATTCTGACGAGAACAACGACGGGCGGCTGGTGGTCAGCGATATCGGGTTTCGCGGGCCGAAGGTCGTGGAAGCAAAGGGCGTGACCCAGATTGTGGCCAACGAGGACAAGACCAGGGTTGCCGCGATCGTCCGGAAGGAGGGGAAGCAGAGGGTAATCGTATTCCCCTTTGCCGATCCGGGGAGCAGGAAAGAGGGGCGCCTCTATGACGCCATAGCAAATCTGGGTTTCGGCCCGGATGGCGTTTCCGTTACCTACATGGCTGAACGTGATGGTAAGCGCTTCATCATTTTTAACGACAGGGAAGAGCCGCTGGCCGATGGCAGCCTTGCCGGGCCTCTCGTCGTGCGCCCCGATCAGAAGGGGGTGGGGGCGATCCTTGCTTCGGGGAACAAGTACTGCCTGCAACAGTTTTTCGTCGGCGGTGGGGAGAGCGAAAAGGGTTATGAAGAAGCCGCCTTTCTCGCCTACAGCAGGGACGGCAGCCGGCATGCCTACGCCGCGCGCAGCGGCCAGCAATGGTTTATTGTCGCGGACGGCAAGGAAGGACCACCCTTCGACCGGGTCGTTACGCCCCAGTTCAGTCCCGACGGTAAATATCTCGTATATCGCGCCCGGAGAGCGGGGAAGCGTTTCGTGGTGGTTGCCGACACATCCGGAAAGATTCTCCGCGAGCATCCAGCCTATGAGCAGGTTTTCGACGTCAAGTTCACTGCGGACGGCAAGTCTGTCGCCTATGGCGTGAATGACGGCGAGAATCTGATCTGGAAGGTGGAGAAACTGTGAAGTGCGGATACGCATTGATTGCGTGCCTGGTGGCGGCGCTCGCCGGTTCGCAGGTCGTCCGCGCCGCAGAGCTTCCCTTTTGCAGCAATCATGTTATCAACGAGGTTGTGGCCCGGACCGGCTGCACCGTGGGAGACACCGGCTGCTGGGTTTCCGGTGGCGGGTTTTGCACCGATTACGTCGAGAAGATGACGCGCCGGGGAAAGAACGGCCAGCCGCCCAAGTTGAGACCAATTCCTGCCTCCCAAGTCAGAAAAGGTGATGTCGCGCAGTTCAATGCGCGTGCCCACATGGCCTATGTGGAGCGGGTAGTCAGGGATGGAAACGGGCAGCCTGTTGCGGTGGACCTCTCCGAATACAACTACGGGAAGTGCCTGGTGGACGACCAGGCGCTGGTGACGGATACCTATAAAATCCGTACTACGAGAAGCGGCGTTCCGGTCAAAAGTGTCGATGGCGGTTTTTTGCGGCCTGAAAGGTAATTATCTTTGAAGGATTCTCTTCCATGAGCGAACCGATTGTTCCCCCTGCATCGGAGCCGGAGCAGGAAATTTTTCCGGTAGAGCCCCGGTATCACCCGATTCACAAGGTCCCGAGAAAAATTTACGATTTCCTTGCCTCGTCGCGGCTGGCGATGCTGCTTCTGGTTGTCATTCTCGGCTGCTGTGTGACCGGCGTCACCCTTTACCGCGGTGCGCGGGCCGGGGAGATGATCTTCGGCACCATCTGGTTCAACGCGCTGCTGGTGCTGCTGGTTGTCAACGTCGCCTGCTGCTTCTTCGGCAGAGTCTGGCGAAGGCGGGTGACGGTCGTTTCGTTCGGCATGATCCTTTTTCACTTAAGCTTCGTCGCGATCATGTTCGGGATAATCTACAACAGCCTGTTTTATTTTCGTGGCACCATCAGGCTGACGGAGGGCGAAGTGCTCCCCAGCGGCGATCCCGCGAGCTACGACACGATCCAGCACGGCAGGTTTTTCAGCTTTTCCCGCCTGAAGGGAGAGACGTCCCTCGTCAGGATGCATGCCGGCTACACGGTGAGCGGCGAGGACAAGCGCGCCGCCTACGAAGTCGAAGTCGGCGAGGGGAAAGGGAAGAAGCGGGACCTTTTGTACATAACCCACAAGCTTACCCACGACGGCGTCGACTACTTCAACGAGAAGGAAGGATATTCGGTGCTGCTGATACTTTCCGACAGGGAGGGGAAAGAGCTGTTCGGGGCACATCAGCCGCTGCAGAGCATTCCCTCGGGGGAAGACAGGTACATTTATTCCACCGGGTACAAGCACGGGGACAATGCCATGCCAGGCACCATCCTTTTCCCGGCGGGGTCTGAGCCGCCGCGTTTTGCCGTGCAGGCCCGGTACCTGCCATCCAAGCAGCAGGAGCGTCAAGGGGAGATGCAGTTCGTTGTCTTTCCCCTTGGCAGGAAGGGGGAGCCGCTGGCACAGCCCCTTGCAGAGGGGAAGGCTCCCATAGGACAGCCGTTTGCCGCCGGAGATTACCTCCTTACGCCGAGGGAAATACGGTACTGGGTGGGGATGACGGTGCGGTATGAGCCGGGTAAACCGATCGTCCTGATCAGTCTCTGGGCTGGGCTTGCCGGCATGATCATCACCACCGCAGGGCGAATCTTGCGGCCCGGAAGGAAGCGGCTTCCCTGTGGGGAGCGGTTGGCTTCGGAGAAAGTCCAGGGGCAAGACCTGGTCCCTGCGACTGTTGATACCCTTGACCGCCTCTGACATGCGATGGGCGCTGGCGGGAATATGGAAAGAATGAGATGCTCATTGATCTTGTAAAACGTTTGCAGATATTGAACCTTCCCTCCAAAAGGACAAAGATATTTGTATTTTCCCTGCTTAATCTTCTAGTTTTTGCCATTTACTTCCAGGTCCGCAACTTTAATTTCATAAATTACGACGATGCTTCTTTGCTTCTGCATAATCCCAACGTCTATGCAGGTCTGACCTTGCAAGGCGTCACCTGGGCATTTACCGCCACCGACTTCTACGATTGGTTTCCCCTCACTTGGCTGTCACATATGATGGACTTTCAGCTATACGGGGAAAACCCAGCCGGCCATCATCTTACCAACCTCATCTTGCATCTTCTCAACACTTCTCTTTTGCTGATCTTACTGTCCAGGGTTACCGGTAATTTCTGGAAAAGTGCCTTTGTTGCAGCCATGTTTGCCCTCCATCCGCTGCATGTGGAGCCGGTTGCATGGGTCATGTCACGAAAGGATTTGTTGAGCACATTATTCTTATTCCTGTCTTTGATGTCATATTTTCATTTTGCAAAAAGCAGAAGCTTGCTCAGCTATGCAGGCTCGCTTTTGTTTTTTGTTTTTTCACTGATGTCAAAACAGATGATGGTAACTTTACCTGCACTTCTGCTGCTTATGGATTTCTGGCCGTTAAACAGATGGAGTGGATCCGGCAGAAAAATAAAAGCACTGATTTATGAGAAGATTCCTTTCGCAATTGTTTCAATTATCATCTCCGGCATCACCATTTACGTTCATTCCAACAGTCACAATATCCTGACGCTGAAACAGGCTCCATTGGCTCTCCGGCTGATCCATATACCAGTTTCATATGGGACATATATATTTAAGACTATCTGGCCGGAGAAACTTGCTGTCTTCTATCCAATAAGCAAGTCTTATTCAGGCTGGGAGATTGGAGCTTCAATAATTGCCATCGCTCTGATAACAGTGATAGCTGCGACAGGAGTAAGACTCCGTCCCTATCTGTTTGTGGGATGGTCCTGGTTTTTATTGACACTGTTGCCGGTTATTGGAATAGTACAAATCGGTTCCCATACTGTGGCAGACAGGTATATGTATGTTCCTATTATCGGTCTCTTCATTTTTGTGACGTGGGGGATATCTGACTTAGTTGGGAATTCAAGATGGCAAAAACTCATTCCGTTTGCCGCAATAATCGTGTTACTCGCTTGTTCGGCTAAAACTTGGTGGTACCTGGGAAGCTGGCAAAATGACATTACTCTCTACACCAAGGCCCTCGAAATTAATAGAAAAAACTTCGTAGTGCTGAACAATCTCGGTAAGGCTTTAAATTCAATGGGTAGATCCGACGAGGCTGCAGCACTTTACTATGAAAGTATCCAGACTGAGCCCGAGGATGAAATTGCCTATGTAAATCTTGCTTATTATTACATGGTTAATAATAACTGCGAAATGGCAATCAACCTGTTGAATGAGGCCCTCAGACTCAAACCCGATTATCCTGAAGCAAGAGGTGCACTGGAGTATTGTCAGAAAAAATCCGGTGCAAGATCACGTTAGCGCGCACCACTATTTTCTGGTGCACGGGGTGCCGCTGACGGCCGACATCCAGACGACGGTATACATGTCAGAGCGCCGGTAGCAAAAGCTGGAGCTGTTTACAATCGGGAAGTCGTATGGATCGGTGCTGCCGCTGGCGGAGCAGTCGCCGCCTGAGGCGCAGTTATTCAAAATAGTGCTGCCAAGTCCGACTGAATTGTTGTAATCCCGGCAAAATTGCTCGGAAACATTGTTCAGGATAGGATTGACGGTTCTCGGTGCGCCGAAGTTCCTTGGGCCGCAACCACCCTTGGGTTTTTCCGTAGTGCTGTAGTAAGGTGACGGGTCACCAGCGCCGATCCCGGCCGGCACTTGAGGTGCGCCGGCGAGTTTGCCGGCAGCAACGAGCTTGTTGGCATCAAGACAGTCACTCTTGCTGCAACCATCGGCCTTTTCCCAGAGTGCTGCGGCTTCGGCGATCTGGCGCAGATTCTCCTTTATCTGGGCAACGGCGGCCTCATTCCCAGCTTTCTCAACCGGAGCGGCGAAGACGCCAACCGGGATTGTAACGATGCAGCCGATGATGACGAGCGCGATCGGGAGCTCTATCCGTGTAAATGGCTTTTGGGTACGTTTCATGTTTCGTTCCTTTTAGATTTCATTTATTGAAATGCTCAGGTTGCCAGCCTTAGTGTTGTCTGATTCAAATTTATACGCTGAAGGTAGATTGTCAAGAGTTGGCGTAAATCTGTATCCGATTAACAAGTCCGTTGCCCTGAACGGCAGTCGCTTTACGCGCGCCGAGGCGGCAAGGCTCAAAGGCAAGGCAGGTGCTGTCAAGTGGTACCCCATGGGCCGTGAGGAGCATTATGCCCTCTTCTGTGTTGATGCGCCGCAAGAAAGAACCATGGGGGCTCTCCGTGCGGAAGGAGTAGCAGTGCATGACTTGAAAAGCCTGGTGGAGAAACCCCCATTGCTGAGGTAGTTGCCGAAGTTCAAGATCAAGTCAAAAGTCAAGAATATGCTTCGACAATTTCAGGGAAAAGGGCTAAGGAGGAGGGCTAAGGGGCGGGGCGTTGTTGATTAGTTGCCTGGCGAGGATAAAGCTTGACAATAATGGTAAACTTCAATTATTTTATAATGAGTAGCTCCCCCGCTGTATCCGCCTGAAACGCCACTGGCGGGGTTTTTGACCCAAGTGCCCCGTTGTGCATGGCGATTCCCCGTTCAAGCGCTTACTGCCTGCCATGACGGCAGCAATTTCCCCGAAATAATTGACATCGGAACACCGGGCGTTATGCTACACTGAGTCAGTTGCCATTCAATCGCTTCCCGGAGGTGTGTGCATGAAACCCGAACTCCTGTTATTCTGGAGCGCCGTGGCGCTGTATGGTGTGAGTACTTTCAGTTATATCTTCGGCCTCATGGCAAAGCAGGAGAAGCTGTTCACCATCGGCCTGTTCAGCGCCCTGGCCGGCTTCATTGCCCACATCATCTCCATAGGGCTGCGCTGGTCGCAGGGAGGGGTGAGCCCCTTCATCACCATCTCGGAGTCGCTCGCCATCGGCACCTGCATCGCCGCGCTCCTCTTCCTGGTGTTCCAGTTCAGCACGAAGAAGGTGCGCCCGCTCGGGGTGCTGGTGATGCCGGTGGTGTTCATCCTCCTCGGGTGGGCGGGGACGCTCATGAAGGAGGCGGCCTCCACGCTGGCACCGGCGCTGCAGAGCGGCTGGCTCTGGACGCACATCACAGGCGCCACTTCCGGCTTCGCCGCCGTGCTGATAGCGGCCGGGCTGGGGCTCATGTACCTCCTCAAGGAGAAGAACGTCCTTGCCGAGAAACTCCCCGACCTGCAGACCCTGGACAACCTCTCCTACCGGTTCGTTGCCGGCGGCTTCATCATGTATGGCCTGATGATGGTGTCTGGCTGCTTCTGGTCGAACCAGGTGAAGGGGAATTACTGGAACTGGGATCCGGTGGAAGTCTGGTCTCTCATCACCTGGCTGATCTACGGGATCTACCTGCATCTGCGGGTGACGTTCGGCTGGCGGGGGAGGAGACTGGCCTGTTATGCCATCGTCGCCCTGGTGGCGAGCGTGGTGAGCTACTGGGGCATCCCCTTCACGGCGGGGACTTTCCATTCCGGGTTCCGCATAGAGCACAAGTAAGGCAGGCTGAAGGCTGAAGACAGAAGGTTTTTCCAGCCTTCGACCTTAAGCCTATAAACCTGAAGGAAACAATGAAACTCTGCATCATCAAGCCCCCCCTGCCGTTCGGCTGGGCGCCGGTGGCGCCCCCGATCCTGGAATATCTTGCCGCGCTCACCAGAAGGGCTGACCCTGACATCGACATCGAGCTCATCAGCGTCAGCGCAACGCCGGACGCCATTGACCGGCTGGAATGCGACCTTGCCGCCATCAGCCTCCTTACGCCCACGTCTGTGCCGGGATACCGGATCGCCGAGAAGCTCCGGGCGCGGGGGATCAAGGTGGTGTTCGGCGGCATGCACGCCTCAGCCATGCCCGAGGAGGCAAAGTCCCACGGCGATGCCGTTGTTGTCGGCGAGGCGGAGTCGGTATGGCCTGAGGTGCTGCGGGATTTCAGGGCAGGAAGCCTGAAGCCCTTTTACTACGGAGAGCAGATCGCCCTGGACGACCTTCCGACGCCGCTGTACGGAATGCTCGGTGGCGGGCACATGTTCCGCATCGTCAATACCTCCCGCGGCTGTCCCTTCAACTGCACCTTCTGCTCGGTAAAACCGTTCTTCGGCGCAAAGATCCGCTTCCGTCCCATAGATCACGTGGTGCGTGACGTGGCGGCGATCCCGGAGAAGATGTACATAAACGGCGACGAGAACGTCTGGTGGCCGGGGGAGGCGAACATCTCCCGCGCCATAGACCTCTTCACCGCCCTGAAAGGTAGCCGCAAGAGGTGGATGGGATTCGGCAGCCTGGGGCCGGTCCTCACGCCGCAAGGATCGCGGATGCTGAACGCGGCCAGGGAGAGCGGCCTCTTGTCCCTCTGGGTCGGCTGGGATGCCATCTCCGAGGAAGGGCTCAAGGTGTACGCGGCAAACGGCAAGATCGGCGTCGACCGTGAGAGGGCTGTCCGGACGCTCAAGGATCACGGCATAGACGTCTGCCTGTTTTACATGCTCGGCGGCCGCCAGGACTCCTTGGACGACTTCAAGCGCTCGGTCGAGGTTGCGGAGCGGCTGGGAGTGAGCATGCACCCCTCGCTGGTGGTACCATATCCGGGGACGAAGCTTCGCGAAGAGTATGAGCCCTACCTTTACCGGGGATTCGGATGGGAGTATTACACCGGGGCCTATGCCGTGTTCGAGCATCCGGACCCGGCAATGAGCGCCGAAGTGCGCGAGCGGTATTTTCACGAAACATTGCTGGAACTGCTGAGCCTGCCGAGAATCCTGCGGCATATGCTGAAGATACCGCGGGCCGGCTTTCCGCACGCGCACATCCTGTCGCTGATGTCGCAGCTCCCGATCCGCAAAGGGGTGAAGATCGCCTACGAGAAATGGAAGAAGGACCATCCCTCTCTGCAAGAGAAGAGGGTCCTGCGGTGATCGCCCGATGAAAGTCGTAATCGTATCTCCCGAGTTTCCGTTCTCCGGCCGGGTACCTCTCGTTCCCCCCATTCTGGAATATCTTGCCGCGCTGACCGAACGGGTCGACTCTTCGATCGAATACGAGCTGGTGGACGCCAACCAGCAGGCGGTATCGCCGGAAACCATTTCGGCGGATCTCGTCGCCGTCAGCGTGATGACGGCGACCGCACCGTGGGCCTACCGTTTTGCCGATCGCTGCCGGGAACTGGGGTTGCGGGTTGTTCTGGGGGGGATTCACCCCACGGCCCTGCCGGAGGAGGCCTCGCTCCATGCGGACTCGGTGGTGGTGGGGGAGGCGGAATCGGTATGGGGAGAGGTCCTGGCGGATGCCCGCCGGGGAAGCCTGCGCCCCTTTTACCACGGCGAGAGATTGCCGCTGGAGGGACTGCCCCAGCCGATCGACGGCCGGCTCAAGGGGGATTACCACTTCCGCGCCTTCTTCACCATGCGCGGCTGTCCATACCGCTGCACCTTCTGCTCGGTGCGCCGGTTCTTTGGGGACACCATCCGGTACCGCCCCATTCCGGAGGTTGCGGCGGAGATCGAGGCGCGCGCCGGGAAGGTCTGGTTCAACGGCGACGACAACATCTGGGGGGGGGATGCCTTGCGGAGCATCCTCCTCTTCGAGGAGCTGGCCCGGGGGTCGAAAAAGCACTGGTACGGATTTGGTGACCTGAAGGCGGTGCAGGGTCCGAACGGCGGCAAAATGCTTGCCGCGGCCCGGAAAAGCGGCCTCTTCTCCGTCTGGGTCGGCTGGGAGGGGGACGAGGACAAACTCGGCACCTACCATGCCGGCGGAAAGCAGGGGGCGGACCGGGTCGGGGCGGTCCGGAAAATGCAGGACGCGGGGATAGACGTGATTCTCTTCGTTGTTCTCGGCGGCAGGCACGATTCCGTGGACAGCTTCGCCAGGGCATTGGAGCTCTCCGAACGGCTCCAGGTGGGGCTCCACCCGGTGCTGCTCACGCCGCTGCCGGGGACGGAGCTTTATGAATCGTACCGGCCGTTCCTGTTTCAGCAGATGGGGTGGGACTATTACACCGGCGTGCGTGCGGTATTCGAGCACCCGGACCCGGAGATGACCCCGCGCAGGCGGGAGGAAGAGTATCACCGGTTGAACAACGAGCTGTTCCGCTTTTCCCGCATCATGAAGCGGATCTCGAAAATTCCCTTTTCAGGTTTCCCGGCCACGCATTTCCTGTCGCTTATGATGCAATTGCCGATGAAGTCGGCCCTGCGCAAGGCGTATGATGAGTGGTTGCGTGAAGTGGGTGGGGGAGATTCAAGAAGTGGGCACATTGCGTGCATATGAAAACAACGTCACCGTGCTATCCCCCGTGCGGATATGACGGGTTTATCGGAGGAATGACGATGCGGAGAATGTTCCCGGTCTTACTGTGCTGCTTGGCGTCTTTTTCATTTGCCGGATGCAACAAGGCAGACAGTGATGCCACCAAGAAAGCCGGCAACGACAATGCCAAGCCGGCTGCCCAGGGGGCCGACGTAAAAAGAGACGGCTACGTCGGCGTGATCCAGGGCGCCACCCTGGATAAGCTCCAAAAGAACACCATCGGCGGCGCCTTTGCCGGCTACCGCTATTTTGCCACCAGGGATTGGAACGAATCGAAAACTAAGGACGGAAAGATCGTGGTCGACTTTTACGGCCAACTGGACAAGGTGACATTTACCGACCGAGACAGGAGCGCAGGGCTCATTGGCCGTGCCCTGGACATAAAATTCGTCATCAATGACCAAGGCGCCTTTTGGATAGATTCGATTTCCCGGTACGACAACAAACCGGGGGGGATGGAGAGTTATGCCGTGGCCGATTTCGGCTCGGTCCTGCCGAAGATATATGCGAATGAGGTGATCAGGTTCTAGGAGGATAACTTCGACGTCGCCGCTATGAGACAATCTCCAGGGTCGCAGATTGATTCGCCATGCGGACAGGGGCAGCCACACACGCATCAACAGGAGGTCTTTCATGTCCACCACTGATAACAGAAGCCACCAAATGACCGAAGAGGTCCTGAAAATCATCGAGGCGGGGGTCGATGCCGAGCTCTCCGACGCCGCCTTCAACGACTGCTCGTTACGGATGTTCGCGCTGCACTACGACACCAACAAGATCTTCCGGGAATTCTGCGACATCAAGAAGGTGCGGCCGGGGGGCGTGAGCCGCTGGCAGGACATCCCGATGGTCTACAACGACGTCTTCAAGACCCACCTGGTCGCCTCCTTCCCCCTGGAGCAGTCGGTGATGGCCTGCCTCACCGGCGGCACCACCAGCCTCACCCAGCGGGGCCGGATCTTCCGCGACGAGGACGGCCAGAAGCTGGTCTTTACCGCGAACAGGACCATGACCGGCTCCTACCTCTTTCCCGACTTCGAGGAGGGGACGCGGTGCCGGATACTCATCCTCGCCCCGAGCCCGGAGCTGGCGCCTTCCATGGGGATGGCCATCGGCATCGACCAGACCCGCCGCCATTTCGGCACTCCGGACAGCCTGTTCCTCCTGGGGAAGAGCGGGATCGACGTGAAGAAGCTGCTCAAGGCCCTGCGGGAATCGGAAGAGAGCGGCGTTCCGGTGGCGCTGATCGGCGCCACGGCGGCCTACGTCTACTTCTTCCAGTCGTGCCGCCGGAAAAAGATAAAATTCAAGCTCCCTCCCGGGAGCCGTGTCTGTGACGGCGGCGGCTACCGGGGGCGCTTCGGCGTCGTCACCCGTGACGACTACTACGCCATGGTGCGGGAGATCCTGGATGTGCCGGAGAGCCACTGCGTCAACGTCCTCGGCGAGGCGGAGACCGCCACTAACCTGTTCGACGACGCCCTGCGCCGCCACGTGAAGGGGCTTCCGCCACGCCAGCGGGTCCGCCCGGTCCCGCCGTGGTCGAGGGTCCTGGCCATGAACATCGACGATCTCTCCCCCCTGCCGGACGGGGAGGTGGGGCTGCTGGCCCACTGGGACCTAGCCAACGTGCCGACGGTCCTTTCGGTGATCACCGACAACCTGGGGTACACAACCGACGGCGGTACCGGCTGCGAGATGGTGGGGCGGGCGAAGATCGAGAACGGGAAGGTGTCGCCCCTCCCGGACGAGCGGCCGATGGGACCGATGGGGGATTCGGCGATCTTCCGGATGCTAGAGATGTACACAAACTTCTCAATAGATTTCAAGATGCGCTTCGCCAAGGACCCGAAGAAGGAGTCGCCGAGCCCCTGGGAGGAGATCGAGGCGCGGCCCGGCTCCGTTGCCTCCTGCCCGCAGGTGGTGGACGAGATCCTGGTGGCACAGGCGAACGAAGAGGCGGCGGGGATGCGGGACGAGGCCCTGGATGCCTTCAAGGACCAGACGGACCGGCCGCTGGAGTGGTACGTGGAGGAGGCGGAGAAGCAGTCGCTGACGGACCACCCGGCAGGGCTCCAGTCGGAGCAGCCGGGGCCGGCCAAGGGGAAAACGGAGAAGAAGTGAGCCCCGCCAAGGTGAAAAAAACCGCCGTCATCGTTAACGGCTTCCTCCACGACTTTGCCGCCGGCATCTGGCTGGCGGCAATGGTCGTAATTGCCTGGCTCCACGATGCCCACCTGGCTGAACCTTCTTCGACCTCCGTGTTGAACAGGCTGGAGCATAGGATGTTCTGGGCCAGCGTGGTTGCCGCGGTCCTGATACTGGCGACCGGTGCGGGCCGGACTTTTACCTATGTGGATAACTGGTATGGCGAAGATGCGGAACGGGCCCGCCGGCGGGCGCTGCTGGTCAAGCACATTATCCTTCTGTCGGCTTACGGCCTCGGGTATTTCTGGGTCTGGCCGAAGGTGTTCCATTAGAAAACCCCTTTTTTAATGAACGGCCCGCGTTTTGCATATATTTTCCTGTCTCAACTTCCCGAGGAGTAGATTTATGTCCATAAAAAAAGTAGCCCTCATCACCCCGCCTTACCACTCCGGGGTTGTGGAATCGGCCGGTACCTGGCTGAACGTGGGCTTTGTCTATATTGCCGGTGCACTCAGGGCCGCAGGGTACGAGGTGGATTACTACGACGCCATGTCCCTTTGGCACAAGTGGCCCGACATCCGCCGGCGGATCGAAGATTTCCGGCCCGACGTCGTGGCGACCACGGCCTTTACCGCCTCCATCGTGGATGGGGTGAAGCTCCTTGCCTTTGCCAAGGAGATCAACCCCGCCACCCTCACCATCCTCGGGAACGTGCACGCCACCTTCTGCTACGAGGAGATCCTCGACCACGATCATGCCGCGGTGGACTACATCGTCCGGGGCGAAGGGGAGGTGACCCTCCCTGCGCTTCTTGCCTGCCTCAACGCCGGCGATGACCCGAAAAAGGTAGCCGGCCTTGCGTTCCGGCGGGATGGCGGAGTGGTGGCGACCCCCAAGGCCCCCTACATCCAGGATCTCGACTCCCTCCCCATGGCCTGGGACCTGGTGGAGTGGCCCATCTACAGCTACCGGGCCAAGGATAACGCCCGGCTCGCCATCGTCTCCTCATCCCGGGGGTGTCAGCAGAAATGCTCCTTCTGCTCCCAGCAGCTCTTCTGGGCCCAGACCTGGCGGGCGAGGAGCCCGGAAAACTTCGTTGCCGAGCTGGAACTCCTCTCCTCCCGCTACGGGGTGGAGGTGGCCATGCTGTCGGACGAGATCCCCACGTTCGACCGGGAGCGCTGGGAGCGAATCCTCGACTTGATGATCGAGCGGCGGGTGCCGGTGAAACTCCTTATGGAGACCCGGGTGGATGATATCCTGCGCGACGCAGACATCATGGACCGGTACCGGGAGGCGGGTGTCGAGCATATCTACGTGGGGGTGGAAGCGGGCTCCCAGGAGACCCTCGACCTGTTCAGGAAGGACACCAAGGTCGAGCAGTCGAAGGCAGCCATCGACCTTATCAACGGCGCCGACATCGTCTCAGAAACCTCCTTCGTTCTGGGGATGCCGGACGATACACCCGAATCGATTGCGGCAACCATTGAGCTCGCAAAACACTACGACCCCGACATGGCCTTTTTCCTCGCCATCGCCCCCTGGCCCTATGCGGAGCTCTATCCGGAGCTTGAGAAGTACGTGGGGACAAGGGATTACCGGAAATACAACCTGGTGGAGCCGGTGGTGAAGCCGAAGAATATGACCATGGCGGAGCTTGAGCGTGAGCTGGGGCTGGCAGCCCAGAAATTCTATATGCACAAGTTCCGGAACCTGGACCGGCTTTCCCCGTGGAAGCGTAAATTCATGCTGGCGGTGTTCGACATCCTGGTCAACAACTCCTACCTGGCCGGCCAGATGCGGGCCATGATGAAGGAGGGGAGGGAGATGCCGCCCGAGGTGAAAGCGCTTATCAAGAGCATGCAGGGGCACAGGGGGCATTCACCGCAACCGATTGCGCCGATCCCGTAGCAGCCTTCTTTTCCCGTCCGAGATGCCATTGCGCGGATTCTCTACGCCAAATGGCAGCATTTTGTCCTTTTCCTCCCCCGCGAGTTCCCTTTTCAATGCCTTTCGTAGTCCGTGGATGCACCCATGCAAAAGAAGAAAATCCGACAGATCATTTCCCGGCAACCGATCACCATCCCTCCCGATACACCGGCCGCTGAAGCCGTTGCAGTCATGGCGCAAACCAGGATCAGTTGCCTGGTGGTGGCTGACGGTAAAAAACCGGTCGGCATCCTGACCGAGAGGGATGTGGTCAGAGGGGCCAGCCGCGGTGCGGCATTCGGTGCCCTGCCGATCCGGGAGGTCATGACCACTCCTGTGGTTACCATACCGGGGAGCCTCAGCCTGTACGAGGCTTACAACCTCCTCCTTACCAACAGGATCCGCCACCATGTAGTCGTGGACCGGGGGGGAGAAGTGACCGGGGTCGTCAGCCAGTCCGACCTGATCAACCACCTGGGTCTCGAATATTTCGTCGAGATGCGCAAGATCGAACAGGTGATGAGCAGAGAGGTGGAGACCGTGCAGGGGGACGTGCCCGTGCGGGAAAGTCTCTGCCTGATGGCAGAAAAGCGGATCAGCTGCGTGGTGATCGTGAGGGATGGCGCTCCGGTCGGCATTCTTACGGAACGGGACGCCGCGCGGCTGGTGGCCGCGGATGCCGACCTGGCCGGGCCGGTCGAGCAGGCGATGAGCTCTCCCGTCCGGACGGTGGCGGTCGGGACAACGGTCCATAAAGCCGCCATCCTGATGAAGCAGGAGGGGATCCGGCGCGTCCTGGTGCTCGACGGGGACGGCAGGATCGCCGGGATCGTTACCCAGTCCGACATTGTCAAGGGGCTGGAGGGGAAGTACATCGAGTCGCTGAAAAAGATCATCCGGGAGAAAGAGGATATCCTCAAGGAAACCGCCAGGGAGCTGCTGGATAAGAGCGTCTACCTGGACGGCATTCTCAGTTCTTCCATCGACATGGCTATCATTGCCACCGATCTGGAGTACCGGATCAAATATTTCAACCCAGTGGCGGAAAGGGTATTCGGTTACCATGCGGAGGACGTCATAGGCCGCTCCGCAGTGGAAATGAAGATGATCAGGAGCGCAGTGCCATCGAGACTCTTGAAGACCAGGGAGATCGTGGGCAAAAAAGGGGAATACCTCTTTCCCCTGGAGCTTGAGCGGGAGGGGGGTACGCGCTCCTATGAAGGGAGGGTGACCAGCATCAACGACAGGCTGAATCGCCTGTCCGGCTACGTCCTGATGCTGCGCGAC
Source organism: Geobacteraceae bacterium (assembly GCA_036518435.1). GTDB lineage: Bacteria > Desulfobacterota > Desulfuromonadia > Geobacterales > Geobacteraceae > JAMPXD01. Next base: position 29,693 of record DATDNF010000035.1, read on the forward strand.
GTTACGGAGCGGAAGCACCATGAGGAGGCGATCAGGTATCTGGCCTACCACGATGCGCTGACCGGTCTTCCCAATCGTGCCCTGTTCAGCGACCGCCTCTCCCAGGTCTTGGCCTATGCCAGCCGCAGTGGAGCTCAGGCAGCGCTGATGATACTGGACCTGGACCGCTTCAAGCAGATAAATGACACCCTCGGGCACAGGGTAGGGGATTTGCTGCTCCGCGGGGTGAGCCGCCGCCTGAAGGAGTCACTGCGGAAAAGCGACACGGTATCCCGTATGGGAGGTGACGAGTTCGTGCTGCTGCTTCCCAAGGTTGCTTCCATGGAAAATGTCGCTGCTATCGCCCGCAAGATACTGAAGTCTTTCCAACAGCCGTTCGAATGCGACGGCCAGACCCTCAACATCACCACCAGCATAGGAATTTCAATGTTTCCCGATGATGGGGGTGATGAAGATACACTCCTGAAGAATGCGGACATCGCCCTTTACCGGGCAAAAGAGGAAGGACGAAATACCTTCCGGCGGTATAGCCCACCCCTTTCGGATTAATCTGCGTTTGTCCCCGATGCAGTCTCCTTCCCCACTTCCGTTAAATGGCGGAATGACGTCTCCAATAACCGGGCATATCGCCGGACCTTTCCCAAAGCCATCCGAATAATTAAGATTTTCCAGTAATGTCCCGAAAGTGAAGTGTGCGCGCGAGGGTGCGGCTAAAGGGATTTGCGACCGCATCAGTCTTGATAGTGCAGCAGAAGGGTCGACTGGCTCAGAAATTGCACAATATGAAGCGGATTATCATATAAGCGGCTACATGAGCCAAGTTTTTTAAGCGCACTACATTGCAGTTGATAAAGAAGGAGAGGAAATGAAGAGCTACCTCAGGCGCGGATACAGCTGGTTTCGAGTGACCTTCGGAGTCTTATCACTCGGGATTGCTCTCTTCTTTGGCGGGACAGCACAGGCGGCGCCACAATATAACCTTTCGTGCATCGACTGTCACCAGATGCCGCCGCTGGATTCGTCCGACGGTAGCCGCAACCCCAACACGGGAGCCTTCAAGGGTAATCACCAGCAGCATGCCGGTGGAACCGCCGCCTCCTGCGCCAAGTGTCACGGCAGCAATGTCGTCAACTATCAGACCGGCCATCGCGACAAATCCATCCAGGTTACCGGCAATATCAACTCTTACATCCCCGCCTCCGTTACCTCCGGCTCCTATAACCGCGGCTTCATAAACCAGACTTCGGTTCCTCCTTCTCCTCTTGCCACCTGCTCCAATGTCAGCTGTCACTTCGAGTCAACGACCGATAACTGGGGCGTGCTCCCCGCATCGACCTATTCAACCCTCGGCGCAGGCTCCTATGCCGTCACCTGCGGCAAGTGCCACGGCGACGCGCCCAACGACGGAAGCCATCCGTCGGCAACTCCCGGCAACTCTGGCTACAAGCACGGCGCATACTACGGCACCGGCACCGGTTCCTGCATCAAGTGCCACTCTGACCACACTGCTGAAAGCGCTCCGTTTGCCCACGCCACCAGCGCCGGAAAACGCGGCCTTCTGCTCGGTTTCACCACTGCTCCCAACAGCGGCGGGACTTACTCCAAGCCGGGCAACCTGAATTACCCGAACTATCTCCCGAGCCAGACCCCTGCGGGGAATCGGAACGGTAACTGTACCAACATTTACTGCCATTCTAACGGCAAGGGGGGGGCGCCTAACCAGACCGCCACATGGGGTGGAAACCTCAACGCGGACTGTACCGGCTGCCACGGCGGGAAGGCGGGGAGCTTTGCCGTCATTTCGTCGGGCAAGCACAAGCAGCACATGAACAACGCCGCGTTCCTGGGCGACAACTATGCCTGCGGCCGCTGCCACATCAACACAGTTGACACGACCAACGACCAGGCCATCAACGCCACCGGCCTCTCCACGTACCACGTCAACGGCACCAAAAACGTTTCCTTCAACAACGGCGGCACACCAAGCGGAACCGGCGCCAGCCTCACCTGCTCCAATACCCTCTGCCATTCGGCCGGAAAGGCTGCTGCCCCCAACCAGCCCTCGGCACCTACCTGGGGCGGCGGCTCCCTTGACTGCAAAGGGTGTCACGGTATCGGCGGGAACTACGGCGAGCCGAGCTACCCCAGCACCGGCGGCGCGGGCGCCAACCTGGCCAACACCCACAACTCTAAACACATCGCCGGCCCTGGATCCTGCGTAAACTGCCATGCCGGCACCACTGCCAACGGCACCTCCATCCTGGCGGGCTCTCACCACACCGACGGCATCATCGATGTGGTGATCAATTCCACATATTTCCGCGGCGTATCGCAGTCGCCGCCTTACAACGGCAACGTCGGACAGAAATACTGCAACAACAACTACTGCCACTCCGACGGCAACGGGAACAACCCGAATACGACTCCCCAGTGGGGCGCCACGCTGAACCCCGACTGCACCGGCTGCCACGGGAACGATGCGACCTCCACCAGCCCCATTCTCAGCAAGAGACACAGCCTGCACAACTACTCGACCATGGGGAGCGCCGTCTACTTCCAGTGCGCCGAGTGCCACGCCAAGACCGTTAGCATCGGGAACAACCGGCAGATCACCGGAACCGCCCACGTCAACGGCTACAAGGACTACTCCGGTGCCAGGTCGGGCAAGATGCAGCTCGCCTACGGCCAGACCACCTGCACCACCAACTACTGCCACAGCTCCGGCCAGGAGAACGGCGCCGTCTACCGGAACATGACCGGCAGCAAGGCATGGAGCGGCACCGGAAGGAACGGCTGCAAGGCTTGCCACGGTTATGGCCCCGGCGCCTTCGCCTCCACCCTTGGCGAGCCGAACTACGTCAACGTTACCAGCGCCACCAACCCGGCCAGGAACTCGCACCAGGCCCACACAGGTTTCCTCGGCATCAACGACACCACCGGCTGCGCCACCTGTCATCGCGAAACGGTGGACAGACTCATCCCCAACAAACTGCGGAGCTACTCCTCGGCCCACCTGAACGGCAAGGTTGACATCTCCTTCAAGGTGATCGGGAACTACTCCGGTCACATCGACCACACCACCAAGACCTGCTACAACACTTACTGCCATGCAGGTTCGCCATCCACATGGGGTGGTACGCCGAAGCAGTGCGACAGCTGCCACTCCGCCAGTGGCGTCCCCGTCGGCCAGAGGCCCGCGCTCCCCGGTCGGCACCTTACACACTCGGATACCACCAGCATCGCGACCGTCTACAGGACTACGCCGGGCAATATCGGCGGTGCAAACAACTACAATTTCCAGTGCTCATCCTGCCACCAGGGGATAGACGCCAACGGCCCCGCTGCAGGGGGGGGCGGCAACTCCGCCGAGGTCTTCTTCGGTTACTCGGGCATGGGGCGCAAAGGGTCGTACGCCTATGACGGCCTCATCCAGGACGGCACCCTCTACTGGTCAAACGGCAAGTGCTCCAACCTCTACTGCCACTCGGACGGCAGGGGCGGGTTCCCCAACTATACTTCCACATACTGGAACAGCCCGATTGGAACCCTCAAGAGCCAGAACTGCACCGGCTGCCATGGTGGTGACGCGAACCAGAGCAAAGTCATGAGCTCCAACAAGCATGGCAGGCACATAAACAACTCCGACCTCGGCCTAGGCAACAACCTCCGGTGCATGGAGTGCCATGCGAAGACAGTGGCGTTCAGCAGCAACACCACTATCACCGACAAGCGGAAGCACGTCAACAAATTCTATGACTACTCTGGCGTCAGGGCCGGCGGAAGCGCCACCTACTCTGGCCAGACCTGTTCCGCCACCTACTGCCACACCAGCGGTAAGAAGGGCGTCGCCGGAGTGAGCGAGCCCGCGGCCCCCAACTGGATCACCAGCGGGACGATCGGCTGCAACGGCTGCCACGGCACGGGCAACGCCATCGGCTACCCGGACTACAACACCTCCCCGGTCGCTCCGGGCGCGGCCAACGCCAACAGCCATATCAAGCACCTGACGGCCGGCGCCACCTCGCCGATTTTCAACACCTCGGATTCCAGGGGTTGCGCGGCCTGCCACATGACTACGGTCAACGCGGGGGTCGCCGGCAAGCTGCGCGACTACTCCTCCGCGCACCTGAACGGACAGATCAACGTCAAGCACTCGACCGCCATGGTCGGGACCGGTGTCGCCTACATCAGCGCCACCAAGTCCTGTGCCGTGTACTGCCACAGCAACGGCTTGTCCGCGGTGAACGCGGCGTCCTTTACCGTCAACTCCACCGCCAGCTGGGGCGGGAAACCCAAATCCTGCGCGGCTTGCCACGGCTACACGTCCGGCTCCGGGAATCTGATCGCCTCCAACGCCCACGCCTACCACGTCGGCAGCGGGAGCCCCGCCACGACCGGCAAAGTGATCGGCTGCCAGGACTGCCACAGCGCCACGACCACCAACGGCACCGCCATTGCCAACGGCTACGCCTACCACGTGGACAAGAACGTCAACGTGAAGTTCGACGGCACCACGCTGAACAAGGACAGCGACACCCCGGCCTACAACGGCCAGGGGACCTACCTGACTGCTGCCGGTTCGTCGAAGGCGGCGGGTAGCGCGACGGGGAGCTGCGCCAATGTTTACTGCCACTCCAACGGCAAGGCAAATGGCGGCACGCTCGTCATGAGCAGCGCCGCATGGAACGGCAGCTGGAGCGGCTCCAAGTGCGTCAACTGCCACGGTGACGGCAACACCAAGTCACACAATACGCCGGACGTCAACAACGCCCCCGGCGGCGGCAACGCCAACAACCACGTCCGCCACGTGGAGTACAAAGGGTACAGCTGCGATTACTGCCACGTAAGCACCACGACCGATACTGCCACGCTCCCCACGACCCTCGTTCCGGGCGGCACCCACTTGAACCGGAACGCGGACGTTTCCTTCAACACCACCTTCGGCAACAACGGCGGCGGGTACAACGGCACGGTCGGCACCAAGCAGTGCTCCAACATCTACTGTCATTCCGACGGCAACGGCACCTACAAAACGCCCAAGTGGGGCGACAAGCTCAACTGCCGCGGCTGCCATAACGGCGATGTTGCCAGCGGCATTCCGATGGCGACCGCCAAGCACGCCGCGCATATCAACAACAGCGGGTTCCTTGGAGCGGGCAACGGCTTCCAGTGCGGCGAGTGCCACGCCAGAACGGTTGCTTTCGGCAACAACACCGCCATCATCAACCAAGCCAAGCATATCAACGGCTACAAGGACTACTCCGGCGTGAGGGCCGGTAAGATCGCCACCCTCAACAGCGGCAAGTGCTCCACCAACTACTGCCACTCCAACGGGGCCAAGACCCTTGTCTACGTGAACATGACCGGCGCCGGCAATAACTGGTACTCGACCCGGACCCTTGACTGCAACGGCTGCCATGGCAGTGCCACTGCGCCCGACTTCGCGCCTTTCTACGGCGCGCCGAACTACGCCAACAACACCACCGCGTCGGTCGCCAGGAACTCCCACAAGAAGCATACCCAGGGTGCGGGCCTGATCTCCGTCTCCGACACCCGCGGCTGCGTCAAGTGCCACCGGACCACTGTGGACGCGAGCGCACAGAACAAGCTGCGCGACTACTCCTCGGCCCACCTGAACGGGATACGGAATGTCTCATTCGTCAAACTGGGGAACTACTCCGGCCACTACAACGCGGCCAACATGACCTGCGCCAACACCTACTGCCACGCCTCGGGCTCGCCGAAATGGGGTAGCGCTTCCATGGCCTGCACCAGCTGCCACAAGGCGGACACCACCCTGCCGGGCGCCCACAACGCCCACTGGCAGACCGGCGTGGCTGCGAGCTACACCAACAATTCCGGCAACGTGAGCACGACCACCCTGTACCGGTTCGCCTGCAACAGCTGTCACAACGGCGGGCATGCCAACGGTCCCGCAGCCGGCGGCAACGGCAACGCGGCCGAGGTCATGTTCAACTACACCACGGCGGGCCGCAAGGGGACCTACACCTACACCGGCACCACCAGCACGGACGGGACCCTGCAGTACTCCAGCGGCACCTGCGCCACCACCTACTGCCACTCGAACGGCAAAGGCGGCAATCCGAAGGTCGGCGTGAGCGGCTTTAACTGGGGTTCGGCAACCAACGGCTCCGTGCTGGGGAGCGGCAACGGCTGCGCCGGCTGCCACGGCGGCAACGCGGCGAGCTTCCAGCCGATCTCGACCGGAAGGCATGCCTATCACATCAACCCGGCGTCCACGGGGAACACCGGTGTGCTGCCGACCGGCTTCACCTGCGGCGAGTGCCATGCGAAGACCGTTTCCACCTCCGCCGACCGGACGATCATCAACAAGGCGGTCCACGTCAACAAGTTCCGCGACTACTCCGGAACCAAGGCGTGGAAAACCACCTACACTCTCGGCACGAACACCAACTGCGCCAACAACACCTACTGCCACACCAACGGTAAGAAAGGGATCGTTGTCCAGACGGCAGCCAGCGTGACCTGGAGCCAGACCGGCACCTGGTCTGCCGGTACCCAGTGCTACCAGTGCCACGGCACCTCTGCCACCGTGGGCGCGCCTGATTACACCTCTGCCGGCGTCGGGGCGGCGGGCGCCAACAGCCACGCCAAGCATGCGAGCGTGAGCGGCGACTGCGTCAAGTGCCACCGCTACACCACCACCGACGGCACTTCCATCGCTTCCGGCCAGCTCCATATCAACGGCAGCATCGATGTCAACTTTTCCAAGCTGAACGGCTTCACCACATACACCGGCAGCTACAACGCCGCCCTCACTCAGAAGAACTGCTCCGCCACCTACTGCCACGGCGGTCTCCAGACCTCTCCGTCATGGGGCGGGGCCACCACCTGCGACAGCTGCCACAAGGCGAACGGCAACGCGGCCCCCACCGGTCTGCCTGCGGGCCACTCGATCCACTACGCCGACACCGCTACCTTCGGCGCGTACACTACGCTCCCGGGCAACATGAGCATCGGCACTACCTACAAGTTCGCCTGCTCCTCCTGCCACCCGCGGGTCAAGACCAACCACGCCAACGGGCCGGTTTCCGCTACCCAGGCCGCCCAGATCTTCTTCGGCTTCAGCTCGGCCGGCAAGGGGGGTGCAATCTACACCGGCGGCGGTTCCTCCACCCAGGATGTACAGGGTTACTACTACACCACCAACGGCATCACGAACAACGCGCCGGCCGGCGGTTCCTGCAATACTACCTACTGCCACAGCAACGGCAACGGCGGCCCTGGCAACGCCACCACCGCCAATAGCCATGCATACAACTGGAATACGGCGCAAGGGTCGACCCTTGGCTGTGCTGGCTGCCACGGCGGCAACGCGTCAAGCTTCGCACCGATCTCCTCCGGCCGCCACAAAGGTCACATGAACAATCCGAGCGCCGCCTTCAGCAACGGCAATTTCACCTGCGACCAGTGCCATGCCAAGACGGTGAGCGGCGATACGACCCTGACCAACAAGGCGAACCACGTCAACAAGTTCAAGGACTACTCCGGCGCCAGGGCCTTCAAATCGGGCTATGCCGGCGGCAATACCACCTGTGCGACCTACTGCCACTCTAACGGTAAGATCGGCACCTCGGCCGGCGTCTACAAGGGTTACACCACCTGGTACAACAAGACCAAGCCGGCGCTGGGCTGCAACGGCTGCCACGGCACCGAGCGCGGCGGGGTGGCAGCCGGCTTCCCGAACTACACCACCGGCAACGCCGGCCTGGCCAACGCCAACAGCCACCGTCGCCACGCAGGCGACAAGGGGATCAACTGCAGCGTCTGCCACTACGCCACCACCACCGACGGCGTCTCCATCGCGGCCGGCGGCCGGCACATCAACGGCAACATCCAGAACGACGTGGTCTTCAACGGCGTGGGCGGCTCCGCTGCCTACATCGCGGCCAGCAAGTCCTGCAGCAACGTCTCCTGCCATTCGGCAACAAGCGGGGCTACGGCACCCCAGTGGGGCGCCGCCATGAACTGCGCCAGCTGCCACCCGATGAACAAGCTCTCCAGGGGCCACGCGTTCCACGTCTACACCTCTGCCAGCGCTCCTGTCGCTTACCTCAACATGACCGGCAACCACTCCACCTCCGGCGCCTCCACCAGGTACAACTACGGTTGCGCCGTTTGTCACCCCCTCACTCCGGCCGCAAACCACGGCGCGGGGAGCGCGGTCATCCTCGACTTCCGCAACAATGCGCAATCGGGCCTGGCGGTCGGCTCGCTGAAGAACAGGAACAGCAACGCCATCACCGCCTACGGGCAGGTCGGCACGGCCAGCTCCGGCACCATCGGCACCCCCGGCTCCAGCGTCCAGTGCCTCAACGTCTACTGCCACTCCAACGGCTACAGCGCAAGCCCGGCCTACGCCACGACCCCCGACTGGTACACCGGCAGCTTCACCGGCGACCGTTGCGCCAACTGCCACGGCAACTGGCCGAACAGCACCATCGCCGGCTCGCCGACACACTACAATGCGAACTGGCTCGGCACCGGCCAGGCGGGCGGCCACGCCATGGGGATCCACGCCACGAAGATCGCCGACAGCCCGAGCTTCACGACGCTGCTCCCGGCGAAAGGGGTTGGCAACAACTCCAGCCACGGCGATCCGGGCCAGGCGACCACCATCAGCTGCAACACCTGCCACAACCTGACGGTGACCACCGGCGCCAACGATTCCTCCGCCCAGTGCGTCAGCTGCCACAACGGCACCCAGGCGCCGCTCAAGGGGAATGCGTCCATCTTCGACAAGTCGCGGCACGTGAACGGCAGCGTCGATGTCCAGTTCGTCTCGGCCAATCCGTTCGTCAGCAAGGCGCAGATCAGGGACGCGTCGTTCGCGCTCAACTCCTCGTCCACCCTCTGGCACCGCAACGGCGGCTACAAGGCGGGCGCGGGTTCCTTCGACACCTCCAAGCAGAACCTGAACGTTGCCAATCCTTACGTGAGCGGCGGCAACTGCACCACCATCTGCCACTTCAACAAGCCGGTCACCTGGGGCAACGCGCCTGCGGCAACCTGCTACAGCTGCCACAACGCGATGTAGGGGAGAGGTATGGACCGCACGGCGAATATAGAAAACAGCTTTGACATACATATGAAATCAGGAGGCTCTACGATGGGAGTCTGCACAACGAAGACCATGAAATGCGGATCGGGTGGCGCGCTGAAGGGCGTGGTCACCGTCCTGGCGGCCCTTATCGCCGTGACGTTTGCGAGCGGTTTCTTTTCGGCTGCCCATGCATTGAATCCCATCATGCACAACAGCTCCTCCACCCAATCAACCTACTGGAACGGCGGCTGGGGTAACACGCCGAACAGCAAGTACGGCCAGTTCACCTGCAACACCTGTCATACGGCCGGCCTGACTGTTGGTGGCAACGCGAAGATGATCAAGTCTTCGATAGCGACGCCGAACGGTTCCAACTGGGCATCCACCGGCACCCCCAGCGCAACTGTCGTGTTCACCTCCTATACGACCTACGGCTCCGACCGGTTGACCCGTACCACGTCAAACCGTATCTGCGATGTATGCCATTCCCAGACCGCGCACCACAGGTACAACAACACGCAATTGGGCGTGACCACACACCAGGGTGACGTGGACTGCTTTACCTGCCACCAGCACAGCAACGGCTTCATGAAGCCTTCCTGCGACTCTTGCCACGGCATGCCTCCCACGACCGCCACCCTCTCGGCCAATGGCGTGAGTGGCCAGACCGGCATGGTCAACCCCACCACCAACGCGACGCAAGCCTTCAGCCCGGGCGCACACGCCGCCCACAATAACGACGGCTACACCTCCTGTACGATCTGCCATAACGGCAACACCATGCCGACCGTGAAACAGCAGATCCAGATGGGCTTCTACGCCTTCAACGGCCAAATGACCACCGGTGTCCTCAACGGCTACTCCTCGCTCACCAACGGCAACGTCTGGGGTTCCAGCAGCGCCGGGACCACGATCAGCCAGAGGAATGCGTACACCAACCCGACCTGCTCCAACCTGTACTGCCATGGCGGCGGCGGCAGCGGCACGACCGCCCTTACCGGCGGCTCGATCTCTCAAACTACCCAGGGTGGGGGCCCGCTCTGGACCGGCGGTTCCAGCCAGGGTGCCTGCGGCACCTGCCACGGCACCACGGCGGCTACGACCACGACGGCGCTCGGCAGCCACATCAAACATGCCGGCAGCACCGGTTACTCCTTCTCCTGCACCAAGTGCCACCCGAACATCACCACCCCCAACCACGTCAAGGGTAACGTGTTCTGGCGACTCAGTACCGGCACGCTGGTCCCGGGTCAGCTTATCGGCAACGCAGCAGGCGTAGGCTACGGCGGCGCCCCCTACGGCGGCAGCTACTACAGCCATTATTCCACCAACCAGCTGGCCACCAAGGCGACCTACGGCTCCTGTCAGAACATCTACTGCCATAGCGACGCCAACACCAACGGTACCATTACGTACGCGAGCCCGACCTGGGGGGGCGCGTCTCTCACCTGCACCGGCTGCCATCAGACCACCGGTCTGACCACGGGCACCCATGCGCGGCACGTCAGCTCCGGGTCGGTCGGCGTCATAACCATTGGTACCAACAACGCGCTTACCTGCGACAAGTGCCACGCCAAGACAGCCACCACCAACACCACGCTCACCGCTAGCAAGGTGAACCACGTCAACGGCTACAAGGATTACTCAGGCGCCTACGCCTACAAGTCGAAGTTCCAGGACTATTCCGGCCCCACGCTGGCATACAAGGGGACCACCAAGAACTGTACCACCTACTGCCACTCCAACGGCAACACCCTGTCCATCACCTACCAGACCCCGACCCAGTGGTACACCGGTTCCACCACCGCCACCTGTAACTACTGCCATGGCAACGACGGCGGCTTCGCCAACACCATCGGCGCGCCGAACTACAACAACGGCGGTTCAGCCAGCAACACCCCGAACAGCCACCAGAAGCACACGGTCAATGCCGACTTCGGGGCCACCACGACTACCATCTGCATCAACTGCCACGTGAAGTCCGTTGACGCCACGACGGCGAACAAGTTCAAGGATTACTCAGCCGCCACCTACCACCTTAACGGCGTTGCGGACGTCAAGCTCTTGACCCAGGACGGCAGAGGGGGCAACTGGACCGCCGGCAGCGGCGGTGGCTGCTCCGCCACCTATTGTCACGGCAGCGGCACCTCCGCCCCGGCCTGGGGTGCCGCCGGTCCTCTGGCGTGCAACAGCTGCCACAGCGCCAATGCGGGAACCAGCGGCACGAACCATAACTGGGCCGGCGCGGGCGCCCAGTCAGCCCACAAGATCCACGTGGCCGACCCGAACATTCTCCCGTCCAAGTACGCCGACTACTCCGGCAACGTGAGCTCCGCCTCCAACTACCGCTTCACCTGCTCGGTCTGCCACGCTCCGCTCGGCGGCGCGAAACATGCCAGCGGTCCGGCAACCGCGGGGATCAGGGCGGCCGACATCTTCTTCGCCTACACCACCGGCGGCGGCGCCTACTCGACCGGCGGCAACTACACCCCCGGCGGCAGCGCCACCAATAACGACAACGGCTTCAACTGGTCCAGCGCGAGCTGCTCCACGGTCTACTGCCACAGCAACGGCAACGGCGGCCCCGGCCTGGCCACGGTCTTCTGGAACACCACCACCTCGACCCACACCGGCGCTGCCCTGAGCTGCACCAAGTGCCACGGCAACAACTCCGCCAGCGGCGCGCCGATCGCAACCGGCAAGCACCGGATGCATATGAACAACTACACCACCCTGGGCCGCGTGAACGTTGCGACCGGGGCCAACGGCTTCGGCTGCGTCGCCTGCCACGCCAAGACCGTCAGCAGCGACAATACCGTCTCCAACAAGGCGATGCACGTCAACCGGTTCAAGGATTACTCCGGCGTGCTGGCGGGCGGGAGCGCCAAGTACAGCGTATTCGCCAAGTCCTGCTCCACCATCTACTGCCACAGCTCCGGCCAGGCGGGCGCCAGCATCTCCTACCGCAACATGACTTCCAGCAAGACCTGGACCGGCAGCTCGAACATCCAGGGGGCCACGGCGGCGAAGTGTACCCTCTGCCACGGCTACAATGGCGGCGGTCAGGCCTTCACCAGCTTTTACGGCGAACCGAACTACGCGAGCGGCAGCGCGGGTTCCGCCACGGCCAACAGCCACCAGAAGCACGTCACCGGCACCACCAACAACGATGCGATTAACAAAATGTCCGACTCCACCGGCTGCGTCAACTGCCACCGGACTACCGTCGATGCCACCAAGGCGTACAAGCTGCGCGACTACTCCTCCGCCCACCTGAACGGCGCCATCGACATTTCCTTCAAGGCCCTCGCCAACTACACCGGCCACTACACGCCGGGCGTCGGCAACAAGACCTGCGCCAACACCTACTGCCACAACAACGGCACGCCGCAGTGGGGTACCCCCGGCCCGCTGGCATGCAACAGCTGCCACAATGCCGACTCTACCCTCCCGGGTCAGCACAACACCCATTGGGGTGTCAGCGGCACCTACCCGACCAGCTACACCAACATCTCCGGCAACATGAGCCCCGCCAGCAACGGCTACTATCGCTTCACCTGCGGCAGCTGCCACGGCTCCAACAGCCGCGGCGCGTCCCTGCACGCCAACGGCCCCACCACCGGAGGGAACACCGGCGAGGTGTTCTACGCCTTCACTTCCGCCGGGAAGAACGGCCCGTACCTCTACGGCGCCACCACGGCGAACGACGGCCGGTTCCAGTGGTCCAACGGCCGCTGCTCCAACACCTACTGCCACTCCAACGGCGCTGCCACCATCGGCCTTGCCAACTACACCTCGATCAGGTGGAACAACCCGGCGGGTACCCTCACCAGCATCGCCACCGGGGCGTGCACCGGTTGCCACGGCGGCAACGCCTCGACCTTCAAGGTGCTGTCCACCAACAGGCACCGGGTACACATGGCCGCCACTGCCCTGCAGACCTTCCAGTGCGCCGAGTGCCACGCGAAAACCGTCACGATGGGCAACGACCAGCAGGTCACCAACAAGAAGAACCACGTGAACAAGTTCCGCGACTTCTCCGGCGCCAGGGCGTACAAGACCCCTTACAACGGCGTCGCCAACCCGGTCGCCAATGCCAACTGCGCGAACAACACATACTGCCATACCAACGGCAAGAACGGCATCGTGTCCCAGACGCCCACCGCGGTCTACTGGGGTCAGACCGGCACATGGGGCGCCACCCTCTGCAACGACTGCCACGGCACCTCCAATGCCACCGGCGCGCCTGACTACGCCACCACCGGCGTGGGGGCTGCCGGCGCCAACAGCCACGGCAAGCATGTGGTCCAGAGCACCGACTGCGTCAAGTGCCACGAGACGACCACCAAGAACGGCACGACGCTCGTCGCGGCCGGCACGCACCTGAACGGCGGCATCGACGTTCGGTTCTCCACCCTGAACAGCTTCGCCACCTACTCCGGCACTTACAACCCGACCGTCGGGACGAAGACCTGCTCCGCCACCTACTGCCACGGCGGGCTTTCCACCTCACCCGGCTGGGGCGGCTCGTCCCTGACCTGTAACACTTGCCACAGCGCCAATGCGGCCGGCTCCGGCAGCGGCGTCCAGCACAACTGGTCCACTGCTTCGGCCCACAGGCTGCACTGGGAGGACAAGACCACCCTGCCGTGGAAGTTCGCCAACAGCACCACCGCCAACCTCGGGACTGCGGGCACCTACCGCTTCAACTGCGCCGCCTGCCACAGGTCGGGCACCGGCTTTGCCCAGCACGCCAGTGGGCCTGTCAGTGCCAACCGCGCTGCCGACATCTTCTTCGGTTATACCTCTGCCGGCAGGAACCCGGCTTACACAGAGGGAGCACTGGCCAACAACGACAACTCCTTCAACTGGACCGCCGGCGGCAGCAACTGCACCAGCACATACTGCCACTCCAACGGCAACGGCTCCAACGGCCGCCTCGCGGTGAACTGGAACACCACAGCCAAGACTGCCGACTGTACCGCCTGCCACGGCGGCAACGCCACTGCATTTACCGCCATGTCCACCGGCCGTCACAGGGAGCACGTGAAGAACGCCAGCGCCAAGTACAGCAACGCCAACCTCGGTTGCGTCGAGTGCCACGCCAAGACCGTCAGCGCAGACCGGACGCTGCTCGACAAGACCAAGCACGTGAACAAGTTCAAGGACTACTCCGGGGCCAGGGCGTTCAAATCCCTGTACGCCGGCGGCAATGCCACCTGCTCAACCTACTGCCACAGTAACGGCAAGCTCGGCTCTTCGGTCGGCGTGTTCAAAGGGTACACCACCTGGTACAACACCAACTTCTCGGTCCGCGGCCCGCTCGGCTGCAACGGCTGCCACGGTAACGAGCGCGGCGGCACGGCTGCTGCCACCTATCCCGGCTTCCCGAACTACACCTCCGGCAACTCCGGTCTTGCCAACGCCAACAGCCACCGCCGCCACGTGGGCGACAAGGGGATCAGCTGCAGCAACTGCCACTACCAGACAACCACCAACGGCACTTCCATCACCGCCCTCGGCAAACACATAAACGGCAGCGCCAATGCGGATGTCTACTTCGGCGTCTACTCCGCCGCCTGGAGGGGGTCGTACACGGCTGCCGCCGGCGGTTACAACGGCACCGGGAACAAGACCTGCAGCAACATCACCTGCCATTCCAACGGTCTCGGGACATACCAGACACCCCAGTGGGGCAGCACCATGAACTGCGCCAGCTGCCACCCGATGAACAAACTGGGCGGTGCCCACAGCTTCCACGTCTACACCTCTGCCGCCGCTCCTGGTGCTTACCTCAACATGACCGGCAACCACTCCAACAGCGGTGTTGCCCCCGGCAGGTACAACTTCGGCTGCGCCTCCTGCCATCCGCTGACCGCTCAGTCCAACCATGGCACCGGCGCTACCTGGCTCGACCTCCGGCCGTCTGTCTCCGGCATCGGCACCATGCGGCTCCGGAACAATTACTCCAGTTCTCCGGCCACTGCCTACGGTCCTGTCGGTACGGCCGGCAGCAACGTCATCGGTACCACCGGCCAGACGGTACGCTGCATCAACATCTACTGCCACAGCAACGGCGGCTCTGCCACCGGTGCGGTCGCCTTCCAGGCGTACACGACGCCCGACTGGTACAACCCGGCCGGCTACACCAGTGACCCATGCGCCATGTGTCACGGCAACTGGCCGAACAGCGCCAGGAGAGGCGACAACAGGGTCATGGTCGGGTCGCCATCCCACTACAACGGCAACTGGCTCGGCACCGGCGTGGCCGGCGGGCATGCCATGGGTGTCCATGCCGACAAGATTACCAATGCCGCCCAGTTCACCGGCCTGCTGGCGACCGGCAGCACCGGCAACGCCAGCCATGGTATCGCGACCCAGGCGACCACCATCAGCTGCAACCTCTGCCACAACCTGACGGTGACCACCAGTGCAAACAACGGCAGCGCCCAGTGCAACGGCTGCCATACCCAGCCTGCGACCCAGGCCAGCGCGACCATCGCCAACAAGGCGATGCACGTGAACGGCAACGTGGATGTCCAGTTCGCATCCATGCCGCCGGCCACCACACCGTTCACCAGCAAGGCGCAGCTCAGGGATGCCAGCTTCTCGCTCAACTCCTCGTCGACCGAGTGGCACCGCAGTGCGGGCGGCTACAAAACGGGCGCCGCCTCTTACGACACGGCGAAGCGTGACCTGAACGTGGCCAACCCGTACAGCGGCGGCACCTGCAGCAACGTGATCTGCCACTTCAACCAGAACGTCCAGTGGAAAAACCCGGCGCCGGCTGTAAACTGCAACAGCTGCCACCTGTCGAACCAACTGTAGGCCAACCCGGGGGCGCGGTTTCAAGTATGTAACCGCGTCCCCGGCTAGAAATAATTGGATTGAAAAACAACCTGAAATGAAGCAAACTGTGCAGCAACGTAACCGCTGCCCGTCGATGAAGGCGTCGTCGTCGGTACGAATCATGCAACCAGTTCAAACTACACGCGTGTACGGTCAGCATGGGAGTGAAGCCAGTGAATGAGGGGAAATTGCCAGTGCATACATTGAAATTAATGAGAATAGAAGTGCGGTCCGCGCTGAAAACCGTGATACGAACGCTGGTGGCGGTTACTGCGGCCGTGTCGCTATTTGGCGGACTGACTACGCCAGTTCACGCAAACAATCCCATCATGCACAACAGCTCTTCCACCAGTTCAACCTACTGGGGCGGCGGCTGGGGAAACAACCCCAACAGCAAGTACGGCCAGTTCACCTGCACCACTTGTCATACGGCCGGCCTGACCACAGGGAATGCCAAGCAGATAAAATCCACTATCGTTTCCCCGAAGGCAGGCGATCCCTTCCCCGGTGGAAGCACGGTAATCTTCAATACTTGGTCCTCCTTCGGCTATCGCTCCCCCCGCCCCGTCACCAAGTCTATGCGGGTTTGCGAGGTATGTCACTCCAAAACGCTGCATCACCGCTACTCCACTGCTCTCGGTGATGTGACCCTGAAGCATTCCGGTGGTGACGACGCGGGTAGTGCGAACTACGACTGCACCGTCTGCCACAAGCACAGCAACGGATTCAAGAAAGGCGGTTCCTGCACCTCCTGCCACGGCGATCCTCCCGCCAATGCGACACAACTGGTCAGCCCTTATGACGGCGCAACCGGAACGACGGGGAGTGCGGGTGCCCATAGCACCCATGAAACCCGTTTCCCGGGCAACGGCATCAACGAGTGCACCATCTGCCACAACGGCAACAGCATGCCGAACACTACCGGCAAGATTTACATGGGTTTCCGCGCCTATACCGGCAGGACCGGCGGTCTGATGGCGAGCGGCACGTTCACCGGCTACACCACGCTTACCGGCGAGGTCTTTGCTTCCGGGAGCGCCGGGACCACCGCCAAACGGAGAAGTACAAACTACAACATCTGCTCCGTTTACTGCCACGGCGGCGGCACGACCACGAGCGGCGGCATCGTGAAAGCGCCGCTGACCGGCGGCTCGGTCGCGTTCCCCCAGTGGACGAGCTCGAGCCATGCCGCGAAGGCGTGCGGCGCCTGCCACGGCACGACCTCGGCATCCCCCCCGAACATGGGGACCCACAAGAAGCATGCGGGCACCTATGCCGTCAGCTGCAGCAAGTGCCACGGCTCGGTGACCAATAACACCCACATCAGGGGGAATGTCTTCTGGAAGCTCAGCACCGGCAGCGCGCTCATCGGCGCCAGTGCCACCTACGCGGGTCAGGCCCATTATTCCACCAATGCCCTCGCCCCGAGCGCCAGCTACGGCTCCTGCAACAACATTTACTGTCACAGCAACGGCCGGGCGACCCCGACCTATAACCAGCCCACCTGGGGCGGCGCCCTGGTTTCGAACTGTGTTCGCTGCCACGGCAACTCCAATGCCACCCAGCGGCCGATGAGCTCCAACGCCCACCGGGCTCACGTGAACAACACCGCGGCCAGGTTCAACGGCATGAGCTTCAACTGTGAGGAGTGCCACGCGGCGACGCTGAGCGCAACCTTTATCAACAACACCAGTATCGCTACCAGGTCCAACCATGTGAATGGCGTCAAGGATGTGGTATGGGGAGCGATGAACTCCGCTCCGGTAACCGGCACGACTGCCTACACCCCCGGTAGCACCTGCGCCTCAACCTCCCAATCCCAGATCTACTGCCACAGCAATGGAACGAGCACGACAGTAGGGACTGTTCAGACGGCCCCCAATCAGGCGCCAGTTGGCGCAGGTGGGTGGACGACGGTCACTGACGGACAGCAAGGGACGAAGGACTGCGGCATGTGCCACGGCGGTGCCGTGGGCGATTCGTTTGTCATAGCCAGCAACCGCCACACCCAGCACGTTGCCGCCAACTCCGGGATTACGCATACTGCCCTCACCTGTAACCTTTGCCATGGCCGCACGGTGAACGCCACCGGCGCGGCCCTTATCACAAACGGTACCGGTCTGCATCTCAGCAGGACAATCGATGTGCGGCTCTCCACCAAGTCCGGTGCCTTCGGCAACCGCTCCGGCGCCTTCGTCAGCTTCGCCACCGCACAATGCACCAACACCTACTGCCACGGCAACAACACGACCCCGGCGTTCACCCAGACAGCGTCGGCGCTTGCCTGCAACGGCTGCCACGAGGCGTCCAAAGCCACGTTCGGTCTTTCCTCCACGCACTATAAGCACTACAACACGGCGACCGTGGCGGCCAACGCCACTGCCTGGACCGCCTCCAAGAACAGCGGCGACCCGGTCAACGGTTATGTCTTCAGCTGCGGCAACTGCCACAGCTCCAACGGCACCAGCCACGTGAACGGCCCGGCCACCGGCAACAGCGACGCCGAGCTCGCGTTCAACCACATGACCTCCTGGACCCCGACCGGCTTCACCAACGGCAACGTCGTCCGCGGCAGCGTCTCCTCCACCGACGGCAGGGGCTACAAGTACACGAAGGGTACCACCTGCAACGTCTACTGCCACAGCAACGGCTACACGGGCAACCCGAAACCGAGGACCCAGGCACTGCAGCCCGGCACGGTCACCTGCGGCAAGTGTCACGCAACTTCGGCGCTGAAGAACTACTCCGGCAGCACCACCAACGTCGACTGGTCCCCGGGCCACAAGAAGCACATGATGGCCGCGGTCAACGGCGGCGGCACCGTCACCCAGAACCGCTACAGCTCCAACTCCAGATTCCGCTGCGGCGCCTGTCATATCGGCACCGTTGCCAACGGGACGAACATCACTCTCATTGCCGGCAAGGACCACCTGAACGGCTTTGTCAACGTTTCGTCCAACAACACCGTCGGCACCGGCGCTGCGCCGCTGAAATGGAGCAGCGCCAGCAACACCTGCACCAACTCCTACTGTCACAGCAACGGCAGGGCCGGTGTCCCGCAGTATGCCACTACTCCCAGCTGGCGCACCGGCGCAGGCACGATCACCTGCCTCTCCTGTCATGGCGGCCTGAACGGCACCGCCTACTCTGCCAGCGCGGCGGGCTTCAAACTCTCCACCACCCACCAGCGCCATCTGGGCCTTTACCCGACCGTAATCAGCTGCAACATGTGCCACGGCAAGACCGCGGCCAACAGCGCGACCTTGAAGCAGTACACCGGCGTGATGCGCCATGCGAACGGCACGAAAGACATCAGCCTTCAGTACCCGGTCTCCGGGACTACCGTGGCGTACACCGGCTACACTGCCACCTACCGCACGGGCAAGACCTGCGGCAACGTCTCCTGCCACGGCGGAGTGAGCAGGTACGCCTGGTCCGAGAACGGCGCGCTCAGAACCGACTATACCTGCGTCAAGTGCCATGGCACCGCCGGTACGGCCAACGGCACCAACGTCAAGCTTTTTGCCCCCGGCTGGAACAAGACGGGTATCGATACCGACAACAAGACGAGCCGCAACGCCGTCAAGGCCGGTGCCCACTTCCTGCATATCTCGTCGGTGTTCATGAGGAAGATGTACTGCACCGAGTGCCATAACGCGCTGCCGGCCACGGCATTCGCCAGCGGGCACATCAACCAGCAGCGGTACGGCCTGAACACGGGCGTGCTCAACTTCGCCAACTCCACCACCGCTCTCTATAGCGGTGCCGCTCAAGGTTCCGCACCGACGCGAATCAGCGTCTTCTCCGGATTCACCACGGCCCAGAACTCGGGCAAGGCCGCCACCTGCTCCAGCGTCTACTGCCACGGGAGCCGGCTCCACTCCGGGAACACCGAGGGGACCTACCGCGCGCCGTACTGGAACTACTCCGGCCTCATCAACCCGACGCCGTCCGTGACCACATGCAGTCGCTGCCACGGCCTCCCGCCGAGCAATGTCAGTTCCCACAGCGGGCTTTCCAGCGCCAACTTCCCGAGCGGATGCAACTGCCACAGCCAGATAATCAGCCTCAGCACGGGTGCCATCATCAACAAGTCGCTGCACATAAACGGCGTGGCCAACAACAGCTCCGTCTGCACCGACTGCCATGGCGTTGCCGTGACCACTGACAACATCTACAATCCGCGTGCCGTCGTTCCCGACTTCAGCCTCGCTTCGCGCCACGTCTTCTCCAACACCGGCACGTCCGGCATCCGGCCCATCTCTGCCTTTGACTGCGTCGTATGCCACATGGAAGGGGACGAGTCCAAGTCTGATACCAGCAATGCTACCCCGACCGCCTCGCCCAACGCCACCTACCACAGGGTCGGGACCACCATCAACTCGCGCTTCGTCCACCTGCGTAACGTCCAGACGGTCACCGGCCAGTTCCTCTGGTCCAGGTACAGTACCTCGGCCAATGCCGGCGACCCTTCAGGCCAGTCCCTCGGCCAGACGCAGAAGTACAGCAATATGGACAGCTTCTGCATGTCCTGCCACAGCCCCAAAGGCGCCACGGGGATCATCTCCTATGCCGCAACCGCTGGCAATCCGCCGACCGGCACCCGCGCTACTACCCAGGCCAGCGGCGGTCCGACCGCTGCCCAGGCGCTGAACCCCTGGAGCGAGAACACTGGCCTCACCCGCGCCAGCGGCCCTTCGAGCCATCTGACCCGGACGAGGATCACCAACGTCTTCAGCCAGTTCAGCACCATGTGGAAGTGGCCCAAAGGCGACGGCACCAAGCCTGCCGGCTTCACCACCTCCAACTACGCCGGCAATGCGTCGCACCACGCGGTGCGCGGCCCGCGCTACTACGGCAACAACGCCAGCTGGGGCACCGCAGCCTGGACCAGCAACATCCTGAAGAGCCGCCAGAACATCAACTCCGTGCGTGAAACGGCCCAGCTCCACTGCGCCGACTGCCACTCCAGCGACACCAACGGTCACGGCTCCTCCACGATCTTCATGCTGGCGGACAAGTCGACAGTGAGCGGCTTCGTGGTGGGCATTTCCGGGGACGTCTCGGCTGTAGACAAGCTTTGTTGGGGCTGCCACTCGGGCAGCGTCTACAACCCCTCGCCCGTGGCCGGCAGCCGCTGGTCCCATGCCGCCGACGGCCACGCCCTGTCCACCTCGTATGATGCATACGTCACTGGCGCCTGCCGCAACTGCCATGGTGGCGGCGGCGGCAGCGACGCGGACGGCACTGTCAGCACCCAGTACGGCGCCATCCACGGGATGGCAGGCACGGGCATCTCCACACCTGCGCCAGGCACCGTTACCCGCTACCGTTTCATCGGCGGGGAGTACATGACCCCGGCGCCAGCCGCGGACAGCGGCTGGACTACCACGGGGAGCAATAACTGTTATACCAACTCCACCGGCTGGTCCAACTGCACGCACCACAGTGCAGGCGCCACCGGCGGCGGTTACTCTTACTCCTACGGAAGGCCCACCAGCTACTAATGTTGTATTCCCCTCCCCCGAACCGGGGGAGGGGATCCTACCTTCAATGGTGCCGGTAGATCAGGCTCCCGGTCAGTAGCAATTCCTGCCTCGATGGGTAACCGCCTGGTCTGAGTTGCACCCTCCTGGTACCGCCAGGGGAGATTCACCAGTGGCGACCTGTTTTGGATCACTTGCCAGAAATTGGCTGCTCCTGTACATGCACGCTATAAGAGGCGTTGCGCAAGATCGTAAGGAAGCAGCTAAGGATAACACCATCGTATGCACAGGCAACGCGAGATCATCGAGTCTTCCGTCATAGTCCTCTTTTTCGTCCTTACCCTGTTTTTCCTGTCCTATTACGGCCGTAATCATGTTTCCCGGCTTCAGCATCCCGAAATCCGTCTCCTTGCAGATCCCGGCGCTGTTTTCAACGCCTGGGCAACTGCAGGCATCCACGGGAAAGTCTTGCTCCTGTTTGACCGACGTCTCGGCGCGCAGCCGGTTGACCAAGGCCTGTCGACCTTTTCTGCGTCAGAGTTCAAAAATGCGTCAGACGCGGGTCTCTTTCTTGCCGCCTTAGGCAATGATGGGTTTCCGATCGACACCAAGGGGGGCGATGCCGTCGCAGCTCTGAATGCGCTGATATCGAGCTCCAACCTTTATGACACCTGGCGGTCGATTCACAAGGGGGGGGAACTCTCGGCAGAGGCAAGAAAGCTGGTCCGAAATACCGGACGTTTCCGTGGGAGGGACTTCGGGACCCTGGACGATCGACAGAAGTCGGATGTGCTGCGCCTCAACAGAATGATCCTTGAAGAGACGTACCCGGATAAATGCCCGAAGGGTCTTGCCAACATTGCATCTGCCGAGAATTACGTCTATGTGGCGGCGCAAAAAGGGGTGGTGCGGACTATTTACCACATTGTGCCCGACGGCGCCTGGTCCGAAGTATCCCGTGTATTGTCGGGATATAAAATGGTTACTTCTTCTGGAGAGACCTTCAGAATGGTTATCGTCGAGGGTGTGCCCGTCGTCATCATGAGAATGAAGGATATTCCCCGCCTGAAAGAGAAGGTTCTGGTGAACATAAACGGGGATTACTGGAGCGACCGGGAGATGGCGGAGATCATAGGTCTGTTCCACCGCAATGCGGTAGAGGCAGACCTCGTAACGGTATCGGGACGGCTCTCAGCAGAGAATCTTGCGGACCTGAAGGCACAGTATGCTCGATAGATCGAATATCGGTATTCTCATTGTCGTTGTTGCGTTCTCGTTTGCGTTAAGGTTCTGGGGCGTTGGGGACGCAAAGTATTTCGTCGGTGATGAATCCATGGACATACCCGCATCGGAAAACTATGTCGCAGCGGGGCAATTCACCCCTGAATTCTGGTTCCATCCTCCCCTAAACTACTTTCTGTTGCAGGGGAGCATGAAGACCTTCGGCGACAACCCCTATGGCTGGAGGATGAAAAACGTCCTGGCGGGAAGTCTGTCTGCCGCGGCCCTCTTCCTTCTTGCCCTTGAGCTCTGTGCCGATGCCAGGGTTGCCTGTGCGGCCTCGATGCTACTGGCCATCGATCCGCTCCATGTTTTCATGTCCCGGACCGTACTTGTGGAGGTTTCAGCGGTCTTCTTCTGTACCCTCTGCCTCTACTTTTCCCTTAGATATTTCAGAGGAAGCACCAGGTCGCCTGTCCCTGCCGGCTTCTTTCTTGGTCTGTGCGTTGCGAGCAGGTGGTATTACCTGGTTTGTGTGATCTGCCTGTTTGCCTTCGCCGTCTTCAAGACTTTTCAGGAGAAGCGGTGGCGGTGGCTGAACATCGGCCATCTCTTCTCGGCATGGGTTCTTCTCCCCTTGGGGATGTACCTCCTCGCTTTCGCCCCCTGGTTT
Source organism: Geobacteraceae bacterium (assembly GCA_036518435.1). Lineage (GTDB taxonomy): Bacteria > Desulfobacterota > Desulfuromonadia > Geobacterales > Geobacteraceae > JAMPXD01. Next base: position 53,007 of record DATDNF010000035.1, read on the forward strand.
TCACGGGGCCATACGCTGTCTGAGTTCCTGCAGATGCAGCTGGACGCGTATCGGGAACTCCAGTCCCTGGATTTGCAGTGGTTCGCCAGTGATTTCCTCAGATCCTCCCCTTCCTCCCCTTGGGGGTGGTTCCTGCGCCCCCTGATCGACGGCGGCCTCGTGAGAAGGGACGGGGGCCTGGGGCAGTTTTTTGTCTTCATGAACGACCCCCCGGTGTGGCTGCTGACCTTCCCGGCGGCAGTCTTTATGGGGCATCGCGCCTGGAAAGAGCGGAATCGCAGCCTGGCGGGATTTGTTATCCTTTTTCTCGCCATGTATGGCCAGTTTGTAGTTGTGCGGCGGCCGATATTCCTCTACTCGTCGGTCACATTCCTTCCGTTCGTATGCATTCTCGCAGCATTTCTGGTCGTCTCCCTTATGGAGAGATGGAGGGCAAGCGCCTGGCATTACGGGGTGGCGATGGGGGCCATTGCGTCGTGGGGGCTGTATTTGTATCCTCTGGTAACGGGGAGGTTCGTTCCTGTCTCCCTGTATGTGCCTTTGTTCGCCATGGGCAATGTGCATTTTTGAGCAAAGCGCTACGGTGCACAAAGGGGCGATCGGTGACGGGTTGTAGGCGTGCATAATAGGGACGACTACTTGGCTGAGGCAACCGAACATACGGTTGCCCGACTTTTTGCTTCCGCTGCGTCAGAAGCACATATATTTCAAAACTTAGTCAAGAAGGATATACCTATTGTTGCCAATCCGATGACCGATATACTATTATTTCTGAAGATAATGATCTGCGGGGAGCGGGAACTGCATAATTCTAGACTATGAACAGCAACATTAAACAGCTTGCCGCTGTTGCCGTGCTGGTAACTGCGGCTCTTCTTGTTTTTCATGGGATTGTCGATCACCAATTCCTCACAAACTGGGACGATAACCTTTATGTGACAGAGAACCCATGGATACGCGGTTTTTCACTGGAGAACCTGCAGGCGGCCTTCGGGCGGACCTTCGTCGGGAACTACGCCCCCGTGCAGATGATCTCCTACATGTTCGATTATGAACTTTGGGGGGTGTCGCCACAGGGATTTCTTTTTACAAACCTCCTCCTCCACACCACTGCGGGAATCCTGCTCTTGCGCCTCGTCAAGCGCCTAGGCGCATCTGACGTGGGGGCGCTGGCTGCTGCCCTTCTGTTTCTGGTCCACCCGGTGCAGGTGGAGTCGGTCGCATGGGTGTCCCAGCGTAAGACGCTGTTGTGCGTTGTTTTCCTTCTGGCTTCTATCCACGTCTGGCGCACCTGGCGCCAGCGAGGTGGAAGGGGACGCTATTGGCTCTCGGTTGCCTTTTTCGTCCTGTCCCTCCTTTCCAAGTCATTGGCGGTGATCCTGCCGTTTGTCCTCATGCTGCACGACAGGCTGCTCCTTGGCATGCGGGACCGCCGTTCACTGTTACGCCCCCTTATCCCGTTCCTGGCGGCGGGATTCCTTGTTGGCCTCCTTGCGTTATTGACCCAGGAGGGGTACGAAGGGGGAGGGCGCACCTTCTGGCACGGTAGCAGTGCCTGGGGCAATTTCTGGACGATGCCTCCTGTCTTCGTCAGGTACGCAGGCCTGCTCCTGTGGCCGACCGGATTGTCGGCGTTCTACGATCAGCCGGAACGCACCGGACCCGACTGGATTTCGGTCGGGGCACTGGTGCTGATCGGCGCCGTCGTTCTCCTCGTCGTTCGCGGATGGAGACGCCATCCCCCGATCGGGTTCTGGGGAGGGACCGCTTTCCTTGGGCTTTTGCCCGTATCGCAGATCGTGCCGCTCGTTACCCTGATGAACGACCGCTATCTCTATCTGCCGCTGACGGGTATTGCCGCACTTTTCGGCCTGGCGGTCGAGAGAGGGGCCAGGGCCATCAATGTTGTCGTGCGGTGCCTCTCTCTCTGCATCGTTACGGGAATGATCGTCATGTTTGCCGCCCTTGCCCATCAGCGCGTTTCTGTCTGGCGCGACAGCCTCGCCCTCTGGCAGGATGCTGCGGCCAAAGAACCGAACTCCACGATCCCATGGCTGGGGATGGCGGACCTCCACTACAATGCCGGCCGTTATGACGAAGCATGGAAATATTACCGGCACCTTCACACGATGGAAGTGGACCGGAATGGCCGGGATGCGCGGGTGGGCGATCTGATGCTCGCACTGGCAGAAAAAGAGGTGCAGGAGGGAAACCTGCAGGCTGCGGAAAAAACGGCGAGGGAAGCGCTTGTCATTGTGGATGATGGCGACCTGCGGCCATTAAGGCTGTTGGCCGCCATTCGAAGAAAAAAAGGAGATGCCGCTGCCGAAAAGGGGATGCTGGAGCTTGCCCGAAGACTGGAGGAGGCGGGCGGATTGGGCAACAGAGGATTTTGAGCAGTAGCGCGTGGATACTCCGGCCCTTCAGGAAGAAGCTCAGCAGGCCCATTTGTGTTGCCAAGCCTGACGCAAATATACTATACTAATCAGATAATCAAGCACCGTGCAGAGGCCGTCCTTCAGCGCCTTGGCATCTACTATAGAGTTAAAGATATGCGAGGAAATCAGCATTGAGATCGTTTGTTCTTTTCCTGTTGTTATTCGCACTGTCCTGCGCCGGCTGCTCCAAAGGCCCCTCTCAGCCGATATTCGGGAGAGATCCGGTCCTGGACGTCACCGTGCATGAGCGGCAGAGCGATCTCCTCCTCGAATGGTGCAAAAGGGGGTACCGCAAGAAGGTGCTGCTGCACATCTCTCCCTCGGCCGACCTGGAATACATACCCGAAGGGAACATGGACCGCATCGCGGACCTGTACAATACCAAAAAAATCGACGAGCTCGACCGGGGGAGGGACCGGGGCGCCAGTGGGCTCTTCTCGTCGCGCAATGTCCTCTATGCGGCCGCGCACTGCGGCGCGATCAAGGAAATCTACTGGGTGATCCCGTACAAGTTCGCCAAGGAGGCGGGGGGCGGGGTAGCCATCAAGAACTTCCTGAAGACGGTCCCCTCCTTTTATAACCATGACGAGATCGAGAAGATGACCCTCAAGGGAGGATGCCTCGTCGGGAAGGTGAACGGAGTCACGCTCAACGTCTGTTCCGTCGGGACGCTTCCCACATTTAAAGAGCCGGTAGTCGTGAGCATGAGCGCGGACTTCATCCGCATCTCCTCGACGGAGGAGGCAACGAGCAGCCTGAGGGGGATGAGGATGCTGCTGGATGACCTGTCTGCCAGGGAGATCCAGGTCCAGTCCCTGCATATGGTCAGGGGGGTGGAGGAGGGGACCGGGCAGCCGGTGCAGAGCTACATCGCGGACGAGTTCCTGCAGATCGCCACCAATCCGCAAATCGGGGAGCGGGATGCGGCGCCCCCCCTCTGGCTCGCGCGGGACACGCCCGAAAACATGCTCAACGGCGGGGAGCGCAAGCTCGTGCGGGAGACGGTTGCTCCCTCGCTCAAGGAATATCCCGCCGATCACCCGCTGGCCATGATCGACATCACCGCTCAGCTCCTGATGGGGGACGCAACCGCAGCCCGTCCCCGCGCCGAAAAGCTCTGCAAGGAGACCCCCGCCGCCAGAAATGCCGTGGAATGCCAGTTTCTGGTCCAGCTTGGCGACATGGCGACCGAGAGCGGCACTGCAGCCCCGGACCCCTTTTACCTGGCGGCGCTGGCGGCCCGCCCGCAATGGCCCTATGCGCTCATGCACCGGGCGTCCAGCCTGATGTCCCGTGGCAAGTACGCGGAAGCGCGCCAGTTGCTCGCGGAGCTGGCATCGGTCCAGGACGGCTTTCTGCTGAGGCTGCGGCGGGGGGACGTGGAGTTCCAGCTGGGGCAGCAGTCAGAGGCCCTGAAGTTCTACGACCAGGCGAAGGCGTTGTATGACGACCGGGTCGGGATCCCGGTGAGCAAGGAGAATGCGCTCTCCCTCGACCGCATGACACGTCTCTACACCCAGGCAGGGCGGACGGCGGATATCAATGCCGTCGATGCATGGAAGAAGCGGATGGATACATACCGCCCCGGCAAATAGAGCCAGCATGCGCACGAACAAACCTAGCGGCAATTCATTGTACAAATTTCTCAAAAGCATTCGCTTTACAACGACGGTTCTCTCTTCGCTCATTGTCGTCTATTTTCTCAGTCTCCTCGTGCCTCAGAAGATGCTGTTCCCGACAGCCGCCCAATATCGGGCTTGGCTGGGTGAATCGCCTCTCCACCGACTCCTTGATGCGCTCCGCCTGACCGAGATTTATGCCTCCCCTCTGACCATGTTCCTTTTGGGGCTCTTCTTTCTCAACCTGATTCTCGTTGCCGTAGACCGAATACCGGTCGTTCTGCGCAGGGCATATCTGAACGGGGAGGTACCACGCGTTGATCCTGGCCTTGTCAAAGAGTCCTCCTCTACCATTTCCTTCATGGTTGCCGCACCGGCAGGGAGTCTAGCCGACCGAACAGGGCGGTTTTTCAGAAAACGCAGATGGGGAGTTGTGACAGGGAGGGTGGCCGGTACGTTTGTCGCTGTTCGTAACCGACTATCGCCTTTGGGCTTTTTCCTGTTTCATGGCAGTTTTATACTCTGTCTCCTCGGCGGACTCGTGCTCACCTATACCCGCTTTACGGGAAAGGTTGCTGTGGCAGAGGGGGAGACCTTGCAGGGGCGGCTGGACACGGTGGGTGCCGTGGTGAAAAGTCCCCTGCTGTTCCGGAAGCTGCCGGAGATGCTCCTCCATGTGGACAGGATCGAGACGCGCTACGAGGAAGGGGCGGCGTCGGATCTGATCATCGATGTTGACTCAGTTATCGGAGGGGTTTCGCGAAAGGAACGGATCAGGGTGAATGAGCCCCTGACGCAAGGAGCCGTCAGCCTGGTCGCCCAAACGGTGGGACTTGCTCCTGTCGTGGTCGTTACTGCGCCGGATGGGCGTGTGGTCGACACTGCTGTCGTCAAATTGAACGTGCTTAAGGGGCATGGGGATTCCTTCGCCCTAGGCAGCCGCAACCAGTACCATATCACGGTCCGTTACTTTCCGGACTATGCCGTCTATAACGGAGCGGAGACCAGCCGTTCGCCCGAGCCTCGCAATCCCGCTTTCCATCTCGTTATAGAAAAGGAAGGGGCACAGTTGTACGACGGTACCGTCCGGCTGGGGGAAGAGGCGGCGATGGAGGGGTTTCGTGTGGCTTTCAAGGAACTGCATTACTGCGCAAACTTCCAAATTATCCGGGAGTACGGGCAGTGGCCATTGATCGCCGGATTTCTGTTGGGTTCGCTCGGGCTCATCATGCGGCTTATCTTCTATCAGAAGAGGGTCCAACTCGTGGTAGAGGAGAGGGAAGGTGCTACGATGGTGTACCTCCTGGGGCAGGCCGAATATTTCCCCCACTCCTTTGCCGGCGAAATAGCCGCGCTCGCCGCAGACCTGCAGCATGAACTGAATGGAGAAAAATAAATGCTCGATACCGCCCTTATCTGGTTTTGCATCTATTGCTATGCGGTGGCCACCATCCTGCTCCTGACCGGCTTCGTCTTCAGCAAGAATAAATTGCTGAAAATTGCCGGGTTCCTTGTCCTCCCCGCATTCCTTGCCCATACCACCCTTTTCGGCATGCGGTGGGTAAGGACCGGCTGGTTCCCGGCCAACGGGGAGCTGGAGAATGCCCTTACCGCCGGCTGGTTCGCCATTGCCTTCACGGTCTACCTCTTCGCCAGGAACCGCTCCACCAGCGGGGTGGCACTCTTTACCGTTCCGGCGACCCTGCTCCTCATGGGGTACGGTGTGATGAAGGCGCCGTCGCCCCTTCCGATGGAGGCTTCGCTGAAGAGCAGCTGGCTCCTCATCCACGTGCTGTTTGCCCAGCTGGCGTTCGGCTCCTACCTCCTGGTTTCCGGGTTCGGTCTGCTCTATGTCCTGAAGGACCGGCGCATCCGCAGCGAGAACGCTATCGGCTTCTACGGGCGTTTCCCCGCGCTGGAGATAATTGACGAGCTGATGTTCAAGTTCGTCATCTATGGCTTCATTGCCCAGGCCATCATGATCGTCTCCGGTTCCATCTGGGCCAAGGAGTTGTGGGGGTCATACTGGGGATGGGACCCGGTGGAGGTCTGGGCATTGGTCTCATGGCTCCTTTACGGGCTATCCATCCACCTGCGGGTCACGCTCGGCTGGCGGGGGCGGCGTCTGGCGTGGCTGATGATCTTCCTGTTGAGCACCGTGATCATCTCCTATTGGGGGATCAATATCGTAGTGGAAAATTCCAAGCACATCTTCGGGGTCGTGTCGTGAGCCGGTGGCACAGGCGATGGCTTCCGTTCGCGGTAGCCGTAGTGGCTGCCGTCGTTGCTGCGGCATCGGTGAACGAGCATGCCTTTTATAACCTGAGGTTCCATCTTGGTCTCTACAGCCGGGATGCCAGGAAAGCAGAGATCGAGCAGACCCTGCGGCAGTTCAATCGCGACTTTGCCACCTTTTTCAACGTCGGCGGTCCGACGTCCATCCTCCCTACGTTCCCGGCCGACAATCTCATCAAGCGGCGGATCTTTCAGGAGGTCCGCTATTGGGATGGGATGAACGCCGTGATGGTGTACGACAAGGACACCTTTACCATCGAAAAAATCGAGCTGACTCGCCCCGACCGGGCCGTGGTCATAGCCCGGGAGGTATGGTATATCAGCGCGCAGGATGCCGTCACCCGCAAGACTATTTCCACGCTCAAAAAGAGCCCGGAACGGGTAAGGTATATCTTGCGGCTGGACCATGGGAAGTGGCGGGTCATGGAGTTTGAGATCTACGGCGAGAAGGATGCCATTCCAGCGGAGGTGAAAGGATGAAGCCCTCTGCACGCCTTTGCCTTTTTCTCTTTGTCTTCTGTGCCGCCTACACTCTCATAGAGAAGAGCGGCCTCGTCGGTGTCAAAAGCGCCACCTTCACCGAAACCTTTTTCTCCTGGCCTTTTCTCGCCGGTGCGACTGCACTGGGGGTTTGCGTTATCACAACCTGCGTCATGGAAGGGAGAAGCCGGGAAAAGAGTTCCCGCTTTCTCCTGGTGGCGGCCATCCTGATGGTGCTGGGGCTCTGGATCAGCTATCTCACGCGCATCGATCTTGACCTCGTTTTAACCGAGGGGCAATCTGTCGTAGTTACCCGCGACAATGTCCGTTCACTTGGCGGCTACGCCGGAAAATGGGCGAGGTTTCCGGATTTGTACATCAAGCTGTTGGCGCTGAAACCGCAGCTTTCGGCCGACAGGAAGGCGCTGGAAAAGCTTGGAGCCGACTATATTCTGCTCACCAAGCAAGACCAGGCTCCGCGCAGGGTGAAGCGAAATTCCGGCCTTTTCCCGGATGTGGCACAGGGATTCCGGGTCACCTTCGGGGATTTTGGCTACTCGCTTCTCTACGACCTGAAAGGACCAGGCGGGGAGCACCTGGACAGTGCTTTCGTCTATCTCAACGTCGGCTTCCCCGGCAAGGAGGACTATTTCCGGCTCATGTCCCCCCATACATATTATGTGCGGTACACTCCGGGAGGAGCCGGACAGGAAGGGGCACTGAACCTGCGGGTGACTCGCAACAAGGACCTGGTGTTGAATCGCGAAGTGAAGCTGAATGAGCAGGTAACATTCGACGGAGAGAACATATCATTCGTCGATGTAAAGCAATGGACAAAGTTCCGGATTGTCCGGGACTACGGCCAGCTCTTGTGTCTTGCCGGGCTCCTTTGTATCGCGGCTTGGGCCGCCTTGATCAGCAGGGACCGGAAACGGGGGCCAAGCAGAGAGACGGCTGATGGCAGATAGATTGGAAAAATCGATCCCGGTAACGGAGGGGTGGCGGCAGCACGCCTTTGCCCTGGCGGTCGTCGCCGCATCGCTTCTCTGCTTTTGGGCCATGCAGGCGGCGGCAGTGGGAGAGCGGCACGTTCCTGAGACAGGAGTGAAAGGAGCGGGAATCGCCGTGGTGGCGACTCAGCGGGATGCTTACCGCATTTGCGCTGCCAATGGCATACGAGGGGCTACGGTTGTCCAGCTGGGGAGGTTTTCCAACCTCCAGTACTGGGCGCCGGAATACCTGGGGAAGCCGACCCCTTTTCCCATCAAGCCGTTTGATGTGCGGCCGGAGTACGAAAAGGCTTTGCAGTCCCACAACTGGCTCTTCATTGCCAACACCAACGGAATCGTAAGAAAAGTGGTGAGCATCCTCACCCCTGGGGAATTCCAGCGGATGGTGCCGGCATTTGACGCAGATTATGAGCTGGTCCGACGCGCGGGAGGGTATGGCGGCTTTCACTTCGATGTTCCCCGCACAGTGACTACCCTCGATGCGCTCCGTCGGCTGACCGAGCCGGTGGTCGTCGTGGTGGATGCCAGCTATTTCGAAGGCGTTTCGGAGCCGGCAGAGACGGCGTATAAACTGGCGGAGCGGGTTCCGGCCGCAGCCCTGGTCATAGCCGTCAGCTCAATGGACGAAAACGAGGTGACATGGGAGATGCGGCGCCAGATGGCACAATTTCTCCGGGCATGGCAGGAAACCACCTGATGCGGCGCCTCGTTTCGAACCATCATTTATGGCTCTGGTCTCTCTTTGCGCTGGCGTTTCTGCTCCGCGGGTGGGCCCTCAGCGGCCAACCCCCGTTGGGTGATGAGGTGCTGGCAGCTTTCGGGGCGGATAATTACGTTCATCACGGCATCCTCGGGCAGATCATGCTGGATCACCCACCCCTGCGGAATTGGGTGATCTTCCTGACAGGTTGGACATTCGGGGAATACTCGGCCTGGGGGCTCCGATTCGGCAGCGTCTTTCTCGCGAGTCTCACTGTTCCCCTGCTCGGCTACTTCGCCCATGCCCTTTTCGGCAGGTTCACGGTGACGGTCCTGGCCGCTTTATTCCTGGCAGTGGACCCACTCCACATAGGGCTTTGCCGTGAGGCCTTCCAGGAAGGGGTGACCCCATTCTTCATAATGGCGGGACTCCTCTCGGCCATCAGTGGTTTGAAGGGGAGGGGGTGGGGGTGGCATTACGCAGCAGGCCTGTTTTTCGGCCTTGCCAGTGCTTCCAAATGGCACGGGCTGTTCCCTTGGGCCTTGGCCGCCGCCATCTATCTCTTTTCACCCCGTTGGGCCGTTGCCGCCGAGCGGCAGGAACCCTGGGGTGCCAGGCTGCTCACGACCATTGCGGCCTATGGGGCATTGCCGGTTACCGTTTATGTGGCTGCCTGGCTGCCGTGGCTCCTTCGGGGACATTCTTTGTGGGAATTTATCGATTTCCAGCGCTCCCTGGTGATTGCCCAGTACCACCACAAGGCCTCTGAAGACGCCATGAAATACCTTCCCAAACGGGCCTACCAGTGGTTTCTCTGGCCTGTGCCGTGGAACGATTTCGTATTTTACCAGGGGAAGGCCTACCTGAATGTTGCCATGGGTAACTTCCTCTCCTGGGAGCCGACCCTCCCCGCCCTCTATGTTACCTGCCGGGAATGGCTCCGAAAGAAGGAACTGGGAACGGGGCTTGCGGCGGCCGTATTCCTGGTGTCGTACCTTCCTCTCGTTTTTGCCAAGCGAGGGATATGGGTCTTCTCGGCGCCGGCTGTCATACCGTTCGCTTTTATGTTGACTGCCTTTGCCATTCATCTCCTGCTGGAGAGAGGTGTCCTCAGTAAGAGGATTCTCTGCTCTTACCTGGCGGGGGTTGTCCTGGTCAGCTCCCTCATGTACCCCATGTCCACCTTCCATGCCCTTGATTTCGGTTACACCAGATGGATTGCGGAACTGTACAGCCCGCATCCGGGTGAGGGGAGATGAGCCGGCGGCCTGATCTGCAGCATCCCGAAGAGGTGAGTGAGCTTTTCGACTCCCTCGCACCGCGGATCGAGTCGTTTCGCCGGAAAAACCGTTACTACTACCGTTTACTGGCGGAGATGATCGGAGCGCATGTGCTGCCGGGGAGCCGGGTGCTCGACCTCGGGTGCGGCCACGGCGAGTTGCTGGCGGCATTGAAGCCTGAAACGGGCGTCGGGATCGATATCAGTCCGGTGCAAGTCGAACGGGCCCGGCAGCGGCACCCCTTACTGACGTTTCATGTGGGGGATATCCAGGAGATGGCCCCGGTTGAAGGGGGACCATTCGACTATATTGTCCTCAGCAACACCATCGGATTTCTCGGCGACATTCAGACCGCCTTTCGTCGCATCAGGCGTTGCTCCGCGCCCCATACCCGCCTCATCATCACTCACTACAACTACCTCTGGGAGCCGGTGCTGAAGCTGGCGGAGAAGCTCGGGCTCAAGGTCCCGGAACCGTACCAGAACTGGTTATCGTTTGCCGACCTGGAAAACATCCTCGCCCTGGAAGGGTTCCAGGTGGTACACGAGGAGCAGAGCGTTCTTCTGCCGAAGTACGTCCCCCTTGTTTCCTCCCTCTGCAACCATGTTCTCGCACGCTTCCCCGGCATCAGGCGGCTGGGACTGGTCGAGTTCGTGGTGGCACGCCCGCTGCCGGTGCCACCTCCTGCGGAACCAATGAGTTGCTCGGTGATCGTCCCGGCGCGCAATGAACGGGGAACGATCGAGCAGATCGTGAAGCGGGTTCCGGCAATGGGATCGTGGACCGAGCTGATTTTTGTCGAGGGACACTCCGAAGACGGGACGTACGAGGAGATCGAGCGGGTTATCGCGGCTTATCCGGTGAAACGGATCCGGCTCCTGAAGCAGCAGGGGAAAGGGAAGGCGGACGCGGTTCGGGCGGGATTCGTGGCCGCGGAGGGGGATATCCTCATGATCCTCGATGCGGACATGACTGTCCTGCCGGAGGAGCTGCCTAAGTTCTACGAGGCGGTGGCGGGCGGGATAGGGGAGCTGGTGATGGGAAGCCGGCTGGTCTACCAGATGCAGGAGGATTCCATGCGCCTGCTGAACCTTTTAGGGAACAAGTTCTTCAGCCAGGCCTTTACCTTTCTGCTCGGCCAGAGGATAAAGGACACCCTGTGCGGAACCAAGGTGATTCGTCGCAGGGACTACCAACGGCTCGACTATTACCGGGCACAGCTTCGCTCCGTTGACCCCTTCGGCGATTTCGAGCTCATTTTCGGTGCGGCGCTGGGCAACTTGAAGATCGTCGAGGTGCCGGTCCGCTACCATGCCCGCCAGTACGGCACGACCCAGATCAGCCGATTCAGGCACGGACTGCTGCTGCTCAGGATGTTGTTCTGGGCAATCCGCCATATCAAGCTTCGTTATCCCTGAGAGGAATCGGATGAACCCAAAAAAGATGTGGGAAACGAATTACTTCCCCTACTTGCTGATCCTCATTGCGGGTATCTGCGTCTACGCGCGCGCCCTCGGTTACGGTTTTCTCTTTTACGACGACCCCAAGTACGTCCTGCAGAACGACCTAATTACAAATGTCACCTGGGAGAAGCTGGTGAAAATTTTCACCGAGCCCTACTTCGGCAATTACGCGCCGCTGCACATCCTCTCCTATGCGTTGGACAATGCCCTCTGGGGTAAGACGGCTGGTTTCTACATCGCCGAAAACATCTTGCTGCATTTGATGAATGCGCTGCTCCTGTCGGCGCTGGTCACGAGGATGGTGGGGGATCGGAGGGTCTCGCTCCTGGCGGGGCTGATCTTCGTTCTCCATCCGGTGAACGTGGAGTCGGTGGTCTGGATCTCCGAGCGGAAGAATGTACTGGGGCTCTTCTTTTTTCTCGGATCCTTCCTCGCGTACCTGGTGGCGGACGAGGAGGAGAGCCGCGGCTACTATGCCCTTTCCCTGGTCCTCTTTCTCCTGTCGATGCTCTCCAAGTCGGCGGGGGTGATGCTGCCGTTCGTCATCGCCCTGCACGGCTTCCTGCTCCGCGGAAAGGGGTTGCGAAAGAGTATTCTCATCGCGCTCCCATGGCTGGCGATCGCCGTGGCCGCCGTTGCGGCGACGGTCATCGCCCAGTCGCCCGAGCATGAAGGGGGAAGGGTGCCGTACCAGTTCCGCACGTTCTGGGGCACGGTATGGACCATGCTCCCGGTGCTGGTGCGCTACCTGCGGATGGTCGTGTGGCCCTCCGGGCTCAGCGCCTACTATTATCCCGAGCATCATTTCGCACCCGATGCCTCGACCGCGCTTTCCCTGGCACTGCTGGCGCTGGTCGCGCTCCTCTTGCGCTACCTGCACCGGAAGGACCGGAGATACCTCTTTTTTGCCGGCATCTTCTTTCTCAACCTGCTGCCGGTGATGCAGATCATCCCCCTCATCACGGTCATGAATGATCGTTACCTGTATTTCCCCTTGGTTGGGGGGGCTCCATTCCTGGCGATGCTTCTCGCGTCGGTTCCGATGCCGCTTTCCCCGAAGCGGTGGGCCCAGGGGGCGCTCCTGTCGATTCTTGGGATTGCCTGTTTTCTCCGAGTCGGATGCTGGAAAAACGACGTCACCCTCTGGGAGGATGCCATGGCAAAGTCGCCTACGAACCTCCGGGCGCTGGCGCTGCTGGAGATGGCCTACATCACGGAGAAGAATTACCCGGCGGCCTACCGATGGGTTACGCGGGGCCTGGCACTGGACCCCGATAACCCTGATTTCCTGGATCTGGCGGGGATGTACTACGTGGGCACAGGGGATACGGGGAAGGCTGCTTTTTACTATCGGCGCTTGGTGGATCGTTATCCCGACAACAAGAAGGGATGGTTGAAGCTGGGGGCAAACCTGTACCGGTCAGGGAACAATCGTGACGCGGAAGAGGCTTACCGCCGCGCCCTTTCCCTGGACCCTGCCGCCACCGATGCCATGATCGGTCTGGGGAATCTCTCCCTCGACGGGGGAAGGGTCGCGGAAGCCCGAGCTTATTTCGAGGAGGCGCTACAGGGCGCACCCCGCGGAACCAGACCTGGTATCCTGTATAGCCTTGGTTGTATCGAAGCGCGGGGAGGACGGCACACGGAGGCAATATCCCTGCTCCGCCAAGCGGTCGGAGAAGGCTTTAACGACGTTGTGTCCCTGGAGAAGAACCCCGACCTCCTTCCTCTTGCTGGATACCCGGAATACCAAGCTCTCCTTGCGCAGGCACGAAGGGGACTGTCGCGATGATGCCGGAATGCCTATGATACTTCGAAAATGCCAAATAGAGGCGACAATGAGGAGCCGCGTCGTCCATGTGCTGCTCATCCTGGTGGTGGGTTCTCTCATTTATTCAAACACACTGAATGTTCCTTTCATATGGGATGACATAAGGCTTATACAGAATAATCCTTTTGTCAGGGACGTACATTTCCCCGTAGAGACCCTGAACACCTTCAATGATCGAGGGGAATTCGCACAGAAGCTTAAACAACGGTATGGATCGGATGTAGCCTTTAGAGTCAATTTTAACTCACAGCTCTATGCCAACGAAGAGCTGTACAAGATGCTCAAGCAGAGGACCGTCGGGTTTCTGACCTTTGCGCTGAATTATAAACTGGATGGCTTTCATGAAAGAGGGTATCATCTCGTCAATGTGATCATCCACCTGCTAAACGGGCTGCTTGTGTATGCCCTGTGCCTCCTGACACTCGATACCCCCTTTCTGCGCGCTACGCCGATCAGCGGGCGAAAGACACTGGTCGCCCTGCTCTGTGCCCTGCTTTTCATCGCCCACCCTGTTCAGACGAGCGCGGTAAACTACGTCTACCAGCGGCTTGCCTTGCTGGCGACGATGTTTTCCCTGCTCACCTTTGTGCTGTACGCGCGGTGGCGGCTGTGCTCGTTCCGCCCTGGCGGGCCCGCCGGCGGCTGGCGCCCCCTGGCATGGTACGGGGGGGCACTCCTGGCCCTCGCGCTCGGCATGAAGACCAAGGAGAATACCTTTACGGTCCCCTTCGTCATCGCGCTCTATGAGTTGCTCTTTTTCCGGGGACCGGTGCGGAAGAGGGCGATCAACCTCATCCCGCTCGGCATGACGCTCTTCATCATTCCCCTTACCCAGTTCGTCTCCATGGGGAGGGGGTTTGGCCAGGTATCGTCGGAATACGACAAGATGGGGTATAACTGGATACACTTCATCCTGACCCAACTGAGGGTGCTGGTCACCTATATCAGGCTTCTTTTCCTTCCGGCTGGTCTGAGACTCGAATACGATTACCCGTTGTTCACCTCTTTCTGGGATGCTCCTGTTATCCTCTCTTTTGCAGCCCATTGCCTTATCCTGGGCCTCGCAGGGTATCTGATCCGCAGGTCGAGCAGCAGGGACCGGGAGCTGCGTCTCATTGCTTTCGGGATACTCTGGTTTTATTGTTTCAATATCATGGAATCGAGCATCCTGGCCTTCGTCACGATGATCATTCTCGAATACCGGGTTTACATGCCCTCGGTCGGCTTCTTCATGGCGGCGGCAACGGGGGTTGAATTGCTGCGAAGGAAAATGCCGTCCCGAAAGGCGCAAATGGCGTTTTCGGCACTGCTTGTCCTGGTGGTCGTGACAATGTCCGCTGCAACGTATGCCAGAAACGAGGTGTGGCGCGATGAAGCGAGGTTTTGGGAAGATACGGTGAAGAAGAGCCCCGGTCGTTTTGTTCCCTACGTGAACCTCGGGGCGGTTTACAAGAGGCGGGGGCGGTTGGCGGAGGCCGCGCTGGCCTTGCAGTCCGCGATACGATTGCAGCCGAACTATGCCGACGCCTACGTGTCGCTCGGCGAGGTATACCGCTTCCAAGGACGTCCCGAAGAGGCGCGCCGGATGCTGGGGATGGCCCTGACGATCAATCCGGGGCTTGCTGCCGCGCATCAAGGGATGGGGTGCCTGTACGACGATCTCGGGCGGTATGACGAGGCGGTGAGGGAGTTCGACACGGCAATCAGGATTGACCCTGCCAACGCGCAGATCCATGATGACCTGGGGATTTCCTATGCCCGCCAGAAGCGGCACGATGAGGCTGAACGGGAATTTACCGCGGCCCTGCGTCTGGATCGCGACCATGTGAACGCCCGCCTCCACCTGGGAATGCTGTACGACGACGAGGGAAAGAACAGCGAGGCGATTGCTCAACTCCGGGAGGCCCTGCGCCTGGACAGGGGAAATGCAGAGGGGCACTACAATCTGGGGCTGGCATACACGCACGGAAACCGTTATGCCGAGGCGATTCAGGAGCTTCGACGGGCGCTGGAAATAAACCCGGACCATGCGGCAGCCCGGCTGGAGCTGTTGCAACTAACCGGCAACGCCAAAAGGTAGGAGCCATGAAATTTTCAAACCTCGCAAAGATGGGGCTGGCAACCGTCAGGGCGAAGGCAACCGGGGCCGCCATCCCGCTCAACGTGATGATCTCGGTGACCAACCGGTGTCCGGCCCGGTGCAGCTACTGCAACATCCCCAACCGCCGGCAACGCGAGATGACCACGGATGAGCTGATCTCGCTGTTCGATCAGCTGAAAAGCCTGGGGACGCAGCGGATTGCCCTCTGGGGGGGAGAACCGCTCATCCGGGACGACATCGGCTATCTCATCGAGTACGCAAAGAGCAGGTGCAATTTTTTCGTCAGCCTCGATACCAATGGCTATCTGGTCAAAGACAGGATGGAGGAAATCAAGAACCTCGATGTCCTCGTAATCAGCCTCGACGGGCCGCGGGAGGTCCACGACAAGAACCGGGAGCCGGGGAGCTACGACAGGGTGATGGAAGCCTTGCAACTGACCGCGCAGAAGATGCGGGTCTTTACCATTACGGTGTTGACGAAGGAGAATATCGACTCCATCGACTTCATCCTGGAACAGGCAAAAAAATACGGCTTTGCAACCACATTCCAGCTGCTTCACCACACGAAAGAGCTGGCGTCCGACGAGGAAGATGCCTTTCTTCCCGAAAATGCGGCGTATCGGGAGGCCATAAGGCACCTGATCAAGAGAAAGCGCCAGGGGTACCCGATCGTTTCGACCATTCCCTACCTGGAATACATCCTGCGCTGGGGCGACTACGGCCAGCCGACCTCTGCCGGCGAAACAGGACTGCACTGCTGGGCATCCCGGCTCTATTGCAACGTGGACACGGACGGGCGGGTGTATCCCTGCTCGGGGCTCGTGGGGGTGGTGCCGGCCAGGAACTTTCTCGAGGTGGGCTTCAAGGAAGCGTTCGACTTCTCCTCGAAAGGGGAGTGCCGGTCGTGCATCGCCTCCTGTTTCAACGAATACAATTTCATGCATGCCCTGAATCTGCGGGTGATCTGGAACTGGTTGCGGTATACGAAAAAAAACAAACCATGAAGTGCGATGGGCTCAGCCTGAATGGAAAATAGCAAGAAAATAGTGGTCGTTGGTGCCGGGATCGCCGGCCTCACGCTCGCCTACCTCCTCAGCCGCGACGGGCATGAGGTGGTGCTGGTCGAAAAAGAAAGCCGCGTGGGAGGGCTGGCCAGAAGCTTTGCCTATGACGGGTTTGTCTTCGATATAGGCCCGCACCGGTTTCATACCGACCTGCCTCAGATCAACAGCTTCATTCAAGAGGTTCTTGCCGACGATTATCTGATGGTTAAAAGGAAAAGCGCCGTCCACATGTTCGGCCGCTATTTCGAGTGGCCGCTGAGGTTCCGGTCACTGTTCAGAATGCCGCTTCCCCTGATCTTTCCAATAGCGCTCGATTTAATCCGCAAAAAAAATCGCAGCTCCGGGAACTTTGAGGACTACATCAAGAGCAAGTACGGACAGACCTTGTATGAGATATTTTTCAGGCCGTATACTGAAAAATTTCTCCATGCACCCTGTTCCGGGATTTCACGCGACTGGGCTGTCACGGGCATAGATCGTGCGGTCATTGATAAGAAGGCGCAGTTCGAAGACCTTTCGTCTTTGCTTAAAACTCTCTTGAAAACCGAGCCGCCTATCCACTTCGTTTACCCGAAGAGCGGTGGTATTCAGGTTTTTTGTGACATTTTGCGAGACGGGATCATCGAAAACGGCGGGCGTGTACTCATGCGCACCCAGGTTGAAAGGATCGCCCGCACGGGTGATGCCATCACCGGCGTTACCATCGGGGGGGAAGAGTATCGATGCGACGAGCTCGTATGGACCGGGCCGGTCAATGGTATCCTCAGCCTGCTTGATGAACCACAAGCGGATTTGCGCTATCTTTCCCTTATCATCTTTAATTACCGGCTCGATGCAGAGGTGCGAATGGACTACCAGTGGTGTTATTTTGGCGCCGCCGACGTGCCGTTCAACAGGGTTTCAATACCGGTTCTGTTCAATCCGTCGCTTGCTCCTCCTGGGAAGTCGGGAGTATGTGTCGAGGTGACCTGTATGGAAGGAGACGACAGCTGGAAATCGCCACAGAAGTTGGAAAGCGCTATCCGGGAAAAACTTTGCTCCACCGGCGTCATCGGAGATGCTGACGCCATCATCGGATACAACATTGAGAGGGTTGAAAATGCTTACCCTGTCTATACAACCGATTACAAATCGATCTTGCATGAGGTGTTGCTTCGGACCGGAGGCTTGCGAAACCTCAAGCTTTTGGGGCGAACGGGCGCATTCTGGTACAACAACATGGATCATTCGATTGAAGCCGCACTAAACTTCCACAAGGAATTGACCGCAGTGGCGAATTGATGCGCAGTCGATGCACGCTTCGTGAGCGGCAGCGCCGATTCGTTCCTTATGTTGCTGGTGTCGGTTTATTTATGGATATAAACTGGCTCAAGAAGTAAATAGTATGGGCTATCCCCATTCTTTATGCATTGAAAACCTTTATCTGTCTGAGGCTTGCCGCGCAGATCCGTGGGGAGAGCCCCGCCGGGGAACAATAATTCACATACTTCCGCGGAAACTACGTCATCCCACATAACGTAAGCACCGGTACCGTTCCCCCAGACCTGCCACATAGAATCGTTCACTATAAGCCTGACATATTTGCCCGGATTTTTCAGCAAGCCCGCCTGCACGAGCTGATCTACGCTGGTCGCTTCATTCCCGGTTTGCGCCTGGTACTGCTTGGCTGCCTGAACAACCGCATGGAGTGCTCCCGAGATCGTGGCTGCCTGGGTTTGCTCCGGAGTCGAAGAGGCGGCAGAAACAATCTCCGCCGGCATGGTGATCAGTATTGCCACAGTAATCGGCAGAACGAGAGATTCAAGCAGGGCAAGAACTTGTTTTAACATGGCGTTCTCCCTTCAAAATTAATCTCTGTATACTTAACAGATAGCACGATATGCCATGTATGCAACCTGGTTTATTGATACCTGGGTGGTGGAAGCAAGGAAGAAGTGTGGCAAGGCCTGTCTTCCAAAGCAGGGGGACGCTCGTAACCTGCGATGAGCGGCTCCTGGGAATGAAGGGGCTGGAGACGGTGTGGTGAGCCGTAGCCGCTGATGCCCGTGTTATGGCCGGTAGCACCGGTGAAATAACGGTTCTTCCCTCCCTGAGGGTTCCGGTTTTTGGTCGCAAATTCAGCCAGATAAAATCTGGATTATTAATTGCAAGGTTACCTGTTGTCGTGATTGCGGCTTCCGGGCTTTCTAAGGCGCATGATGGGGAGCCCCGGATCGTTATTGTCTTTTCATGCATGATTTTCTTGCGTCCGCTGCACCTTGGCAGGAGGGGCGAAGTCGATGCGCAACATTGTAAAGGTTTCCCTGCTCATCATGATTGTCTTGCCGCTGATGGGCTTCCACGACGACCCGGCGGAATTTTATCTCCTGCTTGCCGACGACATGCTGACAAAGGGGTATCCCGAGGCCGCCCTCTCCTACCTGGACAAGGCCATCGAAACGGACCCGGCCTGCACCAAGGCGTATCAGAGCCGCGGCTTCTTCAATCTGCAGAGAGGGCGCACCGACCAGGCGCTCCGTGACTTCAGCCGTGTCATCGAGCTCAAGCCGCAGGACCCGGCAGGCTATGTTACCCGGGGCATGGCCCTCAGCCAGAGCGGCAAGAAGGAACTCGCTGCTGCCGACTTCCGGAAGGGGTGCGACCTGGGCGACCCGAGCGCCTGCGACTTCCTGAAGGATTCGCCCTCCGGGTCGAAACCCCCGGCTAACGCCGACTAGCACCTTCCTTTGCCTCCTCTCCAGCCTCGCCTTGCCGAAATGGTATCCCCATTACGGCCCGCAATGGCAAGAATCTTGACTTATTTGCTGCAAAACGGTAATATGAAAACACTAGCAGTAAAATAAAGATTAACAAATTAAGATGGCCACATCTGGTGCAAAGCCTTGATCCACCCCCCGCAATGGCTGCGTAAGGTTTGACCCCCGCTCCCGCGCCTCACCACGTTATCAAGCCGAGGCTTTCAGCGTTTGCCCCCCAAGGCCATATCCAACGGATGCTTCGTCATGATCAAAAGATTTCTCCTGTTTATTGCGTCCCGCCCCAAAAAGGCTGCGCTGCTCGCTGCGGCGGCGCTCGCGGTGCCGCTGCTTGTCATGGCCGTCACCGTTCATTTTGACATCAAGGGGCACTGGGACGGGATCTTCCTGCTGAAAGGGAAGGGGTGGTGGCGGTACGAGCTGAAGGACGACCTCTACGTGGGGGACGGCGACCGCCTCGTCTGGAGCTGGGACTTCGACGATCCCCGCTTCCGTTTGGCCCGGCCGCTGCGCCGGCACAAGCCGGGAGAGCCGTACCTCTACTACGAATGGGACGTCAAGGACGGCAGCGGCTTCATTCGCAATTTCCTCGCCAACGGGACGCAACTCCTCACCTGTTTCGGCAGGTACATGGACGACGACCACGAATACGTGCACGGCCTGTTCGTCGGGGGAGGGCTGCCGGCGAGCGTTGCCGGCGGCGACAACGTCTTCATGGACGAGACCGGCATGGCCTACTACGACGGCCGCAGATGGTACCACGTCTGGTGCAACGTCAACGAAGGGATCATAGCGGCCCAGTCCAAGGCGCCGATCACCCCTTCCCGCTGGAAATTCCTCGGCAGCAGGATCATCGACGAGAGCGACAAGTCCATGGTCATTGCCAGCAGTCACGAGGCGACCGTGGACGGCGTGCCGCTTCGGATCGACCGGTATGTCTATCTCAATGCGGGGGACACCTACTTTGTCCTGTCGATCAAGATCACGAATATCGGCACCGTCCCTGCGGCGTATTTCTACGTGTACGGCGACGAGCCGTGGGTGGGGAACTACGGCAACTCGGCGGGGAACGTGGGGTGGACGAAGGACGGCCTCATCAAGTACGAGACGGTGCTGGACAGCACGCGATATTCATACGCCGGCATCTTCGACTACGGCAACGACGCGATCGGGGAGGGGCACGACTTCACCATGACGGCGAACTTCATCGAGTGGCTGGGTAAGGAGAAGCCGGATACCGTATACTTCTCCAACGATTCAGGGGAGATGAAGGCCGACCCCGCCCAAAAAGTCCCGTTAGCGAGCAACACGCGGTTCATCGGCCTGCAATGGGGACCGCGGGTGTTAAACCCGCAGCAGTCGGCATACTACACGCTGGCGATCGGCATGGCCGGCCACGACCCGAAGACCGGCTTCCCGGTCAAACCGGACATCAACGTGGCCAACATCCAATAAGAGGCTACTTCCAAGATCGTCTGGTCGAAGAGTACAGGTTCAACTGCGCCGCCTTTTGCGCTGGCACGGTTTCGGGCTTGGCTCCCGCTACGCCGGCGGGGAGCTGGACAAGCTTTATCTTCGTCCCCCCCTCGGACACCGCGCTGCCGGCAAAGATAAGAGCAAAAGCGATGGCAACGGTCCTGCAAGACAACCTGTCCATAGTGCTCACCTCAAGTTGGCCTCACGATCAGGTGAGGGTGACGGCACAAAGCACACAATAATCTTTATCTGCTTTGTATTGGTCTTAGTTAATTAAGCCGACTCATGTACGTTTATTTAGGGCAGTATATTTGATGTTGCAAAATAGTCAACAAATTTAATCTAAGCGCACAGCCGGAGTTTGCGGCCTTTAAGGCCGCAGCGGGGGAAGCGACGACCACGACTTTTAGGGTTGTAAATTTCTCCGCATATATGTTAAGTTAAGCAGTCAAAAAATCTCCAACAGGAGGAAAAAGGTGAAGAAGACAGCTGTGGTAATTTTAGCGGTCGTGGTACTTGCGGCAATGGGCTGCAAGAAAAAGGAGGAAGCACCGCAGGGCGCGGCTCCCCAGGGTGGCATGCCCGCTCAGCAAATGCCCGCAACGGCACCGGGCGGTGACCCCCATGCCGGGCTGAAGCCCGTCGAAATACCGGCAGGAGTCGGTCACAAGGGGAAGGTCGCATCAACCATGAACTCGGGTGGCTACACCTATGTGGAAGTGGACGAGAAAGGCCAGAAGCTGTGGGTTGCCGTCATGGAAACGAAGGTCAAAGTCGGCGACACCGTGGAATTCCCCGATTCTCCGCCGATGGTTAACTTCCAGAGCAAGTCTCTGAAACGAACGTTCGAGAAAATATACTTTGCCCCCGGCATCCGCATCACCAACTGATCGTGCCCCCGGCAAATCTGCAAAAAAGGCGAAACCGTTGTAGTGGTTTCGCCTTTTTTGCAGATTTGCCGGGGCGTTTGACTACCCCTTGATAACAGCCAGCGGTTCAAGCCGCACAACGATGTCCACGAGATCCCGCTGCTCCTCCATGACCACGTCGATATCCTTGTATGCACCCGCCGCCTCCTCCAGGTCCTTCTTTCCCCGCAGGGCGTGCAGGATGCCCTTCTCATCCAGGGTCTTCTTTTCCGCTTCCAGGTCGAGGTTCCTGATCGCCGCCTGCCGTCCCATTTTGCGGCCGGCGCCGTGGGAACAGCTCATGAAACTGTCCGGGTTTCCCTTTCCCCTCACGATGTAGCTGGCTGTTCCCTGCGACCCGGGAATGATCCCCATTTCTTCCTCCCGGGCCGAGGTCGCCCCCTTGCGGTGAACCAGCACGTTTTGCCCGAAATGGTTCTCCATGGCGGCGTAGTTGTGATGGATGTTGATTGCCTCGCCAAAGGTGACGTCCGGAATCTCATCGCGGAATGCGTCACGGACCCGGCTGGCCATGAGCTGTCGGTTTGCCAGGGCAAAGTCAAGGCAGTAGCGCATCTCCCGCAAGTAGACGGAGGCCTCTTCGGTTTCTAAAGGAAGGAAAGCCAGCTCCCATTTTTTCGGGACCGCCACATGCCACCGCTCATTCAGGCCTATGGCGACCCGGTTGTGGCGGTTCGCCACCTTGAGCCCGAGATTGCGGCTTCCGGAATGGATCATGAACCAGATACGGCCGTCTGAGCCCTTTTGTACCTCGATGAAGTGGTTCCCCCCCCCGAGGGTGCCGATCTGCTTGCAAGCAGAGCGGTACTGCCGGCTTACCTCAGGATAAAGAGCTGGATCGTCCAGCGCCGGCATAAGACTTTCGTCCTGAAGCTCCTTGTGGTGGTCAAAGCCGACCGGGATTGTTTTACGCATCGTCCCGAGGATACTCTTCAGTACCTGGCAGGTCGATCTCAGTCAGACTCGTCCGTGTCGCCAGCATCCCGCAGCCGATATCGACACCTACGGCATTGGGGATGACAGCGCCTTCCGTGGCAATGACCCCGCCGATCGGCATACCGTACCCTTCATGGGTATCGGGCATCAGGCAGACCTGACGGAAGACAAAAGGGAGGTTGGCAAGGTTCCGTGCCTGCGCGAGGGCATTTCCTTCGGGCTCGTTGCACCAGCTCTTTATAACGACACGTTCGGTATCAATGTATTTCATGACAACATTTCCTTTCATCCGTAAGTTTATCTGGCTTGACAGTGTACCAGCGGCTTTCCGCCACCTATGGACACTACCCATCTTTGTTCGTCCTGCTGTTCCACCTTCACATCCAGATCGAGAAAGAGGCGCAGCACCTCGATGTTGGTGGTCGTATGTGCTGTGGGGGAGAGGGTGCAGAATGCCCCTGCGCCGGCCAATGCCAAGGGAAGCAAGAGTTGATCGGCCAGATGCCTCCCCACCGGGACCCCCGAAGCCAGGTATTCCCGCGCCTCCTTGACAGTGCGGCCAGCCACGGTCTCTGCGCTCACCCCAAATTCGCCGAATCCGGTAAAGACTTCGGTGACGTGTTCGCTCGCCACGGTAAGGACGATGACATTTCCGGGGCCGCTTGAATCCGGCGTTTCCCCGACATTCAGGCAGTCGTCTCCCCAGGCCAGTTTTTCTTTCACCACGGCAAGCTCCCGTTCGGCGATGGAGCGCGGCAAACGGGCAACAGTTGCCCGGGCAGTGCAGCCGACCACCGCCCCACGCTGAAGGAGGTGGAGAGGTGCCAGCTTCCGAGCCGGTGTGATTCTCACCCGCATCCGGCCCCCGCCGGCTGGATAGAAGCCGGGGCGTTCCAGGGCTGCCTTGACGGACGGTCCCATCCGGTTCAGCAGCGGCAGAAATGCACCGGCAAGGAAGTCGAATGGAGGCGCAGCAGGGTTGTGTGTCCCTCCCTCAAGGAGGATCTCCGATGGGCCGCCGGCGAGGATCAGCGCCGGCAATACCGTTTGGAGCACCAGGGTGCAACTCCCGGCAGTGCCGACAGCGAAATGGTACTGTCCGGAGCTGAGCGCGGTTGGTGCAAAGGTGAGCTCCGGAGAGCCGATGGTGTTCCCTGCAACACGGGCCGCACCGACTTCAACCGCGGCATTCACCGCCGTCAGATGCTGGCGCATCAGACCCGGCTTTTTTCGGCGGGCCCGGATATTCTCGATACGGAATGGCTGCCCGGTGACCAGGGAAAGGGCCAGGGCCGACCGCAGGATCTGCCCGCCCCCCTCTCCCTTTGAACCGTCGATGGTAATCATGGTGATAACTCCTCCTATTGAATTGAAGGCCAGGGTCAGCAGGATAAGGTTTACAATATCCGGACACCGGGGTCTGCATAGTATTAACTTTCCGTTACAGCAGGTTGACCACCCTGTCGGCCAACCCCTTCTCTCCCAGAACCACTTTCAGCTCAGAAGTGCCGGCAACCTTTTCCAGTACCTCCAGCTCCCGCAGGCGCATGAGGGTCGGGTTGTTTTCCAGCAATCTGGCCGTATTGGCCTGGCTCCGCATGGCTGCCGTCTCCTCCCGGCGTACGATCAGATTGGCCTCGGCAACCTTTCGAGCCTCGATGACCTTGTTCAGCAGCTCCTTCATCTCGCCCGGCAGGATAAGGTCACGGATACCAGTTCCGATTATCCTTACGCCAAATTCCGGTGCACGACGGGTCAGCGTCTGCTCCATTTCTCCGGCCAGCCGGTCCTTCCCCTCCAGCAGCCCATCCAATTCATTGCCGCCGATTATGGCCCGCAGGGCCAACTGGGCTTCCCGGTACAGGGACTGGGAGAGGTTCTCAACCGCAGCCACTGACCGGTGCGGATCGGTCACCTGGTAAGTTACCTGGGCATTCAACCGCAGCGTTACCTTGTCCCTGGTCATGATCTCTTGTCCCCCCACGTCCAACACGGTTTCCCGAAGGTCGACATGATGGAACCGAACCTTGCCCATCTGCTTCCAAAAAAGGTAGCGGCCCGCACCAAGGGTCTGCACATATTCTCCGTCCTTAAAATACACCGCCGCACTCCCTTCTTCAACCACCACATTATCAAGGTGTTCCGCGGAAGAGGCAGAGGCAAGGATCGTGCTCGTATCCTTGTGGTTGAAGCGGACCGAACGTGCGTCTACCACTTCGGTTCTTACATCTTTGAACTTGGTCCAGAGCGCATGGAGTCCAGGGCCGAGGACCCGCTCAAAGCGGCCGTCAATCCAGACCAGTGCCCGTTCGTGATCCTTCAGGTCCAACACCATCGCCTCATCCCCCAGCGTGTCCGACTTCACGATGAGATCGAGCGCCTCATGGGACAGCCAGGGCGCCCTCTGGGAAACAACATCCACCCGGACCGCGTTGGTCGGATCGAAGAACCAGTGCCGCCCTTTTCCCAGCACTCCCCTGAATTCCTTGTCCTTGAAAAACAGTCCCATCTCGTGGGAATGAACCTTTACATAGCCGATGCCGTACATGGTCAACCTCCTTTTATGCATCAATGACGATAACAGGTGCCGTCGGGGGGCGAGGCGTTTCCAATGCCGCACTGGCTGCACGGGACAACACTTGAGCCGGTGGTCCGGCGTCAC
The DNA here is from genome assembly GCA_036518435.1 of Geobacteraceae bacterium. Classification (GTDB taxonomy): domain Bacteria; phylum Desulfobacterota; class Desulfuromonadia; order Geobacterales; family Geobacteraceae; genus JAMPXD01. The sequence goes on from DATDNF010000035.1 coordinate 78,047, forward strand.
TCGCGAAAGGCGTTGGCACCACTCTGTCCGGCGTAATCTGCCGCCGGCTGACGATGGTGAACCGCTCCCCGTTCATGATGCTTCACCACCTGCGGAATCCGTTTGCCGCAAGGCGCATTAACAGTGGTGATCCCCGGCAGATACTCAGCCGGTTCGCCCTGGAGCGCCTCGCCCCCTTCGGGCCTTGTGTGCCGCCGAAGCGGCTGAGACGGGTTAACAGCCCGTATCTGGCGCAGGACTCGAACCTGCAACTCCCGTGTGCTGCACGGTGCTCTACCATTGAGCTAACCAGACGCCGCCACGAACCTTCGTTAGAGCCCGGTGAGGTACGCATGGCCCTAACCGCATCGTCCAGGAAGTTCCATTCGGATGTCGGAGAGCCATGCGCCGCCGGCCGGTCATAGCTGCGCTTCTGATATCCTAAATACAACTGCCGTGCCAGCAGGCTAATATAGCCGGAAAATTCATACAACACCTGAAAACATAAATCTTTTTTAGAAGCAAAAAGGTTGTCCGCATTTTTTGGTGGCGAACGACGAGAAAGAAATGTTATATATTTATATAAAATATTATAGGATTTTATATGAAACGAAACGTCGTCATCGGCCTGCTCGGACCGATTTTGGACAGCGGGAACGAACCCAAACGGTGGGAGCGGTGGCGTCCGACCGTATCTCTCTGCCAGCACGAAGAGCTCCTGGTAAATCGCTTTGACCTCATCTGCCAGCGCCGGTATGCGTCGCTTCTCAAGAGGATTATCGGCGACATCCGGCAGGTTTCCCCGGAAACCGAGGTGGTTCCCCATTGCATCGAGTTCAAGAATCCCTGGGATTTCGAGGAGGTCTTCGCCTCGCTGCACGACTTCGCCAGAGGGTATACCTTCGATACAGAGCAGGAAGAGTATCTGGTGCATATCACCACCGGCACCCATGTGGCCCAAATCTGCCTGTTCCTCCTCACCGAGGCCCACTACTTCCCGGCCAAGCTGATCCAGACAGGCCCGTCGAACCAACCGGAGAAAAAGGTGGCGGGCAACTACACCGTCATCGACCTGGACCTCTCAAAATACGACCGGATTGCCACCCGCTTCAATCAAGAAAAACGGGACGACATCTCTTTCCTCAAGTCCGGAATCGAGACGCGCAGCCCGCGCTTTAACGCCCTGATCGAGCAGATCGAACGGGTTGCCGTAAACTCGGTTGATCCGATCCTTCTGACAGGTCCCACCGGCGCGGGGAAGTCACAACTGGCCCGCCGCATATTCGAGCTCAAAAAGGCCCGCCGCCAGATTCCCGGTGCATTCGTGGAGGTTAACTGTGCCACATTGCGGGGAGACGGCGCCATGTCGGCCTTATTCGGCCATCGCCGTGGGGCGTTCACGGGAGCACTTCAGGATCGCCCCGGACTGTTGCGGTTGGCGGACAGGGGAATGCTGTTTCTGGACGAGATTGGCGAGCTTGGCCTCGACGAGCAGGCTATGCTGCTGCGGGCCATTGAGGAACACCGGTTCCTTCCCCTTGGGTCCGACTCCGAAGCCCAGAGCGATTTCCAGCTCCTATGCGGCACCAATCGCGACCTCGGGCAGGAAGTGGCAAAGGGGCGCTTTCGAGGAGACCTGCTGGCTCGTATCAACCTTTGGACCTTCTCCCTGCCTGGACTGGCAGAGCGAACCGAGGACATCGAACCAAATCTTGAGTACGAACTGGAGCGTTTCACGGAGAGAAGCGGCAACCGCATCACCTTCAATCAGCAGGCGAGAAGGCGCTTTCTCGAATTCGCCGTGAGCCCCGAAGCTTGTTGGCCCGCGAATTTCCGCGACCTGAACGGTGCGGTCAGGCGGATGGCGACACTGGCGCCGGCAGGACGGATAACCGTCGAGGTCGTCGAAGAAGAGATTCAACGGCTGCATTTTTTCTGGAGAGACAAGGTTGCCGATCAAGGCAGTTCGCTGCTTCAGACGGTACTGGGCGAGGAAGCGGCCGCCGGGCTGGACTGTTTCGACCGGGTCCAGCTTGCCGAAGTTCTGCGCATCTGTCGAAGCGCTGCTACGCTGTCGGAGGCGGGACGGAGGTTGTTTGCCGTTTCGCGGCAAGGGAAAAAAAGCAGCAACGATGCAGACCGCTTGCGAAAGTACCTCGCACGGTTCAATCTGGATTGGGAGGGAGTGAGGAAATAATTTATTCAGCGGCTGACATCTGGCGCAGCCGCGCGATGTCCCGCAACGGCGGTGCCCCAAACAGGCGGTTGTACTCGCGGCTGAACTGGGAAGGGCTTTCGTAGCCCACCTGGAACGCTGCGGTTGCGGCATCCAGGCGTTCCGCCAGCATGAGACGCCTCGCTTCCTGAAGGCGCAGCTGCTTCTGGTACTGCAACGGGCTCAGGGCGGTCATGGTCCGGAAGTGGTGATGAAAGGTGGAGGCGCTCATGCGGGCCTGCGCAGCGAGGTCATCGATTCGCAACGGCTGGGCGAAGTTGCCCTTCAACCAGTCGACTGCCAACGCTATTCTATGACTCTGACTTCCCGCCGACGCAATCTGGCGCAGACGCGCACCCTGATCCCCCACCAGCAACCGGTAGATGATTTCCCGCTGGATGATCGGCGCCAGGATCGGAATGTCTTGCTGCTCGCCGAGCAGGTCGATCAACCGCTGAATGGCAGTGACGAGCGGCAGCGTCACCTCGCCGATCGCCATCCCACGGCTCGACTGCTGCGTACGCGGCGGGGGAAGGTTGCTGTCCGCCATCAGTTGTGAAATCTCGCGCTGGTTAAATTTCAGCCGGAGCCCCAGGTACGGCTTCTCCCGGCTCGCTTCGATGATCTGCACAACCGTGGGGAGATGCACGGACGTGATCAGATAATGGTGCGCGTCATACACATACGTGTCGTCTCCGAGCACCACGCGCTTGGCCCCTTGCGCGACCAGGCAGATGCTCGGTTCGTACATGCCGGTGATCGGCTCGGTCGTCTCAATCCGCCGGAACAATGACAAGCCGGGGACCGCGGTTGTGTGCTGATCGCCGCTCTCGGTCCATCGGACAATGCTTCTTCCCAAAGCTTCGAGCGCAACTTTCATGCTGTTGCTCTCAAGTGCCCGCATAACAGCCTCCTTCGCCATCGACTCCTCCCGATTCAATACTACCCCTACCAACTTTGCGTTACAACAATTATCTGCCATCTCGTACAATCAGGCAAGAAACGAACAGGATTGGTCTACCTCCCTTTGCTGTTTCAGGAGTACGTTATAATCATCATAGGCCCTGAACAGGTGAAAAGGAGAAAACAACAATGCAAAAACGCACATTGGGAAAAAGCGGTCTGGAGGTTTCGGCTCTCGGGCTCGGCTGCATGGGGATGAGCTTTTCGTACGGCCCCCCCAAAGACAAGCAGGAGATGATCACTCTTACCCGGGCAGCCGTGGAACGCGGCATAACCTTCTTCGATACGGCAGAGGTCTACGGCCCGTTCACGAACGAGGAACTGGTCGGCGAGGCGCTCGCGCCGCTGCGCGACCGGGTGGTGATTGCCACCAAATTCGGCTTCGACACCAGCGTCGATCCCCGGGCAACGAAAGGCGGTGGCCCGGTCCTGAACAGCCGGCCGGAGCACATCCGGGAGGTGGCCGAGGCCTCGCTCAAGCGACTCAGGACCGATGTCATCGATCTCTTCTACCAGCACCGGGTCGACCCGGACGTGCCGATCGAGGATGTTGCGGGAGCGGTGAAGGAGCTGATCCGGGAGGGGAAGGTCAGGCATTTCGGCCTGTCCGAGGCGGGCATCCAGACGATCCGCCGCGCCCATGCGATCCAGCCGGTCGCCGCGGTCCAGAACGAGTATTCCCTCTGGTTCAGACGCCCGGAGGAGGGACTGCTGCAGACCCTGGAAGAGCTCGGCATCGGCCTCGTCCCCTACAGCCCGCTGGGGAAGGGATTCCTCACCGGAAAGATCGACGAAAAGACCAGCTTCGAGAGTACCGACTTCCGCAGCACGCTCCCCCGCTTCACGCCGGAGGCACTGAAGTCGAACCAGGCACTGGTCGATCTGTTAGGCCAGATTGCACAACAGAAAAAGGCGACACCCGCCCAGATCGCGCTTGCCTGGCTGCTGGCCCAGAAGCCGTGGATCGTTCCCATCCCGGGCACCACGAAGCTAAGCCGACTGGATGAGAACATCGGCGCGGTTGCAGTTGAACTCTCCTCCGACGATCTGCGTGAGATCGACAGCGCCGCCGCACAGATCACGGTGCAAGGGGCCCGGTACCCGGAAAAGCTGGAGCAGTTGACCAATCGCTGAAGCAAAAAGCATTTACCGCAGAGTACGCGGAGGAACGCAGAGGAAAATCAAGAAGTCAAAAATCCGTGCTCTCGACAGGAGGTTTTCCCTTGTGGATTGTCTCTCTGCGAAACTCTGCGTCCTCTGCGGTGAGCACGACATCACGGCCGATGTGGAAGTCATTCCCATCCATAAGGTCAACGAAGCCCTGTTTTTGGCGATTGACGGCAAGTTACATCTGATGTAAGATTTGTGTGGAGGTAATCCGATTATGGAAGCGATCAAACATAGAACCCAGATTTCTCTCGACGACTGGCAGTATCAGATGCTGCTGGATCTGTCGCGCAAAACCAAGAAAAGTCTTTCCGCGCTGATCCGCGAGATGATTAACGAAAAATTCGCCCCAAAGCCGGGTGTAGCGGAAAATGATCCGGTCTACTCCATTGTCGGCATCGGCGGTAGCGGACAAAAACATACGGCACGCAATCACGATGCCGTACTATACGGGAAGAAGCCGTGAACGGCATTTTTGTCGATACCGGCGCCTGGTATGCCCTGGTTGACAGCGATGATGCCGATCATAAGGCTGCGGCGGCTTTCCTGGCTTCCAACTCGATGCCGCTCATTACCACTAACTTCATTTTCTCGGAAACGGTCACTCTTATTCGCTATCGAATCGGGCATGAAGCCGCGCGCAGTTTCGGGCAAAAGCTGCAGGAGAGCAGTTTTGTCAGGGTAATTGCGGTTACGTCCGCCGATGAAGGGCAGGCCTGGGGTATCTTCAGCAAATACCGGGACCAGGATTTCAGCTTCGTGGATTGCACCAGCTTTGCCGTGATGGAGCGCATGAAGCTTTCCACGGCCTTTGGTTTTGACCGGCATTACTCGGTGATGAAGTTTACGGTGCTGCCTGGGCAGGGAATTAAATAAGCTGTCCCCGGAATGCCCGGGCCATGCTCATAACCGGCGAAAACCGGTTCAGTCAGCTCAAAACCTGCCTGGCGGCCGCGCACCACTTCCTGCTTTCGCGGCAGGCAGCTATCGATGTAATAGAGCGGATCGAGACAGCCATTCGTGAGAATTGAGAGGGGGTCTGCGAAGAAGCGGATCTAAGCCCGGTTGATAAAAACTATCTGTGGGGACGTCAGTTTCTTAACGCGTTTTCCATCGAGCGATGACGGTGAAGGATATGAAATAGGGGGAGTGTCCCTAGTTTTCCTTGGGATTTCCTGCCGACTGCTGCCAGGGTTGCGTCGATGCCGCACTTCCGTCCCATCAGGCAATACTCCTTCATAAGACCTAAAGCGCAACCTCCATGCAGCCATTCCTGAATTCTCCGCATAACTACCGCTTTCCCCATCGTTTAATTTACTAATATCCTGACCAATCCCACTGCGCGTTACAAATCGATTATCCATGCCATCGCACGATCAGGCAATAATTGAACAGGATTGGTCTACCTCCCTTTGCCCTTTCTGGCGTAGGCTGAAATCATCGAAAAGATAGTTCGTAACAATTGAAAGGAGAAAATAATGCAGAAACGTATCTTGGGGAATAGTGGCCTGGAAGTCTCGGCCCTCGGCTTCGGCTGCATGGGGTTGAGCCATGCCTACGGCCCGGCCGTCGATAAGCAGGCAGGGATCTCGTTGATCCGGACGGCCGTCGAGCGCGGCGTGACGTTTTTCGATACCGCCGAAGTCTACGGTCCGTTCACCAACGAGGAGCTGGTGGGTGAGGCGCTCGCCCCCTACAGAGGCCAGGTGGTGATCGCCACCAAGTTCGGCTTCGACCTCGATCCGGAAACGGGGCAGCGGCGGGGCGGCCTGAACAGCCGGCCGGAACATATCAAGGCAGTCGCGGAGGCTTCGCTCAAGCGCCTCAGGGTCGACGCCATCGACCTGTTCTACCAGCACCGCGTCGATCCGAACGTGCCGATCGAGGATGTGGCGGGAGCGGTGAAGGAGCTGATTGCTGCCGGCAAGGTCAGGCACTTCGGCCTTTCCGAGCCCGGCGTGCAGACGATCCGCCGCGCCCACGCCGTCCAGCCCGTGACGGCGGTTCAGAGCGAATACTCCCTCTGGTATCGAGGTCCGGAGGCGGAGATCCTGCCGACGCTCGAGGAGCTCGGCATCGGCTTCGTCCCCTTCAGCCCCCTGGGCGCAGGTTTTTTAACCGGCAAGATGGACGAGAGTACCCGGTTCGACAGTTCCGATTTCCGCTCCCTGGTGCCCCGCTTCGCCCCCGAGGCCATGAAGGCGAACCTGGCCCTGGTCGATCTGATCCGGGATGTGGCTGAGCGCAAGGGCGCTACTCCCGCCCAGATCGCACTCGCCTGGCTGCTGGCCCGGAAGCCGTGGATAGTGCCGATCCCTGGTACGACAAAGCTGCATCGCCTGGAAGAGAACCTCGGGGCAGTGGCGGTCGAACTTACCTCCGACGACCTCAGGAAAATCGATGCAGCCGCTTCAAAGATCCCACTGCAAGGCGCGCGCTTGCCTGACAGCGCACTCGCAATGACCGGGCGCTAGAGGTCATAACCAAGTGACCGGTCGTGAATCGAATAATACCAAGGCTGCTATAGCCTGGAAACTAAACCAGACAGGAGGACACATCGATGTATAAAGCCAAAGCTTATTCCGCTGCCAGCGCCACATCCCCACTGGCATCCACCATGATCCCGCGACGGGACACGACCGAACACGACGTGCAGATCGAGATCCTCTTCTGCGGCATCTGCCACTCCGACCTCCACACGGTCCGCAACGAGTGGAGCAGTATCATGCCCACGGTCTATCCGTGCGTCCCCGGCCACGAAATCGTCGGCCGGGTCGTCAAGGTCGGCTCGGCGGTCACGAAGTTCAAGCCGGGCGACCTGGCAGGGGTCGGCTGCCTGGTCGATTCGGACCACACCTGTCCCAATTGCAAAGATGACCTGGAGCAGTTATGCCCGAACCAGACCCTCACCTTCAACTCCCCGGACAAGCACCTCGGCGGGGTCACCTACGGCGGCTACTCCGAAAGCATCGTCGTCGACGAACACTTCGTGCTGGCCGTCCCCGCCAACCTCGATCTTGCCGGGGTCGCGCCGCTCCTCTGCGCCGGGATCACGACATACTCCCCCATGCGCCGCTGGGGCAACCTCACGGGGAAGAAGGTCGGTGTGGTCGGCCTCGGCGGCCTGGGTCACATGGGGGTCAAGTTTGCCCGTGCCTTCGGCGCCCGCGTCGCGGTCTTCACCACCTCGCCCGGCAAGAAGGAGGATGCGCTCCGTCTCGGCGCCCACGAGGTCGTCATCTCCAGCAACGCCGACGAGATGCAGCAGCACGCCGGCAGTTTCGACTTTATTCTCGACACCATCGCCGCCGATCACGACATCAACGCCTACATCAACATGCTCGGCCGCGACGGCAACATCACCCTCGTCGGCGCGCCGGAGAAGCCGCTTGCCGTCTCTGCCTTCGCCCTGCTGTTCGGCCGCCGCAGCCTCTCCGGCTCCCTCATCGGCGGCCTCAAAGAGACCCAGGAGATGCTCGACTTCTGCGGCGAGCACAACATCACGGCCGATGTGGAGGTCATCCCCATCCAGAAGGTCAACGAGGCCTATGAGAGACTGGTCAAGTCGGATGTGAAGTACCGCTTCTCCATCGATATGGCTTCCCTCAAATCCGAGTAGACGGAAGGCGAGGGAAAAGCAAATGGCCGGATCGCTGTTCTTGCGCGGGCAGCGATCCGGCCACATCTGTAGAAAAATCTGCAATAAATAGATAAACAGAGGCCTCGGGGTTTGGTCACTTGAAAAAAGTAATCGATCAGCAATAGGACCGTTATTTCTTCCCCGCGGAAAATGCCTGCCCCAAAAGCGGACCGATACCGTGGTAACCTCGATGGGCAGTGTCGTACACGAGACAGGCGCGGCGATCAGGCCATGAGCGCCCGCGCCGCCTCTTCGGCCTGCTGAAGCACCTTTTCGGGTACCGCGTCGACGCTCGCCGGGCCGATGCCGCAGGCGCGGATCAATCGGGTATCGCTGAACCCCATCCATTTCAGGAATCCTTCATAGCGGGGGAAAATGTCGGCAAAGAGCGCTTCGTCCGGGTTCCCCTGGGTGAGGACCATGACGATCTTCTTGGGGGAGAGCCGGGTCGGCTGCGGGTTGGTGAGGTAGTCGGGCTTGAGGAACGAGAAGCAGCGGTCGATGAACCCCTTGAGCTGGGCCGTTACATCTCCGTAGTAAACCGCCGATGCGAACACCACCACGTCCGCCTCCTGCACGGCGGCGAGCACCTCGGTGAGATCGTCCTGCAACCCGCAGCGGTCAAGGCCCTTCTTGCAGGCGTAACACCCCTGGCAACCGCGGTAAGCAAGCCGGTTCAACTCATAAGTTTTCGTTTCGGCGCCGAACTTTGCTGCGGTTTCGGTGAAACGGCAGGCAATGGCCGCGCTGTTCCCCTTTGAACGGGGGCTCCCCAGCAGACTGACTATCTTCATTGCATCCTCCTTGGGATATAGTTGGCACCCGGGCAAGGGCCAACCGTCTGTTCAGCAACCCCTCGACCAGTTACCCGCAATTAGCAGGAGCCGCAGTCACTGCCCGGCCGAGACGACCATTAGACCGGTCGTATAATAAAGAAAAATTTTTCAACTCTTTTTCAACACGGTGGCAAAAAGGGTTTCGATGAAATCCCGCATCGGTTGAGGCGACTTCATCACCTTCGCCCGCAGGATCGCTCCTTCCACCCCGGAGAGAATGAATCCCGCCATGACAGCGGAATCGACATCCGAAGCCAATTCTCCCGCTCGCTGCGCTTCCCGCAGGCAGACGGCGAAGCGCTCCTTCCACGCGCGGAAGATCACGTCGAGCCGGGCGCGAAAGCGCTCGTTCTGGTCGGCCAACTCCTGTCCCAGGTTGCCGATGAGGCATCCCTTGGTGCACTGATTCTGGGTGAGCTTTGCCAGTCCGTTCTCCAGGTAGTTGCGGATGCGGTTCAGCGGGGGCACCTCCTCGGCGCCAAGGAATGTGTGGAGCTTCCGGTCGCAGTGGTCGGCAAAGTGGTCGATCACCGCCAGGCCGAACTCCTCCTTGCTGCCGAAGTAGTGATAGAACGATCCCTTCGGCACCCCGGCCAGCTTCAGCACCGCGTCGATGCCGGTTGCATTGTAACCGTGGAGGGAGATCAATTCCATGCCTATGGAAATAATTGCAGCTCTCGTGTCTTTCTTTTTCATGGGGGCGATATTAGACCGGTCGTCTAGTAATTGTCAACCGTTTTTTGTTTTAACCCATAAATTCGGTTTCAACTGAGATCGCTGAAAAGGAATCACCCTAGAACTGAGTATATATTTCAAAGGGTTATGCTATAAAAGTTGACCCCGCCACTTTATAACCAAAAATTCTGCTTGACAAATTCAAACGCTTATTTCAAATTATCATTTGAAATAAGCGTTTTTGTTTTGGGGGTACTATGAAAAGAAAGAGGTCAGGAGCAAAAAAGGAAAAACTGCTGGCAGTAGCGGGCGACGTCTTTATCGAAAAAGGGTTCAGGGATGCGACGGTAGCCGAAATCTGTGCGCGTGCCGAGGCGAACATCTCCGCTGTCAATTATCACTTCGGCAGCAAGGAAGCCCTCTATCAGGAGGCATGGCGTCACTCGTTCACCGAGTCGCTCAAGGCTTACCCGATGGATGGGGGAGTCAGTAAAACTGCTCCAGCCGAAGAGCGGTTACGGGGTCAGTTGACTTCCCTGATTCAGCGGATTGCCGACGAAAACAACAAGGACTTCTTCATCGCCCAGATGGAGATGGTAAACCCTACCGGCCTGTTGCAGGAAGTCATGAAGTCCGAACTTATCCCCATGCGCCAGCAAACCCTTGCTCTCGTTCGCGAACTGCTTGGACCTGAGGCTACCGAGCAACAGGTGGACTATTGCGAGGTTAGCATCATCAGCATGTGCGTTCATCCCATGGTAATGCAGCGGATAGCCAAGAGAACCGGTGACAAGGATATGCCTGCCATGATTGGGGACGTCACTGCCTTTGCCGACCATGTCGTCATGTTCGCCCTGGCGGGTATCGACGCAATTCGCAGAAAAGGAAGCAAACCATGAATTCTCCCCGAAAGAAGTACCTCATCATCGGCCTCATAGCCGTACTCTTGGCGACGGCAGGGGTGGCTGCCGGGAAGAAGTTCCTATCTCCTCCAAAGATCACCTACATCACCGCACCGGCTTCTCGTATGGACCTTGAGGATAGCGTACTCGCCACCGGCATCCTGAAGGCATTCAAGACCGTGGCGGTCGGGGCGCAGGTCAATGGACAGCTCAAGACCCTCCATGTGGCTCTAGGCGACAAGGTGAAGAAGGGGCAACTGCTGGCGGAGATCGACCCGGTCCTGCCGCAGAATACCCTCAAGGATGCCGAAGCCCAGGTAGATAATCTGCAAGCGCAGAAACGCTCGAAACAGGCGCTCTTGAAGCAGTTTGAGTTGGCCTACCAGCGCCAGAGCCAGATGAACGCCAAAGACGCAGGTTCCCGCGCCGATCTGGAGAGTGCGCAAGCCCAACTGGAGAGCACCCGGCATGACATTTCCTCTCTGGATGCCCAGATCAAAAAAGCGATCATTGCGGTCGATACGGCCAGGGCCAACCTCAGTTACACCCGTATCCATGCCCCCATCGACGGAACTGTTATCTCCATTGACACCGAAGAGGGCCAGACCGTGGTATCGAACCAAACGGCCACGACGATCCTGACCCTGGCGACCCTGGACACCATGACGGTCAAGGCCAAGATTTCAGAAGCAGATGTGACGCGGGTCAGGCCGGGACTGCCGACCTACTTCACCCTTCTGGGGGACAGCGATACCCGTTATTACGGAAAACTGCGAGCCATCGAACCCGGCCCGGTAAACGGGACCACAACCACCGGAACCAGCAACAGCACTTCCAGTTCGGCAATCTACTACTACGGACTTTTCGAGGTGCCTAACCCGGACAATAAGCTCAAAGTGTCCATGACAACGCAGGTGGCGGTGGTGCTGAATCAGGTCAAGCAGGCACTCTGCATCCCGATGTCGGCTCTTGGGGAAAAGCAGAATGGCAAGACAACGGTTCGGGTGTTGGTGGGGGAACAATCGGAAACCCGGACGATCCGCACCGGCGTCTCCAACAACGTTCAGATTCAGGTCCTGGACGGCCTGAAAGAGGGGGAAAAGGTAATCATTGGTGACAGTTCCAGCCTGCCGAAAACCGATCCGAATAATATGCCGCCACCTCCGGGGAGAAAATAATCATGGGCAAGCCGCTCCTGGAAATGCAGGGTCTGGTGCGTCGCTTCTCTACTGGAGATCAGCAGATCGAAGTCCTTAAAGGGATTGACCTGTCCATCAATGCCGGGGAGATGGTAGCTATTGTAGGTGCTTCCGGTTCGGGGAAGTCAACGCTGATGAATATCCTCGGCTGTCTGGACCGCCCGAGCGAAGGGAGCTATCGGATCGACGGACGGGAGACCAGCAGCCTCTCCGATGATGAACTTGCCAGCCTCAGGCGGGACTACTTCGGTTTCATCTTCCAGCGGTATCACCTGCTGCCACACCTCACCGCCGCGCAGAATATCGAGATCCCGGCAATCTATGCCGGGATAGGTAAACATTCACGCCAGGAGCGGGCCAAAATGCTTCTGGAACGACTGGGTCTTGCCGACCGGTGTGAACACCGGCCCAACCAGCTTTCCGGCGGGCAACAGCAGCGGGTCAGTATCGCCAGGGCGTTGATGAATGGCGGTGATGTCATTCTGGCCGATGAACCAACCGGTGCCCTGGACAGCAAAAGCGGCAAGGAGATGATGGCGGTCCTCCATGAACTGCATGCTAATGGTCATACCATCATTCTTGTCACCCATGATCAGCTGGTAGCAAGCCACGCTGAACGGATCATCGAGATCAGCGACGGCATGATTATCCGTGACGAGGCAAAAGGGCACGTAGGGGCAACCCCATGTGGTTGCCCAACCAGGGCGGCCACACAAGACAGGGCGGCCACACGGGGCCGCCCCTACATCGCTGCCTGGGGAAGATTCGCTGAAGCGTTTGTGATGGCTCTCATCGCCATGTTGTCCCACCGCATGCGGACCCTCTTGACCATGCTGGGGATCATCATCGGCATAACGTCTGTTGTGTCGGTGGTGGCGCTGGGGCAGGGGGCGCAACAAAAGGTCATCAAGGACATCAGCGCCATGGGGACGAATGTCATCGACGTGAACCCCGGCAAGGATTGGGGGGACGAAGACGCCGCAAGCATCCAGACTCTCGCACAGTCCGATCTGGAAGTGTTAAAGGCCCAGGTGTACGTTGACAGTGCTTCGCCCGCAACGGGGGGGAGCCAGCTGCTCCGCTACCGCAACGTTACCGCCAATTCTTCGGTGAACGGCGTGAGTGAACAATACTTCCGGGTCAAGGGTTACGACATTGCCGAAGGCATTGCCTTTACCGCCGATGACGTGAAACAGCAGGCCCAGGTGGTGGTGATCGACCAGAACACCCGCACGAAGTTTTTCGCCACGGAAGACCCCATCGGCAAGATTCTCTTCATCGGTACACTCCCCTGCCGGGTCATCGGCGTCACCAAGGAGAAGGATGGTCCCATGGGGGACAGCTCGAACCTTGAAGTCTGGATTCCCTACAGTGCAGCCATGAACCGGCTGCTGGGGCAGCAGTATTTCAGCTCCATCTCGGTGCGGGTCAAAGACGGCATCTCCAACCAAGTTGCAGAGCAGAGCATCACCAAGCTGATCACCCAGCGGCACGGGCGCAAGGACTTCTACACGAACAGCAGCGACAGCATCATGAAAACCATCAACAAGACCACCACCACCCTGAAGTTGATGATCTCGGCGATTGCCGTCGTATCCCTTATCGTCGGTGGCATCGGCGTCATGAACATCATGCTGGTGTCGGTAACGGAGCGAACCCACGAGATCGGTATCCGGATGGCGGTTGGGGCACGTCAGGAGGATATCATGCAGCAGTTCCTCATCGAATCGGTGCTGGTTTGCCTGTTGGGGGGGATGATCGGCATCGTCTGCTCCTGGGGAGTCGGCAAAGTTTTCTCCCTGTTCGTGACGAGCTTCGCCATGCAGTTTTCGGTCATGTCCATTGTTTCGGCATTTCTCTGTTCAACAATTATCGGTGTCATCTTCGGCTTCCTCCCGGCACGTAACGCGGCGCGGCTGGACCCGATCGAAGCTCTGGCACGGGAGTAGGTACGTCATGACACGATATGCACCATACAGGTTCACTCTTACAGTGATAGTTTCCCTGGCGCTGGGAGGATGCAGCGGCCTTCTCCCGCGCAGCCAGTATGCCCGACCGGACGTGTCAGTGCCGCAAAGGTGGCGGGAGTCCGAGGTCACCGGCACATCCATCGCCACGAAAGAGCAGTGGTGGCGGGATTTCGATGATCCTGCCTTGAGCGAGCTGATCGAGTGGGCGCTCAAGACCAATAACAACCTTGCGGCAGCCACGATCAAGGTAAAACGGGCTCAGCTCTCATCAAAGCTTACCAATGCCAACCTGACCCCAACAGTTTCAGCCAGTGTGGATGGAAGCTATCGGCGTGACATAAACAACCATAGTGATACCGAGTCGAGCGGTATTACCGGCACGGCAAGCTATGAATTGGACCTGTGGGGGAAGCTGGCCAGCGCCCGTGATGCCAGCAAGTGGGAGGCTGAAGCAACTGTAGCCGATCGCCGAAGCACCGCTTTGACTCTGGTCGGTACGGTCGCCACGAACTACTGGACCATCGCCTACCTGAATGACCGGATAGCATCGGTTGAAGCGAGCATTGCCAATGCCGAGCGAGTCTTGGATCTGGTGGAGGTGAAGTATCAGGCCGGTTCCGTTTCGGCCCTGGACAAGGTTCAGGCACAGCAGACTATCGCCAGTCAAAAAGCACAGCTGACGCAGCTTCAACAGCAGCGCACCGAAGCGCGTAACGCATTGGCAATTCTTTTCAATCAGGCACCGGAAAACAGGCTGCCGGAACTGCAACACCTGCCATCAGGGTCACTGCCAAAAGTTGATGCAGGTCTGCCCGCCCGCCTTCTTGCCCAACGCCCTGATCTTCAGGCAGCGGAACTGCGGCTAAAAAAATACCTGGCCAGTGTCGATAATGCCCGTGCCAGTTATTATCCCAGCTTCACTCTTACCGGAACCCTCGGCACGAGCAGTACGAGTCTTGTTGAAGTTATCAGGAATCCATATGCGGCATTGGGCGCTGGTTTATCGCTACCATTCATCCAATGGAATACTATGAAATTGAACGTCGAGATTGCTAATGCCGACTACGAGGAAGCTGTAGTCAACTTCAGGCAGGCACTCTATGCTGCCCTTAGCGACGTGGAAAACGCCCTGTCCGCCCGTACCAACTATGCTGAGGAAGCCAAGCAGTTAGAGGAGTCTCTGGCCTTAGCCCAAAAAGCTGAGCAATTGGCGGAAATTCGCTATCGAGCAGGATCAACGGCACTTCAGTCGTGGTTGGATGCCCAGGAGAGTCGGCGAGATGCTGAAAGGGCTCTTGCCGTCGTTCGCCTGAACCAGCTTAAAAACGGCATGGCGCTCTATCAGGCTCTTGGCGGGGCCATGCAGATGAAAGAAAGCTAGAACCAATAGCCACGGAGGGACAACAAAGAGTTTTGCTGAAAGCAACAGATGGGTTCAATGGCACTAAAAATAACAGGCCGATTTCACAAGAGAAATCGGCCTGATTTTTGTTGGCTCCCCAACCCGGACTCGAACCAGGGACAAGGTGGTTAACAGCCACCTGCTCTACCGACTGAGCTATTGGGGAATGTAGAAAAAACTATTTACCATGCATCCGCATTTGTGTCAAGATTAAAAATGCAGGCGGGAATTCTACAGCGGACATCCGGACAGCATCCTGCGGCAGGCGACAATCCGTGCCCTTTTTTCGAAAAACCTCCGTAAGCTTGCCGAAGCCGTGGCGGCAAAAAGACGAAGGGCCTACAGTCTGAACTGTAAGCCCTTGTTTTTATTGGTGGAGATGAACGGGATCGAACCGTCGACCTATGCGTTGCGAACGCATCGCTCTCCCAGCTGAGCTACATCCCCTCGAATCCGGCGTGTCGACGGTACAGCGTGCCGCACAGTCTTTATATATACCGGAAACCGCGCCGCTTGAAAAGAAAAAATTTCAGGGGCTGAGGGGCAGAATGACATTGAATTCCGCTCCGATCCCTATTTTGTTGTCGAGTTGTATTTTCCCCCCGTGATTGGTGACTATCCGGTTGGCAATGGGGAGCCCCAGGCCGGTGCCGGCTTCCTTGGTGGTGAAGAACGAGTTGAAGATGTTGTTCAGCGCTTCCAGCGGAATTCCGCCCCCCGTGTCGGCGATCTTTACCGAGACCCCGTTCGAGCCGTTCAACCTGGCCGGGGAGACGGTGATACGCAGCTCGCCCCCCTGTTTCATTGCTTCCTGGGCATTGATCAAGAGATTGAGAAAAACCTGCTTCAGCTGCTGGCTGTCCCCCAGCAGCGAGACGGTTTCCCGAGGATAGCTCTTGATGACCGATATGCCGCTTTCTTCGAGGGTCGGGGCAATGATGGCCAGGCTCTCCTCGATGATGTCGTTGATGGTGCAGGTGGCGTAACAGATGGCGGTCTTCCTGGCAAAGGAGAGGATATCGGTGAGCAGTTTCTCCAGCCGTTTGACCTCGCGGACGATGGTGGCGGCATGGTCGTGCCCGTCCGATCCGGCTGGAAGTTTCTTCTCCAGTCGCCGCGCGAAGCCGCCGATGGAGACCAGTGGCCCTTTGACTTCGTGGGCGATGCTGGCGGCCATTTCGCCGATGGTGGAGAGTCTCTCCCCCTGCACGAGCCGTTCCCGTGCTTCCCGCAGGCTCCGGTTGGCGTCTTCGATCCGGTTGTAGAGGATGGAATTTTCTATGGCCATACCCGCCTGGTTGGTTACGAGCTGGAGGAAGCGAAGGTCGTCCTTGCCGATCGGCTTCCCGGACAGGGCGTTGTCGACGATAACTACCCCCACCGCCCGTTCCCTGGCCATCAAGGGGGCAATCGCACAGGATTTGATGCCGAGCCGTCGGACGAATTCATGGTCGATCCGCTTTTCTCTGGCCGTGTCGGCGACATACGTCAACCTTTTTTCCAGGACCGCCCGGGAGGCCACATTCCGCGACTTGTCGAGTTCCAGCCTGCTGGCCCTTACCTGGCCGTTGAACTCGGCATCTTGCTGTCTCTGCATGTCCGCTTCGGAGATGTCCCAGCGGCTGGCGAGGATATCCTCGATATCCGCAGAGGGATTGATGAGCTTTCCGGCGGTTTGACGGGTCACGCCGAGCATCCCCTGCATGGTGGCGGAGCGCTCGTTCAGGAGAAACAGCATGGCACGGTCGAAAAAAGGGTTGTCGTCCGAGGTGAGGGCGGTGAGAATCAGATGGACCAGCTTGTTGAGCCTGATGGTGGAGAGCATGGTGTTGCTCATCCGGTAGAGGGAGGAGAGTTCCTGGAGCTTCGGGCCATTTCCCGCGCTCACCGTGTCCGTCTGGGCGGTCCGCTGCATGGCCCGTTTTTCCTGCTCGTCATTGGCGGAGGGAACTTCGGGAGGAGATGTCAGTCTTGACGGCGATGCTGAGGGTGCAGTGCCGTCCGTCAGGCTCGTCCTGGGCGTACGGTTGTCTCTGTCCCGAACAGGCATGAAAACTCCTGTAGGCGCTCCCCCATGCTGCCGGGAGAAGCCTGAATCGTTTCAACGCCGGCAGATTGGCATCAGGGAATCTTCTCTTTTCTTTCTTCCTCGATCTTGCAGTCGATACAGAGGGTCGTCACCGGTCGCGCCTTCAGTCTTCCTTCGCTGATCTCCTCGCCGCACAGTTCGCAGGTGCCGAAGGTGCCGTCGTCGATCCTTTCCAACGCCTCGCGAATCTTGTTGATCAGCCGCCGTTCCCTGTCCCTGATGCGCAACTCGAAGTTGCGGTCCGATTCCTGGGTGGCCCGGTCGTTCGGGTCGGGGAAGTTGGTGGTATCGGAGGTCATTTCCAATACTGTCTTGCCGGCTTCGCCGAGGAGCGCCCGCATCTCTTCCTGAAGTTTGCCTCTGAAATATTCCAGCTGTTCTGCTTTCATGGACCACCTCATGCAGTTATATCCTTTTAACATTAAAAAGGATTTTGGCCATTATGTAAAGCAAAATCTGCCGTTAGAGGATCTTGAAAAACGTAGCGAGGAGGCCGGGATGCAAGGCGCAAGCGAGAGAGGGAGCGAGGCGTAGCACGGCTACGTTGAGCTGCCGAGCGAGCGGCAACAATGCAGACCGGCCCCGCAGTAGTTTTGCAAGAGCCTCATCAGATCACCCGTTCCATGGCTTCTTCCACCGACCTGACCCCGACCAGCTCCATCCCCTTCACCTTGACCTGCTTCAGGTTGCCGGCCGGCAGGATGCAGCGGTGGAAGCCGAATTTTGCCGCTTCCTTGACCCGCATCTCCGGCTGGGTGATCCCCCGCACTTCGCCCGCCAGGCCGACCTCCCCGATGATCAGGGAGTGGGGGTCCACGGTCTTGTCGAGATGGCTGGACGCCACGGCGACCACCATGCCGAGGTCCGCCGCCGGCTCGTTCAGCTTCACCCCGCCGGCGACATTCAGAAAGATGTCCTGCCCCGCCAGGGAGAGCCCGACCTTCTTCTCCAGCACTGCCACCAGAAGCGCCAGGCGGTTGTGGTCGACGCCGATGGTGGTCCGCCGGGGCGAGCCGAGCGAAGAGCCGGTCACCAGGGCCTGGAGCTCCACCAGGAGCGGCCGGCTCCCTTCCAGGGTCGCCACCACCACCGACCCGGAAACCCCGAGGGGGCGTTCCGCCAGGAAGAGCTCCGAGGGGTTCTGCACCTCTGCGAGCCCCCCCTCCTTCATCTCGAACACCCCGATCTCGTTGGTGGAGCCGAACCGGTTCTTCACCGCCCTGAGGATGCGGAACGGATGGCCCGCGTCTCCCTCGAAATAGAGGACCGTGTCGACCATATGCTCCAGCACCCGCGGCCCGGCGATGGAGCCGTCCTTGGTGACGTGGCCGACCAGCAGGATGGGGATGCCGCTCCCCTTGGCGAGCATCATCAGGCGGCCGGCCGATTCCCGCACCTGGCTGACGCTCCCCGGCGCCGATTCCAGGGTGGAGGTGAACACCGTCTGGATGGAATCGACCACCACCGCGATCGGCTTCAGCCGCTCGATCTGGGCCACGATTTTTTCCAGGGAGGTTTCGGGGAGAATGAACAGGGGGCGGGCGTCCACACCCATCCGGGTGCCGCGCAGCCGGATCTGCTGGGCCGATTCCTCGCCGGAGACGTAGAGGACGTTTCCCGCCGATTTCGCCAGCAGGTCCGTGGCCTGCAGCAGGAGGGTCGATTTGCCGATCCCGGGGGTCCCGCCGATCAGGACGAGCGAGCCCGCCACGAGGCCCCCGCCGAGCACCCGGTCGAACTCGGCGATGCCGCAGGAGAGGCGTTTCTCGACCTCTCCGCTGATGTCGCCGATCGGCACGGGGGCAGCGCCGGCGCCGGAAGTGCGGGAACCGGCCGGGTGCTTGACCTGGACCTCTTCCAC
Organism: Geobacteraceae bacterium; assembly: GCA_036518435.1. Classification (GTDB taxonomy): domain Bacteria; phylum Desulfobacterota; class Desulfuromonadia; order Geobacterales; family Geobacteraceae; genus JAMPXD01. Next base: position 96,945 of record DATDNF010000035.1, read on the forward strand.
GAGACTGTTCCACGCATTGCAGTCCGGACAGCGCCCGAGCCACTTGGCCGACTGGTAACCGCATTTCTGGCAGGTGAACAGGGTCTTCGTCTTCACGGGCGTCTCCTGGGGTCGCTGACAACCGCCTGATAGTATACCCATTGCGGGATAGTGTCAACCGGCCCGGGATAGGGCGAAATCCCCGTTTCGGCGAATAGATTGACAACGGTTCGGGCGATGGGCTAGAATCCGCACAGGCGCATTTCACTGAATCCGCGGAGTAGTCAGATGAGCAAGAATATAAAGGCGGCGCTTCTTTCCGCATTTGTCCTGCCGGGGCTCGGCCAGCTGTACAAGGGTGACAAGGTGAAGGGGGGGATCATGATCGTGCTGGTCAACATCTTCCTTCTGGCCGCACTGTTCCTGGTCCTGCGAGGGATGGGGGCGCTCCTGGTCACCGCCAGGCTCTCCGGGATGGCTGCCGCGCAGGGGGTGATCGAGGGGCTGAAGGAGAAAAGCCCGGTGGTGCGGTATCTTCTGGCGGCGTTTTTTGTCCTCTGGGCCTATGGCGTGGTCGATGCCCTGCTCCATAAGGAGGAGGGGGGAGCGGAGGGCAAATAATGATGGATAATGGTAATATGGTTTGACAAACAGTGTTAGATTATGCGATAAAACTGTGACTGACCGGCCCTGAAACAGGGCCGTGTTTGCATCCGGAAGAAGAATGGAGCGACCCATGATCTACTCACAGGTGCTGGCTACCGGGGGAGCGGTCCCCGAGCGGGTGGTGACCAACGACTTTTTCAGTTACCTGGTGGAAGATGCCGACAACTGGATCTTCTCCCGCACCGGCATCCGGGAGCGACGCTTTGCCGAAGAATCCCAGTCGTCCTCCGACCTCGCCACCGCCGCGGCGCGGAGCGCCCTGAGCCAGGGAGGGATCGATCCGGCCGAGCTCGACTGCATCATCGTCGGCACTTCCACCTCCGACATGATCCTTCCCGCCGCCGCCTGCATGGTGCAGAAAAACATCGGCGCGTCGAACGCCTTTGCCTTCGACATGAACGCCGTTTGCAGCAGCTTCGTCTTCGCGGTGGAGACGGCCGACAATTTCATCCGTTCCGGGAAGTACAAAAAGGTCCTGGTGATCGGGGCCGACACCTATTCCAAGATCCTCGATTTCCAGGACCAGACCACCTGCCCGCTGTTCGGCGACGGGGCCGGAGCGTTGATCCTGGGGGCGACCACTGAAAAGAAGGGAATCCTCCAGAGCATCGTCAGGAGCGACGGCAACGGATGGGAGCTGATCCAGGTCCCATCCTCCGGCTCCCGCAAGCCGATCACCGCCGAGACCATCGCGCTGCGCGAAAACACCTTCAAGATGGAGGGGAAGAAGGTGTTCGTGTTCGCCACGGACGTGATCCCCCAGATCATCGAGCAGGTGACTACGCGGGCCGGCGTGCAGCCGGAGGAGCTCGACTACATCATCCCCCACCAGGCCAACGTCCGGATCATCGACTTCATCTCGAAAAAGACCGGCATTGCCAAGGAGAAGTTCCTCCTGAACCTCGACCGGTACGGCAACACTGCGGCGGCTTCCGTCGGGCTCGCCCTGGACGAGAACCTGCGAAACGGCGTCATCAAGGCCGGCGACCTGGTCCTGATGATGGGGTTCGGCGGCGGGCTCTCCTGGGGAGGGCTTCTCATTCGTTTTTAATCTTTCACCCCCGCCACACCTTCCCCACACGCAAGGAGCCGCAGGCCGTTTCCGGCCAGCAGGCTCCGGAGAGCATCGTCGGGCACCGACCGTTTCCAGCCGCCGTGGAAGCGGTCGGCAGCCAGCAGGATCCCCCCCGCTTTGAGCCGTGCACAGAGACGGCCGACCGTTCCCGCCAGCTCCTCCCGCCCATTGAGGAGCGGGCCTCCCAGCAGTCCGTTGCAGAGGATGATGTCGTATTCCCCCTGCCGGTCGCGACCCGTTCCGGTGAGGTCTTCCCGGGAGAACGCGACCCTTGCGGCGGCGCCCTTGGCAAAGAGCGGCCGGATGCGGCGGCGAAACGCCGCCTGCCGAGCCGGATCGTGGGGGAACCAGCCATGGGCGGCCGCGAACAGTTCGAGCGCCTCCACCGTGGTGCCATGCACCGTTATCTTCTCCGGCGCGTAGCCGCATTCCAGGAGGAGTTCGGCCAGTTCGTAGCTCCCCTCGCCGCTGCCGCACGCCGCGTCCAGGCAGCGCACCGCGACCTTCGGCCGGCCTGCGGTCAGCCGGTTCGCCAGGAACGCCAGCTGCGCAGGATAGCGGCCGAATGCACCGCCGTAGCGGTGCGGCAGAAAGAGGGAGAAGAGGAAGCGGGAGCGGAACTCGCCGTCGGCCAGCAGCCGGCGCATAAGTCGCGCGGGATTGGCTTCCCGGACCAGGGGATGAAGGGCGTGCAGGGTGTCGGGCCAGCTTGCCGAGCCGTGCACCACCGAAGCGGGAAGAAACGGCTCGAACCGGAGGGCGAGGGTGAAGAGCCGCTGCACGGCCCGGCGGATCTCGGCCAGCGGCAGGTACACCTCGGCGATTCCCCGCATCTCGCGGGTTATGACGAGCCCCGGTGCCCAGAGGCCGTGGGGCGAGCAGGCGGCATAAATACGGAACCTCTCCTCGATCCGGGCAATGCGGCGCTCCAGGTCCGGGTCGTCGAGCGGTCCCGGCACCAGGAGCCGTGCCGCTCCCTGCTCGATTTCGCCGGAGTCCAGGGTCGGCCTGAAATGCAGGTGCGCTCTTTCCATAGGGGAATTAAAGCGCAGAACAGCAGGAGAAGTAAATAAAAAAGGCGCCGGCGCCCGGCGCCTGCGGAATCTCATGATGTCCCTACTGACGAGATGTTACATAACGGCGCTCGTGATCCGGGGCGCGCTCGTGCCGTTCCGGTCAAGGGCCGACCTCCCGGGAGTGCCGGGCTCCGAAGGTGCTCCAGCCGGCTATCGCCCGGTGCCGCTTGCAGAAATCGCCAGCTACCTGGCGGATCTCGGGCGCACGGTGAATGCTGACGGGAGCCTCAAGCTCTTTTTCCCCGGCTGCCTCGCGCTGGCTGCTCCGGCCCTCCTGTTTCGCCTCAAGCGGGAGGGGTATTCCAACTGCCGCGCAACCGCCACGACCGACGGGCTCCTGGTCGACGCGACCAGATAGCCCACCCCCTCCGGACGCAAAAAAAGCGGCCCGACATCTGCCGGGTCGCTTTCCATTTCAGGGTAAAACCGCGCTTACTTGGAGAAACCGGTCCCCTTTCTCTCTTGCGGCATAGCCTCGCCCGCCTTCCCCTTCAGCGGTTTTTCAAACTGGAAGTGCCCCATGACCCGGCGTTCGTCCTCGGTCAGAACGACTCCCTTCTTTTCCATGCGCCGGAGGATCTTTTCCATGTCCTGGCGCTCCTTGATGGCCGCATCGATCCGCTTCTTGTTGTGGCAGATCAGGCACTTTTCCTCGATCACCTTGAGCGCCGGTTCGCTCGGCTTTATCCTGCGCACGTCCTGCTGGGCAAACGCCGGAACGGCAGCCAGCGTCGCGAGGATCATCGCCATCCCTGCGGAGAGAGTTTCCCTGATCATCATTCCCTCACGTAGATGTCCTGGTCGGACTTGTCCACCATTGTCATGATGTGCATGTATTCGTCTTCGATCAGGGCATAGTGGTTTTCGGTCTCCCTGACCACCTTTTCGAAAACCCCCCTGACCAGGGGATCGACGATATCCCTGGCGAGCAGCGTGTACTGGTCGATGGTGGCCTTTTCTTCCTTCAGGGCGATCTCCAGTGCCTTCTGCTCGTGGGTCTCCTCGTCGATCGCCTTTTCCAGGGCCTGGAAGGTCGCATTCTTCTTGTTGGGCGGGGATTCCATGAAGGCCTTCAGGTCGCCGAATTCAGCCCCCTTGTAGTGGTCGAAAAACGACTTCAGATGCCCCACTTCCTCGTTGGCAAGGAGATCGAAGACCTTTTTCGCCCGCTCGTTCTTGGTGACGGCACCCGCCCGCCGGTAAAAGTCCATGCTGTCCTTTTCCGCCTGGATTGCCAGCTTGAGCGCTTCCTGAATCGAGTACTCTTTTCCCATGGCGAGTTCCTCCCTGCTGCATCGAATTGTAGTTTTGTTTACAGTATAGCGGCACATTCCGCTTGTTCAACCGGTCAACAAAACTTTTTCTGCGCCAGCAGGTCGTTCACCACCACTCCCGCCATGGTCAGCCCGAAAATGGCGGGAATATACGAGATGCTCCCCAGGATGACGCGCCGGTGCTCGCAGGAAAAGCGCTGGTCGTCCTTGTTGGGGCAGATGCAGTTTCCCTTGCACCCCCCGTCCTTCACCGCCTGTTCCCGGTACTCCTCGGTGGAGAACACCACCTTCACCCCGCGCTCGATCCCCTCCTTGCGCAGGAGCTTGCGCACCGAGCGGGCCATCCGGCACTTGTGGGTCTCAGAGATGTCGGCGACCTGGATGCGGGTCGGATCGAGCTTCGCGGCGGCCCCCATGCTGGAAATGACCGGGATGCCACGCTCCTTGCAGCTTCTGATCAGGTGGATCTTGCTGGTGAAGTGATCGATGGCGTCCACCACGTAGTCATGCCCCTGGCTGAGGAGGAAGTCGCTGTTTTCCGCCGAGTAGAAATCCTTGCAGGGGACGATCTCGGCGTCCGGGTTGATGAGCCGCAGCCGTTCGGCCATCACCTCGCTCTTCCCGCGGCCCACAGTGCCGTCCATGGCGTGGATCTGGCGGTTGACATTGGTAAGACAAATGTCGTCGAAGTCGACGATTACCAGGCGGCCGATCCCGGCCCGGCAGAGGGCCTCGGCGGCGAATCCGCCGACCCCTCCCAGGCCGAAGATGGCCACCCGTGCTTTTTTCAGTTTCTGCAATCCCTCCGGCCCCAGCAGGAGCTCGGTGCGGGAGAAGCGGTGAAGATGGGACATTTAAATCACCTCTTGCATTTTCTATTGGGCGGGCGCGGTCTTCCGCCCATCTCGCCGTCGTGTCCTCGAAACCCTGCCTCAACGTAGCGCGGCTACGCCTCGGCACGGTTTCTGCGGGCCGACGACGATCTGGCCGAAATCTCGCGTCCGACTTGCAAAAACTGCCCAGATGCGGGCAGCACAGGTTTGCCCCTATGAAAGGCGGAACAGTTTCGTTGCGTTTCGCGTGGTGATCCGTGCGACTGTCTCGACGGTCACCCCCTTGATCTCCGCCACCTTCCGGGCGATCTCGACAAGAAAGGCGGGCTCGTTGGACGCCCCTCGGTGCGGCTCCGGGGTTAGGTCCGGCGCGTCGGTCTCCAGCAGGAGGTGTTCCAGCGGTATCTGGCGCACCACCTCCAGGGGCCTGACTGCATTAACATAGGTAGCCGGGCCGGCCACACCTATGGCCAGCCCGAGCTGCACGCACTCCCGGGCGGTCTCCGGGCTCCCGGAAAAGGCGTGCATCACTCCGCCGACCCGCTCCACCCGCTCTTCCCGGAGGATGTGGAGCAAATCCCGGAATGCCCGGCGGCAGTGGATCATGACCGGCACCGCCGCCTCCACGGCCAGACGCAGCTGCGCACGGAAGGCGACTTGCTGCGTTTCCCTCGGGACGCCGGCCGCCAGGTAGTCGAGGCCGATCTCGCCGACGGCAACCGCCACCCCGGTGAATGAGCGGAGCCTCTCAAGGAGCTGGGCATCGAACAGCCCGGCGAGCATCGGATGGAGGCCGAAGGCGGGGAAAACCCCGGGTTCCTTGGCTGCCAGAGCGGCGATGCGATCCCAGCCGTCCGGGGCGACACCGGGGATGAGATATTTCCCGATCCCCGCCGCATCGCCTGCTTTCAGCACCTCCGGGAGCCTGGCGAAGAGGACGGGGTCGTCCAGATGGCAGTGGGTGTCGACGAACATGGCTTCCCGTGACCCGATGAAAGGTTTTTGCTCTTCCACGTAACTGTACCACTTCGGAGGATGCGAAGCAAAGGGCTTTCTCTCCTGCAAAATCGGCTCTGGCATTGGCGGGAATTCGCTGCTATAATCGCCCCCCGGTGGTTATTCCATGGCATGACGATGGAGGGGACAATGGCAAAAGGAGGAGGCGGACGGTGGGGAGTCGACCGGCTCCTCTGGCGCAGGTAGCGATTTTTTCTGTTGCCCTTTTCACCCCAAAAATGTAATGATATACGTGTACTTCGGGAGGCGAAGAGGACATCTTCGCCTTTCTTGTGTCTTGCACCCACATGAACACGACGGAGCAGTTACGTGAATAAGCACAACCAGCAGGAAGTCGACAAACGCCGCACCTTCGCCATCATCAGCCACCCGGACGCCGGGAAGACCACCATCACCGAGAAGCTCCTCCTGTTCGGCGGCGCGATCCAGCAGGCGGGGGAGGTGCGGGCGAGAAAGAGCGCCCGCCACGCTACCTCCGACTGGATGGAGATGGAGAAGCAGCGCGGCATCTCGGTCACCTCCTCGGTGATGAAGTTCAACTACGACGGCTACGAGGTGAACCTCCTCGACACCCCCGGCCACAACGACTTCTCCGAGGACACCTACCGGGTCCTCACCGCGGTCGACTCGGTGCTGATGGTGATCGACTCGGTGAAGGGGGTGGAGAGCCAGACCAGGAAGCTCCTGGAGGTCTGCCGGCTGCGCCACACCCCGATCATGACCTTCATCAACAAGCTCGACCGGGAAGGGCGGGAGCCGCTCGATCTCCTGGACGACATCGAGGCGAACCTGGGCATCCAGTGCGCACCGATGACCTGGCCGATCGGGATGGGAAAGCGGTTTCGCGGCACCTACCACCTCTACACCAAGGAGCTCACCTTCTTCGACCCGGAGGCCGACCGGGGAACCGGTGAAGTGGTGACCGTCCAGGGGCTCGCCGACCCGCGCCTCGATGAGCTCCTGGGCTCCCAGGTGGAGGAGCTGCGAAACGACGTGGAGCTCCTGGAGGGGGCGGCCCACCCCTTCGAGCAGGAGGCGTACCTCGCCGGGCTCCAGACGCCGGTCTTCTTCGGGAGCGCCATCAACACTTTCGGCGTCCAGCAGCTCCTGGACACCTTCGTCGAGCACGCCCCCGCGCCGCTCCCGCGCGAGACGGTGAGCCGCACGGTCTCCCCCTACGAGGAGCCGTTCTCCGGCTTCGTCTTCAAGATCCAGGCGAACATGGACCCGGCCCACCGGGACCGGATCGCCTTCTTCCGGATCTGCTCCGGCCGTTTCACCCGGGGGATGCGGGTCAAGCACAGCCGGCTCGGCCGCGACGTGCAGATCGCCAATGCCACCATCTTCATGGCCCAGGACCGGACCAACGTGGAGGAGGCCTTTCCGGGGGACATCATCGGCATCCACAACCACGGCACCATCAAGATCGGCGACACCTTCACCCAGGGTGAGGAGCTGAAGTTCACCGGCATTCCCAACTTCGCCCCGGAGCACTTCCGCAAGGTGCGCCTCCTCGACCCCATGAAGTCCAAGGCGCTGGAGAAGGGGCTCGTCCAGCTTGCCGAGGAGGGGACCACCCAGGTGTTCCGGCCGCTGATGGGGAGCGACTGGATCGTCGGCGCGGTGGGGCTTCTCCAGTTCGACGTGGTGATGCACCGCCTGGAGCACGAGTACAACGTCAAGGCGACCTACGAACCGGTCGGCTACGTCACCGCCCGCTGGGTGACCGGAGAGCGGAAGAAGCTGGAGGAGTTCGAGAAGCGCGAGGCGATGCACCTCTACCGGGACGGGGAGGGGAACCTGGCGTACCTCGCGGGGAGCCAGTGGCGGCTGGACAACACCATGGAAAACTGGAAGGAGCTGGAGTTCCACGCGACGCGGGAGCACAGCTAATCCGCGCTTTCTTGCCCGTCTGAACACAAAGGCCTTCCGTCTTCACGGAGGGCCTTTGTGTTTGCTTAATGGGTCTTTGGCGTTGACAGACAGTGGTGGCGGGTGTATTTCTCGATTGTTCAGATTAGAGAAGCTCAAGGAGTCCACATGCCTGAAGGCTTCATTCCGGCGCGTGGCGGCTATCAGAAACTCCTTTCCTATCAGAAGGCGGAGATAGTCTATGATGCCATGGTCTGCTTCTGTGACCGGTTTATCGACCGGCGCAGCAGTGGGGCGGGTGGGGCGCCCGATCCAAAATCATTGTTGCCCTCCGCGACTCATCTTGTTATAATCTAGACAGTCTAGCCAGAACGTGGGGAGGATGTCATGACAACTCGAAAGAAGACTGTGGAACATGGGGGAGAGTGGCAGCTTCAGGAGGCGAAAAACCGCTTGAGCAGGGTGGTCGAAGAGGCGCGGCGCGGCGCGCCGCAAACGATCACTCTCCGCGGGGCTCCCGCTGCCGTTGTCGTTTCCTTTGAAAAGTATCAAGAGCTGACCCGGCCCCGGTCGCCGCTGTCGGAGTTTTTTCGCTCCTCGCCGCTCCACGGCGTCGAACTGGACCTTGAGCGGAGCCGGGATACGGGGCGGGAGGTGGAGTTGTGACGTTCCTTCTCGACACGTGCGTCATCTCTGAACTCGTCAAGCCGCGGCCCGATAGGAAAGTGGTTCGCTGGGTGGACTCGGTTGACGAGCGGAAGCTCTTCTTGAGCGTGCTGACGTTGGGCGAGCTGGAGAAGGGGATCTCGAAACTGCCGGAGTCGTCACGCAAATCCGACTTGAGGGAGTGGCTGGAGCATGACCTGGCTGAGCGGTTCGCGAAGCGAATCCTCTCCGTGGACGCCGCGGTTGCCGTTGCCTGGGGAAAAATCCAGGGGGAGGCGGAACGTGCGGGGACGAAGCTGCCGGTGATCGATTCGCTCTTGGCGGCCACCGCCGAAATCCATAGCCTCACCCTCGCCACGAGAAACGTTGCCGATTTCGACCGTTGTGGCGCCACTGTCTTCAACCCGTGGGAAGCATGATCCAGTGCCCGTTAACTCCAATCCACGAACAAGACATTCAATGCAGGCATCCTACGGCAACTCAGCTGACTAACAAACGGAATGAAGGACGCTGATCACTCCGCCTCTGCCGAAGGTGGCGGCGGAAGCGTCGCGGCGAAGAGCGCTGCGCAGGCGGTGAGCCGGTAGGCGGTGGTGAACCCGATCTGGCGCTAGGAGGGAAGCTGCTCCTCCGGTCCGCGAATGCTGAACAGCCACCATCTGGCTCCCTTCTTCCCGCGGCGGGGCTGTCTCTCGAAGTAGATCTTCATCGTTTCGCCGTCAGCCGTGATCACCTCGAACCAGTGCTTGCGCACGTACATCTCGGGGCTGCCGTGGCTGCACCGCCCTGTTTCGTGCCAGCTGCGCAGCAGCGTCACGATCTCGACGGTCCGGCCGTGCCACAGGAACCGGTGCGGCAGTCCGGGCTCGCCGGCCGACATGGCCGAGGTGTCGATGGTGGCGACGACGGGGGTGATGGCTTCACTGACGAATCGTTCGTGCATGGTATGTGCTCAGGGCCGGCACCCGATATCAGATCGCCGTCCCCCGGGCCTCCCGCTCGATCTTGTCCACCACGCAGTAGATCCCCCCTTCCTTCAGCCCCGGCTTGAAGCAGCCGTTGCAGGAGATGCAGCGCGCCTTCGCCTCGTCACCCTCCGCCCAGCGCAGAGGGAGGTGGGGCTCGCGGATAAGGGGACGGGCGAGCGCCACGTAATCCGCCTCCTCGCGGCGGATCACCCCCTCGACGAGCTCGAAGCTCCGGAATCCCCCCACCACCATGACCGGGCATCTCACCGCGTTCTTGATCCGAGCCGCCTGCGGGAGGTTGTACGCCTCCTGCTCGCGCCGCTCAATCCCCTGGCGGACCGTGGTCTGCTCCCCCGAGGCGGGGGTCCCGCCGCTCACCTCGATGGCGTCCACCCCCTCCTCGTCCAGGAGGCGGGCGGCGAATAGGGCATCGTCCGCGTCCAACCCCCCTTCCAGGTTGTCGGAGCCGTTCAGCTTGACCATGACGGGAAAATCCTTCCCCACCGCGCTCCGCACGCTCCGGTACGCTTCGGTGAGGAAGCGGCACCGGTTCTCCCTGCTCCCCCCGTAGGCATCCGTGCGCCGGTTGGTGAGGGGGGAGAGGAACTCGCTGATCAGGTAGCCGTGGGCGGCGTGGAACTGCACCGCGTCGAAGCCGCACTCCCGTGCCCGCGCCGCCCCCTCCCCGAACTGGCGAACAAGCGCCTCGATCTCGGCTACGGCGAGCTCCGCGGGGACCTCCGGGAACTGCTTCGCTTCCACCGCGGACGGGGCGACCGGCCGGCCGCCGATTGCCCGGGACGAGGTCTGGCCACCGCAGTGGACCAACTGGAGGCAGATCCTCCCTCCTTCCCCGTGTACCGCCCGGGTCAGGGCCCGCATCTCGTCGGCGAAGCCTGCATCATGGATACCCATCTGGCCGGGGAGTTGTCGCCCGTCAGGGCGGATGAAGGTGTAGCCGGTGATGATCAGCCCCACACCCCCCTTCGCCAGGTTGGCGTAGAAGACCGCCAGCTTCGGGGTGGGGCGGCCGTCCGCATCGCACATCCCTTCCCAGGTGGCGGAGCGGACCAGCCGGTTGGCCAGCGGCATGCCGTTGATCCGCGTCTCGTCGAAAACCTTCCGCATAGACTCCTCCGAACTCAGAATATCTCGTAGAACACGCCGGTCCCGAGCTTGTGCACCTTCATCAGGTTGGTGGAGCCGCGCGCCTCGATCGGCACCCCCATGGTGATCACCACCAGGTCACCCTTCTTCAGCCCCGCGCCGAGCAGGGTCTGTTCCACGGCGGCGATCTGCTGGTCGGTTTCTCCGACAGAGCCGATCTGGCGCGCATGCACCCCCCAGGAGAGGGAGAGGCGGCGCTGGATTTCCGGGAAAGGGGTGAAGGCGATGATCGGAAGCGACGGGCGGTATTTGGCGATCAGCCGGGCGGTGCTGCCGGACTGGGTGAAGACCACCACCGCCTTGGCCCTGAGGGAGGCGGCCGCGTTGCAGGCCGCCTCGGCCACCGCCTCGGAGATGTTGCCGGTCGGCTTTTCCCGCTGCTGTCCCGCCCGTTTCAGCTCCGAGCGCTCCACGTCGAGGGCGACCTTGACCATGGTCCGCACCGCCTCGACCGGGAACTGGCCTGAGGCGGTTTCGCCGGAGAGCATCACCGCGTCGGTGCCGTCCAGAATGGCGTTGGCCACGTCCGAGGTCTCCGCCCGGGTCGGCCGGGGGTGGCTGATCATCGATTCGAGCATCTGGGTGGCGGTGATCACCGGCTTTCCCGCGTCGTTGCATGCCCGGATGATCTTCTTCTGGATCAGCGGCACCTTTTCCGCGGCGATCTCGACTCCCAGGTCCCCCCGCGCCACCATCACTGCGTCGGCGGCCTTCAGGATCGCCTTGAAGTTGCGCAGCGCCTCGGGCTTCTCGATCTTGGCGATCACGGGGGTGTTGAAACCGTGCTCGTAGATGATCCGCTTCAGCTCCTCAACGTCCTCCCCCTTCCTCACGAAAGAGAGGGCGATGAAGTCCACCCCCGTCTCCAGGCAGAATTCCAGGTCGCCCCGGTCCTTGTCGGTGAGGGACGGTGCGGAGACCTCCACCCCCGGGAGGTTGATTCCCTTCAGGTCCTTCAGGATGCCCCCCTCCACCACCACGCAGTGGACGGTGTCATCCGCGACCGACTGGACCTTCAGCTCGATCAGGCCGTCGTCCATCAGTATCCGCGACCCGGGCCGGACGTCACGGGGGAGCGCCCGGTAGACGGTGGAGATCAGCCCCCGCCGGCCCGCGACATCGTCGGTGGTGATGTCCAGCAGGTCTCCCTTGGCCAGCGGCAGGGCACCGTCGCGCATCCGGCCGGTCCTGATCTTCGGCCCCTGCAGGTCGGCGAGGATGCCGGTCTGCCGGCCGAGGGCGTGCGACAGGCGGCGGACGGTGCCGATGATTTCCTGCTTCATGTCGTTGGAGCCGTGGGAAAAATTGAGGCGGAACAGGTCGGCCCCGGCGAGGATCAGCCGCTCGATCATGGCGCCGGAGGAGCTGGCCGGGCCGAGGGTGGCGATGATCTTGGTCTTGCGGATCGGCATGGTCATGGCTGCCCGTAAGCGCGGAAGCCTCAGGGCGCAAGCGCGGAAGGAAAGGCATTTTCTTCCGCGCTTGCGCGCTTCCGCACTGTTTCAGTGGTGGTAATGCCCTGATCTCCCCGCGTGCTTGGCGTTGGGGGAGCGGTGGCATTCGAAGCAGGGCTGCTCCTGCACCTTCCGGAGGTCCAGGGACGAGGCCGGTTTGCCCGCCTGGGGCATGGTGGCCTGTTCCGTCTGGAAGTAGAGCTTGTCCCGCTCGTCGCTCAGGACCGGGGCCTTGTATGTCACCTGCCAGTTGGCGCTGATCGGCACGGTGTGGCACTGGTCGCACCCCCCCGGCGGCGGAATGGTCTTCCAGGCGGTGAACATGGCGCAGCCGGACGACAGGAACAGGAGGAAGGAGAGGAGCGGGATGCGGGCGTTTTTCATGGACGGACTCCTTGTGGATTGGCAGCGGGGACGGTTTGAGCCCCGGACGCTGCTCCCATCTTACCACAACGGCGGGGAAAAACAACCGCGGCGCGGCAGCCGCCAGTTTTTCGTTGCCAGCACGCCGGGACTTGTTCTATAAAAAAAGGATGGGCCGGGACATTCGCCGCATATTCGACCTCCTTCTCGCGCAGTACGGCCCGCTCCACTGGTGGCCGGCCGACACCCCGTTCGAGGTGTGCGTGGGGGCGATCCTCACCCAGAACACCAACTGGGGGAACGTGGAGAAGGCGATCGCCAACCTGAAGCGGGAAGGGCTCCTGTCGGCGGAGGCGTTGCGGGACATCCCGATGGAGCGGCTCGCCGCGGCGATCCGGCCGGCGGGGTTCTTCAACGTGAAGAGCGACCGGCTGAAGGAATTCGTCGCCTGGCTGTTCGGGAGGTACGGCGGCAGCCTGGAGCGGATGTTTGCGGGGGACTGGCTGGAGCTGAGGGAGGAGCTCCTCACGGTGCGGGGGATCGGCCGGGAGACCTGCGATTCCATCCTTCTGTATGCGGGGGGAAAGCCGTCGTTCGTGGTGGATGCCTATACCAAACGGCTTTTTGGGACCCTCGGGCTGATCCCGGAGCATGCCGGCTACGAAGAGATTCGCGCCCTGTTCATGGAGAATCTTCCCGCCGATCCGGCACTTTTCAACGAATACCACGCCCTCATCGTCCAGCACGGCAAGGAGCATTGCCGTAAAAAACCGCGCTGCACCGGGTGCGGCCTCCATTTCCTCTGCCGCAACGGCCATGGCTTCGAGCCGGCTCGCCCGGCATAGGGCCTCGTCCTTTTACGTCGGCAGAATCAGGACTTGGGAAACACTATATCCAGGAACTGCTTCAGAATGGCGGCGGTCAGCCCCCAAATCTCGTCGTTGCCCCACCTGTAGAAATATACCGGCTGTTGCCTTCCGCGCCAGCGCCAGTCTTCGGCGCGAAAGATCCCGGGATTGAGGAGTTGGTCGAGGGGGACTTCGATCAGCCGCTCGATCTCTCCGTGGTTGATCCGGAACCGGGGATCGGCGGGGAGGAACCCCACGCAGGGGGTCACCAGATAGTCGTGGATCGAGTAGAAGTCGTCCAGCATACCGAGGACTTCCACGTCGGCGCGGGCGATCCCCACCTCTTCCTCGGTTTCCCGCAGGGCGGTCGCCAGGGCATCGCGGTCTTCGGGATGCCGCACCCCGCCGGGGAACGATATCTCCCCCCGGTGGTGATGCAGGTGCTCGGTCCGCTTGGTGAACAGGACGTGGCAGGAGCCCGACCGGAGGTAGAGTGGGAGGAGGACTGCGGCCGGGACCGGGCCGGGCGCCATGGGGACCCGCTCGTGGGCGGCCAGGGCGGTTTTGATTCTCTCCTTCAGATCCATAAATACCGTTCGAGGTTCGAAGTTCGATGTTCAAGGCTTGTGGTGGTGACATGGAACGTCGAACATGGAACGTCGAACAATTGTTAAAGTACCGGCTCTTTCGTCCGCCGCTTCAGCTCCGCGATGGTGGCGGCGTAGTCCGGGCTGCCGAACACGGCGCTCCCCGCCACGAACACGTCCGCGCCGGCGTGGGCGATCCGGTCGATGTTGTCGGTCTTCACGCCGCCGTCCACCTCCAGCTCCGTCTCCAGCCCCCGCTTGTCCAGCATACCCCGCAGGGCGTGGACCTTGGGGAGGCACGCCTCGATGAACGACTGGCCGCCGAAGCCCGGGTTGACGGTCATCAGCAGCACCAGGTCGAGCTCATCCAGGATGTAGTCGAGGACGTTCAGGGGGGTGGCCGGGTTGAGGGAGACCCCGGCTTTCTTTCCGAACGACTTGATCAGCTGGACGGTCCGGTGCAGGTGGTTGGTCGCCTCGGCGTGCACGACGATGATGTCCGCCCCGGCCCGGGCGAATTCCGGGATGTAGAGGTCGGGGTTCTCGATCATCAGGTGGACGTCGAGCGGCAGCTCGGTCACCTTGCGCACAGCCTCCACCACCAGGGGGCCGATGGTGATGTTCGGGACGAAATGGCCGTCCATGACGTCCACGTGGATATAGTCGGCGCCCGCCGCGGCAACGGCCCGCACCTCGTCCCCCAGCCGGGCGAAATCGGCGGAGAGAATGGAAGGGGCGATCTTTTTCATGTAGAACCTCCGATAAATAGGACCCATAGGACATATAGGTCCAAGGGGACTATGATAATCTTTTTAGCCGGGCGGCGAAGAAGCCGTCCATCCCGTGCCTCTGCGGCCAGCTCCGGAAGCACCCCCGCTCCGTGAAGAGCGTGCTGAGCTCCGGGAACAGCTCCCGTAAATCTTCTAGCACAAAACCGCTGTGCCGGGAAAGAAAATCGTCAACTACCGCCTCATTTTCCTCCCTGGTGGTGGAACAGGTGGCGTAGAGGAGGGTACCTCCTTCCGCCAGCCGGCCGGCAGCGTTGCCGAGGATCGCTTTCTGGATAAGGGTCAGTTCCGTTATGTTTTGGCGGGTCTTCCACCATTTCCCCTCGGGGTTGCGCCGCAGTACCCCAAGCCCTGAGCAGGGGGCGTCCACGAGAATCCGGTCGAACTTCGCTTCTCCCAGAGGGTGCAGGGGTCTCACCGCGTTCAGGGGGAGGGTAGTGATAATGGTCACGCCGAGCCGGGCGGCAGTTTCCTCGATCAGCTCAAGCTTGCGCGGGGCGGCGTCACAGGCGAGGATCGTCCCCCGGTTCTCCATCAACTGTGCCAGATGGGTGGTCTTCCCTCCCGGCGCGGCGCAGATGTCGAGGAGCCGCTCGCCGGGCCGGGGAGCGAGGAAGATGGCCGCCAGCTGTGACGATTCGTCCTGGACCGTGAACAGCCCCTCCCGGAAGCTGGCGACGGCGGCGAGCTGGACGGACCCGGAGAGCTGCAGGGCCAGGGGGGAGAAGCGGCCGGCTTCGGCCGCGATTCCCTCGCCGGCCAGGCGGGCCTTGAGATCCTCCCGGCCGGTTTTCAGGGTATTGACCCGGACCGTGAAGGGGGGTGTTGCCAGCATGGCCCGGGCAAGGGCTTCCGCTTCCTCCATTCCCAGCTGCTCGATCCAGTCCGCGGCTATCCAGCGGGGAGTAGAGTAGCAGGCGGCAATGAAGCCCGCCCGGTCGGAGGCCCTGTCCGGATAACGGATGGCGTTCCGCTCCCGGTCAGCGCTGCGGAGGATCGCATTGATGAAGCCAGCGGCACGGGGGGCGAGGGTATGGGCGAGCTTGACCGTTTCGTTGACGGCGGCGGATACCGGTACCCGGTCGAGATAAAATTCCTGGTAAAGGCCGAGGCGCAGCAGAATCAGCACTGCCCGCTCCAGTTTTTCCACATGCTGTTTCGAGAACTGGTTGATAATGTGATCGAGGGTGCCGCGCCGGCGGAGCACGCCGTACACCAGTTCGGTGAGGAGCCCCCGATCCGGTCCTTGCAGGGCACCGGCCGAGAGTTCCCGGTCGATCAGGATGTCGGCATAGGAGCGTTCGTTCTCGATCCGGAGAAGGATGTCATAGGCGGCGCGGCGGGGATTGGTGGTGGTCATGTGAGTATCCTAAGGGGCGGGCGCGGTCTTTTTAAATCTCGCGCCCGGTTGGCAAAATCTTTTAAAAGCAAAAAGCGCGGAAGCGGAAGAAAAAGCCTTTCCTTCCGTGCTTCCGCGCTTCCGCCTTCCGGGCTGTTCCATCAGCCTCTGCGGCTGTAGGCCATCTCTTCCAGCCGGCGCACCCGCTCCTCCAGGGGGGGATGGGTGGAGAAGAGCGACATGAGACCGCCGCCGGTCAGGGGGTTGACGATGAACATGTGGGCGGTGGCCGCGTTGGCCTGCATCGGGATCTGCTGGTTGGCCATCTCCAGCTTCCGCAGGGCGCCGGCGAGGTAGAGGGGGTTGCCCGAGACCTCGGCGCCCCCCTTGTCCGCCTCGTACTCACGGGCGCGGGAGATCGCCATCTGGATCAGCATGGCTGCGATCGGCAGGACGATGGCCATGACGATCAGGCCTATGGCGCCCCCCCCTTCCTCGTCCCGGTCCCGGCCGCCGCCGAAGATGGCGGCCCACTGGGCCATGTGGGCGAGGTAGGCGATGGCGCCGGCGATGGTGGCGGCGACGGAGGAGATCAGGATGTCCCGGTGCTTCACGTGGGAGAGCTCGTGGGCCATCACGCCGAGGAGCTCGTCGCGGGTGAGTATCCGCATGATGCCGGTGGTGGCCGCCACGGCCGCGTGCTCCGGATTTCTCCCGGTGGCGAAGGCGTTCGGGGTTTCCGAGTCGATGATGTAGACCCGCGGCATGGGGATCCCCGCCTGGACGGCCAGCTGGCGTACCAGTCCGAAAAATTCGGGGTAGTCCGCCTCGGTTGCTTCACGGGCGCCGTACATGGCGAGGACGATCTTGTCGGAAAACCAGTAGGAGCCCAGATTCATCACCCCGGCCATCACCAGGGCGAAGGTCATGCCGTGCCTGCCGCCGATGGCGCCCCCGGCCATCACCAGCAGGACGGTGAGCAGTGCCATCAGGAACGTGGTTCGCAGTGCGTTCATGGGTGTACCTCGGTGTCGTTCGTTAGGCTACTGATTGCAGTATAATCATTGCCGGGAAAAACTGCAAGGTTTCCGCACGCGCCCCCTTCCTTGACTTCTCGAAAAGCCCGGCTACCCTAGAAGAGAGAAAGTCAAGTACGAACAAGGAGGTTTGCCATGGCGATCATATGGGAATCGGAAATGAACAAATCCCTCGCACAGGGACAGGCGGAGAAAAAGCCGATCCTGCTCGATTTCTTCAACCCGGGGTGAATCGGCTGCAAACAGATGGGTGCAGTTACGTACCCGAACGAAAAAGTGGCGGAGTTCGTGATGAACCGGATGGTGCCGATCCAGGTCCTGGCGGACAGCCCGCTGGCGGACGAGTTCAAGGTGAAGTGGACCCCCACCATCGTGGTGCTCGACTTCTACGGCAAGGAGCACCACCGCACGGTCGGCTTCTTCCCCCCCGAGGAGTTTATCCCGTCGATGCTCCTGGGGATGGGAAAGATCGACTTCGACACGGACCAGTTCAACGACGCGCTCATCCACTTCGATACGCTGCTCAGGGAATACCCGAAAAGCGCCGCCGCGCCGGAGGCGATCTACCTGCGCGGGGTGAGCCGCTACAAGGCCTCCCATGACGCCAAGCCCCTCAAGGAGGCATACGAGAAGCTGAAGGCGGACTACCCGGCGAGCGAGTGGGCCAGGCGGGCGGAACCGTACAGCCTGCTGTAGGCGTTCTCCCGGTAAATGCGTCGTCGGGAAAAAAGGGGGGCCTTGCGCCCCCTTTTTTATGGTATCCTCGGTTGCACCAATAACCGGGTGAGGTATCGGGAGGCGGTTTGGATCATTTCTTCTGGGGAGTGCTCATCGTTGCGGCGGTTGCCCTGTCGCTCCTCTCGGCCGGTCATGCGCTTCTGTTCAAGCGGGACCCGCGCGCGGCCTTCGGCTGGATAGGGATCTGCCTCACCTTCCCGCTGGCCGGCCCGTTCCTCTACTGGACCATGGGGGTGAACCGGATACACCGGAGGGCGCGGCGGTGGCTGGAGAGCGGCCGCCGGCTGACGGGGTGGTCGAGCTTCCCCGAGGGGCGCGGCGAGGACGCGGCCGCTCCCCTGCCGCCGGAGCTGGGGCACCTGGCCGAGCTCCGCAGGCTGGGGGACCGGGTGGGGAATTTCCCGCTCCTTGCCGGCAACCGGGTCGAGCCGCTGAAGAACGGCGAGAACGCCTACCCCGCCATGCTGGCGGCTATCGACGGGGCGAGCCATTCGGTCCACCTCAGCACCTACATCTTCGACGGGGACGCGGCGGGGCGCCGCTTCACGGATGCCCTGAAGAGCGCCGCCGACCGGGGGGTCGAAGTACGGGTGATCATCGACAGCCTGGGGGAGAAGTATTCCCGCCCCACCGCCCGCAGGCTCCTGAAGGATTCGCGGGTGCGGGTCGGGCGGTTTCTCCCGCTCAGCCGGGAGGTGTACGTCAACCTGCGCAACCACCGGAAGATCCTGGTGGTGGATGGTTGCCGCGCGTTCACCGGCGGGATGAACATCGGCGGCCGCCACCTGGCGCAGGGCGCCGGCGGGGCGCCGCCGGTGGTTGACCTCCACTTCATGGTGGAGGGGCCGGTGGTCGCGGACCTGCAGCGGGTTTTTCTCGGGGACTGGCACTTCGTGACCGGGGAGATCCTCAACGACCCGCGGCTCTTTCCCCCCCTCCCGCCTGCCGGCCCCGCCCTGGCGCGGGCGGTGGCCGACGGCCCGGAAAAGGAGTTCCGCAAGCTCCAGCTGATCATCATGGGGGCGTTGGCGTGCGCCCGGCAGCGGGTCCTGATCATGACCCCCTACTTCATCCCCGACCAGCCGCTCATCTCCGCCCTGGCGACCACGGCCCTGCGCGGCATCGAGGTGATCCTGGTCCTCCCCGCCAGGAACAACCTCCCCTTCGTCCACTGGGCCACCCGCGCCTACCTGTGGGAACTCCTCCAGCAGGGGATCAGGGTCTGTTACCAGCCCCCCCCCTTCGTCCACACCAAGCTCCTCCTGGTGGACGGGGCCTGGGGCCTGATCGGCTCGGCGAACCTCGACCCGCGGAGCCTCCGGCTTAACTTCGAGTTCGACCTGGAGGTCTACGATCGGGATTTCACTGAACTTCTGGAGCGCGACTTCATGGCGACGGTGGCGGCCTCCCGCGAGGTGACCCTGGCGGAGATGGACGGCAGGCCCCTGCCGGAGCGGGTGCGGGACGGGGCGGCGAAGCTCTTCTCCCCCTACCTCTGAACCGCGCTGAACAGCCCCTTTCTCCTCCCTTGTGGATTTCCCCGCCGGTGGTATGTTTGTGGTAGTCCGGTCGTGCAGTGGAGGGGAAGGGGCATGCGGGGTGACCACGGGACGGAAAAGGAACTCCTGGCCGAGCTGGCACAGCTGCGAAGGCGGGTTGCCGAGCTGGAAGAGGAGGCGGGCCGGCACCGGGCGGCGGCGGAGAAATACCGGAGCATCTTCGACAACGCGGTGGAGGGGATCTTCCAGACCACGCCGCAGGGTCGGTTTCTGACCATGAACCCGGCGATTGCGCACATCATGGGGTACCGGACCCCGGAAGAGGCGATCGCCGCGGTGAGCGACATCCAGCATCAGCTGTACGTCGACCCGGAGGACCGGACGCGGTTCCGGCGGCTCCTGGAGGAGCAGGGGGAGGTGCGCGAATTCGAAACCCGGATGTACCGGGCGGACCGGAGCGTCATCTGGCTTTCCCTGAGCGCCCAGGCGGTGCGCGACCGGGAGGGGAAGGTCGCCTACTACGAGGGGACGATCGAGGACATCACCCGGCGCAAGCAGCGCGAGCGCGAGGTGGCGGCGATCGCCGCCATCGGGACGGCCATCGCGGCCAGCCTCGACCTGCGCCTCACCCTGAACGTCCTCCTCGAACAGGTCACCACCCTGCTGCGGGCGGATGCCGCCGCCGTGCTCCTCCTCAATCCCTACAGCCAGACCCTGGAGTACGCCGCGGGGCGGGGCTTTCGCGGTACGGCCGCAGCCGGCACGCGGCTGCGCATGGGCGAGGGCGCGGCGGGGCGCGCCGCCTGCGAGCGGCGCATCGTCGCCATCCCCGCGCTCTCGTTTGACGCGGTCGCCGCGGAGCTCCTCCGCCCCTTCGCCGACGAGGGGTTCACCGCCTACCACGCCGTGCCGTTCGTCGTCAAGGGGGTGGTAAAGGGGGTGCTGGAGATCTTCCACCGCGCCCCCTTCGCTCCCGACCGGGAGTGGCTGAACTTCCTGGAGGCCCTGGCGGGGCAGGCGGCCATCGCCATCGACAACGCGGAGCTGTTCGACAACCTACAGCGCACCAACAGGGAGCTGATCCTCGCCTACGACGCCACCATCGAGGGGTGGTCGCGCGCCCTCGACCTGCGCGACAAGAAGACCGAGGGGCACTCCCTGCGGGTCACCGAAATCGCCCTGCGCCTGGCGCGGGCGCTGGGGATGCGGGAAGAGGAGATCGTGCAGGTGCGGCGCGGGTCGCTCCTGCATGACATCGGCAAGATGGGTATCCCGGACCGGATACTCCACAAGCCGGGGCCTTTGACCGCCGAGGAGCGCGCGGTCATGGACCGCCATCCGCGCTATGCCTACGACATGCTCTACCCGATCCCCTTCCTCCGCCCCGCCCTGGACATCCCGTACTGCCACCACGAGAAATGGGACGGCACCGGCTACCCGCGCAATCTGAAAGGGGAGCAGATCCCGCTGATGGCGCGGGTCTTCGCCGTGGTGGACGTGTGGGATGCGCTCTGCTCGGACCGGTCGTACCGGGCCGGCATGCCGGAGGAGGAGGTGCGGGACCACCTCCGGGCGGAAGCGGGGAGGCACTTCGATCCGGAGGTGGTGGAGGCGTTCCTGCGGCTGGAGCTGTGAGGCGGAAGAACGATTGACCGAGGCCCCTGTTTCATGTACATTGGAGCGGTTTTTTATGCAATGCAGGGGAATCGGGATGAAGGGATTTTTCAGCATGACGCCGAAAGCCGCAGTGAGCCGAAATTCAAGGCCCGGGCGGCTTTCTTGTTTTCCATGGCGTCCCTCGGCCTGAACGATCGAAAGGAGAAATCATGAAAAAAATGCTGGTGAAGCTCATGCTTGCCCTCGCCATGGTGGTGCTGGCGGCGGGAGTAGCCTCCGCCGCCCAGAAGGTAATCAAGGATGCGGACGAATACAATGCCTACATATCCGCGTTGAACGTGCAGGACCCGACGCAGAAGGGTGCGGCGATGGAGGCTTTTTTTGCCAGGTATCCCGCCAGCGTGATGAAGATCGACGCCCTGGAGCAGGCGATGGCGGCATACCAGCAGGCGGGCAACCAGGCGAAGGTGGAGCAGATGGCGAGTGCCGTCCTACAGATCGATCCCGACAATGTCCGCGCACTCGCCATCTCGGTATATCTTCAGCGTTTCAAGGCAACCGGGGGGGACCGGGAGGCGGCGGAGAAAGTCCGGGCCAACGGGGAAAAAGGACTGGCGGCAGTGCAGAGCTGGCCGAAGCCCGAGGAGATGACGGATGAGGCGTTTGCCCGGTTGCGCAAGCAGATGACGGGTATCTTTGCCGGCGCCGCCGGGTTCGGCGCCCTCCAGGCGAAGGATTACGCCGTTGCCCGCAACTATTTCCTGCAGTCCCTTGAGATCGACCCGGCCAACCTGCAGGATGTCTACCAGCTGGCCGTTGCCGACCTGGAGATGACCCCGCTGGAGGCGAGCGGTTTCTGGTACATAGCCCGGGCCATAAACCTCGCCAAGGCACAGAATAACAGTGCCGGAGCGCAAAGCATCGAGAAGTACGGCAAGGCTAAGTACAAGAAATACCACGGCAGCGAACAGGGGTGGGATACAGTGCTCGCCTCGGCAGAGACGGGAGTTTCGCCGCGAGCGGGTTTTACCGTCAAGGCGGCACCGACGGAATGCGAGATTGCCGTGCAGGCAGTCGAGGAGAATGACCCCGCCACCCTCTCCTTCAGCGACTGGGAGTTTGTCCTTGCCCACCGTGATTGTTCCGCCGAAGCAGGGAAGGCGGCGCAGAAAGTATGGCAGGCGATTCAGGATAAGCAGAAGCAGGGTGCCGCACGGCTGCAGATTCCCGTGAAGGTGATTTCCGCGACCAGGGAGCGCATTCTCGCAGCGATCACCGATGAAAACCGGCAGAACAACATGGTCGATCTGGAGATAACGATGGAAAAACCGGTTCGGGTACCGCCCGTTGCGGGATCGGAGATCAACGTGATCGGGGTGCTTACCGGCTATACCCCCACGCCGTTCGCTTTTACGATGACCCGGGGCGAGGTGCGATAAATGCGTACGCCCCTCATGCGCGACAACGCTCCGGGATGCCGTCATCAAGATCGGGCTCGGCAAGCTTACGGGGCAGACTTATTTTCTGCCCATGGAAAGTGATATGCCCATGCAACCGGCCTGCCCCTTCTGCAATCCGGACACGTCCGGGATCGTCATGGCCAATGACCACGGGATAGCCCTCTACGACGGCTATCCCGTGACTCCCGGCCATAGCCTGATCGTCCCGAAGCGTCACATGTGCTCCTTCTTCGAGGCGACCAGAGAAGAGCAGGCGGCGCTGCTCGACCTGCTGGCCGGCATGCGGCAGCTTCTGCTGAATCCCCATCAGCTCTCCATTGCCAAAGCGGGGAGTGTATCCGTGCCCGACGGTTTCAACATCGGCATCAACGACGGCGCTGCCGCCGGCCAGACGATCATGCACCTGCACATCCACCTGATTCCCCGCTATGCCGGCGATACGGACGACCCGCGCGGCGGGGTGCGCTGGATCATGCCCGCGAAGGCGCCGTACTGGCGGAAGCTTTGACCCCCATCGGGTGTAACGAGGGCCTGCCGCTACAACTCCTCGCACAGAAGCCTGATCTTCTCCAGTACGTTCTCTCCCTCCCGCTGGTTGAGCTTCTCCACCAGCTTGCTGTTGGCGATCTTCTCCAGCACCCTGCCCGGCATCTGGTACTCGATCCGGATCGCCAGCTCGGTGGCGCCGTCCTGCTCCCGCAAGGTGTAGTGCTCGGTCATGGGGATGGTCCCCTCCATGCGCATGGCGAAGCTCTTCCGGAACTCGTTTTCGGTCACCCGGCCGGTGCCGGAGAGCTTGACCCCCATCATCCGGTACTCCCAGTCGAAGGTGGTCCCCGGTTCGAGTCCGGGCGATGAGACGTTGCTCACCTCGGTCAGGCTGGCGACGTACTCGGTCCAGTTGGAGGCGTTGGTGATGAAGCTGTAGACCTTTGCCAGCGGCGCGTTGATCATGATCTTCTGTTCGATTGTCGGCATGGTTCCCTCCCGCGAGTGATGATTCCCAGTTCAAGTATAGCAGATGAAAACGGCTGCGGTGCGCCCTCTGTGCATTTTCCCGGCATTACGCTGAGCAGCAACAAAAGGGGCTGCCTTTTCGCAAAAGCAGCCCCCTTGTCAAGCCGCAACCGGCGGCGCATCAGTCGTCGTCGTGCTTCCTGTGCTTGTGCTCTTTGCGCTCTTCCTTCTCCGCCCGTTTCATCTCCTTCCGGTACTCCTTATCCTCGCGTTTCGCTTCCTTGCGCTCTTCCTTCTCCGCCCTGCGCGCCTCTTTCCATTCCTCCTTGCGCGTCATGAAATGCCTGCCGCGGTAGTGGTCCCGGTCGTTGCGGTAGGCATCGTACTCGGCGTTTCGGTAAGCCCTGATCCGATCCAGGTTGTGCCTGCGCAGCCCCGGCGGGAGATCCCGGTGCCGCATGGCCATCCACGGCCCGCGGCTGCCGGGTGCCCTGAACCAGTGCCCGTCTCGGCAGATGTAGTAGGTGTTCTGCGCGTAGAAGAGATCGTACGGCACTCCCACCGCAACGTAAAAGCCGAGCTGGGCGGGATAGACGAAATCTACGTCCTGCTCGATGACCACCGGCACCGGCTGCGGCTCAACCGGCGCAGGGACGACGACCTGCTGGGGCTGATTGCCGAGGTGGAGATTGAAATCGACCCCGACATTGCCGGCGCAGGCGGCCGACGCGCCGAGCGCCAGGGCGGCAGGCACGAGCACCACCGCCAGCCTGCTGATCTGCTTGAACTTCCTGGACATGACTGATACCTCCTTGAGATTTCCCCGCGGTCCCGGGATGCCTGCCGCTGGAAGCAGAACAGCCGGGACCGCATATCGATGATATTTCGGCAACCCGGCTGTCTCGTTGAGACCCTGTAGGCTTTCCGCCCCATCCTCGCGGATGGTTGAGTATTATCGTGTACCACCTGGGTTTAATTAATGGCTGAATAAATCACAATAATGAACAAATGTCAACAGGTGCAATGATCCGACGTTCCCCAAATGTCTGGAAATACGGGAGGGAATCTGGTACAAAGGTTGAGAAACAGCGCGGGACTCTCTCGCCTGTTTCACGAAACGCCATCCCGGTACCCCGCTTCATAGTCCGCGAACATCCCAAGGAGCCCGATCACCCCATGGCCTTGCCCTCAACCGTCTACCGCGCCGCCATCCAACTGTCCCACGTGGACCGCGGCATCTACGAAACGATCCAGGCCACCCTGGCCCGGCACCCGTCGGAAACGACGGAGAGGCTGGTGCTGCGTCTTCTGGCGTATGCCATCTGCTACGGCCCCGACGTTGCCTTCACCAGGGGGGTCGGCGCCGGGGACGAGCCCGACCTGTGGGTCAAGGGTCCCGATGACCGGGTGGCGCTCTGGATAGAGGTGGGGACGCCGGAACCGGAGCGGCTGCTCAAGGCGGCCCGCCATGCCGGCCGGGTGGTCCTCCTGGCGAGCGCTCCGAACCGTCACCGTTGGGACGGGCAGCATCTCGCCAGGCTGGCCGCTGTCCCGAACCTGACGGTCGTGGGGCTCGACATTGCCCTTGTCAGGCAGCTGGCCGCCGGCCTGGAGCGATCGATCGCCTGGGACGTGACGATCAGCGGCGACGTCCTCTATGTCACCAGCAGCGGGGAAGCGCTGGACGCGCCCCTGGAACTGCTGGCCGGCCCTCCACTCTGATCCCGTCGTGATCCGGTGATGACAAAGGCCCCGCATGCGGACCATGCGGGGCCTTTTTTTGCCCAACCCGCGGACAGCCTGCCATCGGATGCCGCTGTCCGCTCCTCCCGCGCGCCCGGTTCACCGGGGCGAGCGGTACCTCTCGATGTTCACCAGCGATCGCTCCAGGGCCTCCCGGCTGTGCGCCTCGATGGTCCAGGTGGCGTCCGGCGCGTAGCGCTCCATGAGGCCGAAGAAGAGCTCGAAGTCGATCTCTCCCTCCCCGAGCGGGGCGTGGTCGTCCCGTTCCCCCCGGTTGTCGTGGATGTGGGTCTCGGCGATGAAGCCCCCGAGCTCGGCGAACCACTCCTCCAGCCCCACCCTGGCGAACAGGTTCCAGTGGCCGACATCGAAGCAGTGCCGCACAAAGGGGGAGTCGAGCGCCTCCAGGAGCGCCCGCAGCGTGGACGGCTCCTCCTCGAAGATGTTCTCCACCGCGATCGTGCAGCCGATCTCCTGCGCCCGCGCCGCCATCTCCCGGAAGGTGTCGACAGCAAAGCCGAGCCAGGTTTGCTGCATGCCGCCGTAGCGCCACTTGTCGTAGCCGGGGTGCAGGACGATCACCCGCGGTTTCAGGATCGCGGCGGCGTCCATCGCCCGGTGGAAGCGGGAGATGGTCGCCTTGCGCAGGAGCGGCTCGGCAGAGCCGGGGTTCAGGTCCATGAACGGGCCGTGGATGGTGGTTTTCAGGCCGTTCTGCGCCAGGGCCCCGGCGATGGCGGCGAGTTCCTCCGGGATGAAGCTGTCCAGGACGTCGGCGGGGAAAAAGAGCTCCGGGTTGATCCGCCGCTCCAGGATGAGGGGGAGGTTGTCCCGGATGAACGGATAGGGAACGTGGGCGAATATCTCTTTATTATTCGTGCTCATGGTGGTGCTGCTCTCCTCGGTGTTTGTTGATGATGGCGTCGGCGCAGGTCTCGCAGTTGATCAGCTGTTCCAGTTTCTGGATGGCGGCCGGCTCGCCGAGGACGATCAGGGTGTCGTGCGCCTCGAGCTTGGCGTGGGAGCTCGGGTTGAAGACCGTCTTGCCGGCGGATTTCTTGATGCCGATGATGATCACCCCGGTTTCCTTGCGAAAGCCCGAGCTGACCAGGTTTTCGCCGACGAAGCCGGATTGTTCCGGGATGGTGATCTCCTCCATCTGCAGTTCCAGGTTGTCCCGGCCAGTGGCGATCTCGATGAAATCCACCACGTTGGGGCGCAGGATCGCCTGGGCCATCCTGCTTCCCCCGATCAGGTAGGGGGAGACGACCTTGTTGGCGCCCGCCCGCTTCAGCTTGATCTCCGATCCTTCCTCGCCGGAGCGGGCCAGGATGTAAAGGTCGGGGTTGAGGCCGCGCGCGGTCAGGGTAATGTAAACGTTTTCCGTGTCCGAGGTGACCACCGAGATGAGCCCCCTCGCGTTCATGATCCCCGCCTTCAGGAGGGTCTCGTCGTCGGTGGCGTCCCCGTGCAGGAACAGGTACCCCTCCTCCTTCAGCCGTTCGACGATCTCGCCGCTCTTCTCCACCACCACGAACGGGAGGGGCTTGGCGGTGAACTCCTTGCAGATGAGCGAACCCATTCTGCCGAAGCCGCAGATGATGTAATGGTCCCGTAAGGCCTCAACCATTTTTTCCACTTTCTTCCTCCCGATGATCCGCTGGAACTGCCCCTCGAACATGATCTGGGCAAGGCTCCCCACCAGGTAGCCGAGGACGCTGACGCCGAAGATGATCAGGAAGATGGTGAAGATCTTGCCGGCGTCGGAGAGCTCGTGCACCTCCCGGAAGCCGACCGTTCCGAGGGTGATGACCGTCATGTAGAGGGCGTCGAGAAAGCGCCACCCTTCGATCCCCATGTACCCCGCCGTGCCGAGGGTCACCAGGATGAGAAGCACCAGGATGGAGATTTTCAGATGCCGCATCGGGTCCATGGGCCGCTCCTTCGCCCCTAGATTACTCCCAGAAACCGGAAATGGCAAGTTTTTGCTTGCGGGAAACGGCTGCAAAGAAGGGGTTGTGACTGATTTCCTTGACATTTTTTGTATACTGTATACAATGGCACGAGATCTTTCCGGGAGAACCCTCTATGAAAAAGCATGTTGAAAAGCATCTGACCCTGCGGGAGAAGATCCTCGAGACCATCCGCGACGCCATCATCGCCGGCGCCCTGAAGCCGGGGGAGAAGGTGGCGGAGCCGGAGCTGGCCGAGCGGTTCGGCATCAGCCGGACCCCTATCAGGGAAGCCTTCCGGCAGCTGGAATCGGAGGGGTACCTGACCGTTATCCCGCGCAAGGGGGCGGTGGTGGTTTCCTTCTCCGAAAAGGACGTGGAGGAGTTCTACGCCATCAAGAGCATCCTGGAGGGGTATGCGGCCCGCCGGGCGTGCGAGAACCTGACCGCGCGGGAGCTGGAGAAGCTTCAGACGGTCAACGACAAGCTTCTCCACCTGGCTGACGACAATGACTTCAAGGTGTTCTTCAGGGTGCACAACGATTTCCACGACCTGTTCATCCGGGCGGCCGGCAACGAGAAGCTGTACGACCTGATCATGAACCTGGTGGGGAAGTTCCAGCGCCTCCGGACCGCATCGCTCAGCCTGCCGGGAAGGATGCACATTTCTGTGCAGGAGCACCAGAAGATCATCGAGGCGTTCCGCTCAAAGAACGCGGACCTCGCGGAACAGCTGGTCCGCAAGAATGCCGAGTACGGCGGCAAGGTGCTGATGCAGAGCACCGAAGGGAGCCGCCCCCTCAAGCCCGCCGAGAAATCGGCGGCCCTGCACATGGACCTGTAGGGGGTGTTTGTCGAGGGTGGCGCTACCCGGATCATCA
>DATDNF010000036.1:0-9771 GCA_036518435.1 Geobacteraceae bacterium
GCCGCTTGCTGCGCCCTTTTGAACGGGCGATGGACATGGGGCGCAGCAAGCGGCGCCCCTACAAGAACCAAAAGGCGGTTATGTACGGCAAAATAGAGAAAATACACTTCGTGGGTATCGGCGGGATCGGCATGAGCGGCATCGCCGAGGTCCTCCTGAACCTCGGCTACAAGGTGTCCGGTTCCGACCTCCGGAGCTCCGAGATCACCGAGCGGCTTACCTCCCTCGGGGGGGAGATCTTCTACGGCCATGCCCGGGAGCATATCACCAACGTGGACGTGGTGGTCATCTCCAGCGCGGTGCACGACGACAATCCCGAGGTCGTTGAGGCCCGGGAGCGGCTGATCCCGGTGATCCCGCGGGCGGAGATGCTTGCCGAGCTGATGCGGATGAAGTACGGGATCGCCATCGCCGGCACCCACGGCAAGACCACCACCACCTCCATGGTGGCCACCATCCTGGGGTTCGCGGGGATCGACCCGACCATCGTGATCGGCGGCCGGCTCGACTCCATCGGCTCCAACGCCAAGCTGGGGCAGGGGGAGTTCCTGGTGGCCGAGGCGGACGAGTCGGACGGCTCCTTCCTGAAGCTCTCCCCGACCATCGCGGTGGTGACCAACATCGACGCGGATCATCTCGATTTCTACAGCGGGATCGGCGAGATCAAGGATACTTTCGTCGGCTTTATCAACAAGATTCCCTTCTACGGCCTGGCGGTCCTCTGCCTCGACAACCCCAACGTGGCGGATGTCATCCCGCAGGTCAAGAAGCGCTTCGTCACCTACGGCCTTTCCAGCCAGGCGGACTTCCGGGCGAGCGACATCAGGCTCTCCGGCAACGCCACTTCCTTTGTCGCCCATTTCAAGGGGGAGCGGCTCGGCGAGGTGTCGTTCAAGATGCCGGGTGCCCACAACGTCCTGAATGCGCTCGCCTGCATCGCCGTGGCGATGGAGCTGAACGTCCCGTTCGACGTGATCCGGGACGGGTTCCGCGATTTCGGCGGGGTGGGTCGGCGCTTCCAGATCAAGGGGGAAGTGGGGGAGATCATGGTGGTGGACGATTACGGCCACCATCCGACCGAGATCAAGGCCACCCTGGCCGCGGCCAAGGGGGGGTGGAGCGACCGCCGGCTGGTGGTGGTTTTCCAGCCCCATCGCTACTCGCGCACCAAGGAGCTGTTCGACGAATTCGTCAAGTCGTTCTACGACGCGGACGTCCTGGTCCTGACCGACATCTACCCGGCAGGAGAGCAGCCGATCCCCGGGGTGACCGCCGAGGCGCTCTGGCAGAGCGTCAGGAAGCACGGCCAGAAGGAATCGAGCTACATCGCCGACCGGGAGGCGATCCCCGGCCATCTGCTGCAGGTCGTGAGACCCGGTGACATCGTCCTCACCCTCGGGGCGGGGAACATCTGGCAGGTGGGGGAGGCGCTCCTGAAAGCGCTCAGGGAAGGCGCGTGAGGAAGGGGCTTGCCGCCCTGGTGCGGGAGAGGGTGCGGGGGGAGGTGCTCGTTGACGAGCCGCTCAGCCGCCATACCTCCCTCAGGGTGGGAGGGGCGGCCGACCTGTTCGTGTCCCCGGCCGACCTCGAGGACCTCGGGGAGCTTCTGCGCCTCCTCGCAGATCGGGGAACGCCGTACCTGGTGATCGGCGGCGGCTATAACCTGCTCGTCAGGGACGGCGGCTTCCGGGGGGTGGCGATATCGCTCAGGAACTTCCGCACCCTGGAGGAGCTTCCCGGCAACCTCCTGGGCGCCGGGGCGGGGGTGACCAACGGAGCGCTGGTCCGGTTTGCCGGGGAGCGGCGCCTCACCGGCCTTGAGTTTCTTATCGGAATCCCCGGCACGGTGGGGGGCGCCCTCGCCATGAACGCCGGCGCCCACAGCGAGGCGGTCCTGGAGCGCCTGGAGAGCCTCACCTCCCTGGCGGGGGGGGAGCTGCGGACCCGGTCGCGGGAGGAGCTTGAGTACGGCTACCGATACCTGCGGCTCGACCCGGGCGAGATTGTCGTAGCGGCCGCCTTCCGGCTCGCTGCGGTGAGCCCGGCGGAGATCGAGGAACGGATCGAGCGGTTCCTCGCCCATCGGCGCACCGCCCAGCGGGTCAGCCAGCCGAATGCGGGATCGTTCTTCAAAAACCCGCAGGGAGAGCAGGCATGGCGGCTGATCGACGGGGCGGGGCTCAGGGGACACCGGGTCGGCGGCGCCCAGGTTTCGGAGGTGCACGCCAACTTCCTGGTGAACCTGGGTGATGCGACCGCCCGGGATTTCATCGAGCTTGCCGCCTTGATCAAGGAGCGGGTCAAGGCCGTGTCAGGAATCGAGCTGGAAGAGGAAGTGTGGATCGTCGGGGAAGACTGAAAACGAAATTCACCACGAAGACACGAAGATACAAAAGACACAAAGGAAGCGAAAGGCTTGAACCTCTAAAAGCATTAACCCCAAAGGACGCAGAGGCACGCAGAAAGAGCATGTGCGTTCGTTTTCTTGGTGCCTTGGTGGTGACAATAAAAGGCTCAATTTATGACCAGAGAAGAGCTGAAAAAAAAGAAGATCGGCGTGCTGATGGGTGGCCTCTCCGCGGAGCGGGAGGTGTCGCTGAAGAGCGGCGCCGCCGTGCACCGGGCCCTTCTGGCCCGGGGGTACGACGCGGTCGCCATCGACATGGGACGGGACATCGCCCAGGCGCTGGCGCGGGAGGCGGTGGAGGTTGCCTTCATCTGCCTGCACGGCCGGCTGGGTGAGGACGGGGCGGTCCAGGGGCTCCTGGAGGTGGCGGGGATACCCTACACCGGCTCCGGCGTCATGGCGAGCGCCCTTGCCATGAACAAGATCTTCGCCAAGACGGCCTTTGCGGCTGCCGGCCTGACGGTCGCCCCCTACCGGGTGCTGCGGCGGGGCGAGACCCTCGACCCGGCGAGCCTCCCCTTTCCCCTGCCGGTGGTGGTGAAGCCCTCGCAGGAGGGGTCGTCGGTGGGGGTGAGCATCGTCCGGGCGGAGGCTGAGATCGCTCAGGCCCTGGCGGAGGCGTTCCGCTACGACGAGGAGATCCTGGTGGAACGGTTCGTCAAGGGGCGGGAGATCCAGGTGGGGATCCTGGCGGACCGGGCACTGGGGGCGATCGAGATCGTGCCGAAGAATGAGTTCTACGACTTCGAGGCGAAGTACACCGCAGGGATGGCAGAGCATATCCTTCCTGCGCCGCTCCCCGCGCCGCTGTACGAGAAGGTGCTGAGAGAAGGGGAACGGGCGCACGCGGCGCTCGGCTGCTGCGGCTACAGCCGGGTCGACTTCCTGGTGACGGAGGCGGCGGAGTGCTTCCTCCTGGAGGTGAACACCCTGCCGGGAATGACCGCCCTTTCGCTCCTGCCGGAGATCGCCGGCGGGGCGGGAATAGGTTTCGAGGAGTTGGTGGAGCGGATCGCCCTCTCCGCCTCAGTGAAAATAAACGTGTAGGGGCGCGGTTGCCGCGCCCTGGGCGGGGAAACCCCGCCCCTACCGAGAACACCATGCGCGACCTCCATGCGAAAAAAACCAGACCGGCCGGCAAGAACCGGCTGAAGAAGCAGCGCAAGCCGATCAACTACCGCGGCTTCTTCAAGAGAGCGGTGCGCCTGGCCGGGGGCGTCCTGGTGGTGGCTCTGGTGGTGTTGACCGGTTACGAGGTTTACGGTGTGGTGGTCCGCGCCACCTTCCTGCGGCTGGAGCGGATCGAGGTGAGCGAGCTGAAACGCCTCACCCGTGAAGAGGTGATCGGCCTGGCCGGGGTGAAGCCGGGGGACGACATGCTGGGTCTTCGGCTGCAGCGGATTGGCGAGCAGCTGGTCAAGAACCCCTGGGTGGAGAAGGTGCGGGTCCGGCGCTATTTCCCCCATTGTCTCGCCATAGAGGTGACCGAGCGGGAACCGGTGGCGGTGGTCAACATGGGGTACCTCTACTACCTGGACAAGAACGGCGAGATATTCAAGCCGCTGAACGAAGGGGACCGGCTCGACTACCCGGTCCTGACCGGGATCAGCGAAGAAGACCTGGGGAAGGACCCGGCCAATTCCCGGGAGATGCTGAAGCAGGCACGCGACCTGATAGCACTCCTCGCCGCCAGTCAGGCATTCCGGCTGGACGACGTTTCCGAGATCCACTACGACAAGGGGTACGGCTTTACCCTGTTTACCGCCCAGGGGGGGGTGCCGGTCAAGCTGGGGAACGGCGCCTTTGACGAGAAGCTCGCCAGGCTGGGCAGGATCTACCGGGACCTCCAGCCCCAGATGGCGGCCCTCGTCTACATAGACCTGGACTACAACGACAAAATTATCGTGAAAAAGGCGTGATTTTTAAAGACAAGTCGGACCATTTCAGTTAAAGTATTGCCGCGGGGAAGGGATAGTGGCGCCCCGGCAGGGGCGGGCCCGATTTCGCGGGAGGGGGGGAGCATGGCGGGGAGAAATGATAATCTGATCGTAGGGCTCGATATCGGCACCACCAAGATCTGTGCCATTGTCGGCAACGTTACGGAAGACGGCCTCGATATCGTGGGGATCGGCACCAGCCCGTCGCGGGGGCTGCGCAAGGGGGTGGTGATCAACATCGAGAGCACCGTGGCCTCCATCAAGAAGGCGGTGGAAGAGGCGGAGCTGATGGCCGGTTGCGAGATCAAGTCGGTCTATGCTGGCATAGCCGGCGGCCACATCAAGGGGTTCAACTCCCAGGGGATCATCGCCATCAAGAACCGGGAGGTTTCTCCGGACGACGTCAAACGGGTGATCGAGGCGGCCAAGGCGATCGCCATCCCGATGGACCGGGAAGTGATCCATATCCTCCCCCAGGAATTCATCATCGACGACCAGGACGGCATCCGGGAGCCGCTCGGGATGAGCGGGGTGCGGCTGGAGGCGAAGGTCCACATCGTCACCGGCGCGGTGGCGAGTGCCCAGAACATCATCAAGTCGTGCAACCGGGCGGGGCTCGACGTGGCGGACATCGTCCTGGAGCAGCTCGCCTCGTCCGAGGCTGTCCTGTCGGCGGACGAGAAGGAACTGGGGGTCGCCCTGATCGACATCGGCGGCGGCACCACCGACATCGCCATCTTTGTCGACGGCGCCATCAAGCACACCTCGGTCCTCTCCCTGGGGGGGAGCCACATGACCAACGACATCGCGGTGGGGCTGCGCACCCCGATGGCCGAGGCGGAGAAGATCAAGCAGAAATACGGTTGCTGCCTCGCCTCCCTGGTGGGGAAGGACGAGACCATCGAAGTGCCGAGCGTGGGGGGGCGCAAGCCGCGGGTGCTGTCCCGCCAGCTTCTCGCCGAGATCCTGGAGCCGCGGGTGGAGGAGATCTTCTCGCTGGTCAACCGGGAGATCGTGAAGTCCGGCTTCGAGGACATGATCGCCTCCGGTGTGGTGATCACCGGTGGGAGCACGATTCTGGAGGGGATGCCGGAGCTGGCCGAGCAGATTTTCAACCTGCCGGTGCGCCGCGGCGTGCCGCAGCAGATCGGCGGCCTCGTGGACGTGGTCAACTCGCCGGTGTACGCCACCGGCACGGGGCTTGTGGTCTACGGGAGCAAGAACGTCGGGATCAGCGAGTTCCCCACGGCGCAGACCGACGAGAACCTGTTCAGGAGGGTGAGTCGACGGATGAAGGAGTGGTTCGGGGAGTTTTTCTAAGGGGAACCACGCTTTTCCGCCCTGGCTGCGTAAGTCTTCGGGACCGCTTGTGCGGCGTAGCGCTGCTACGCCTCCGCGCAATCCCTCGACAGCCTTGCCAGGACGAAAAATCGTGATTCCCAATAAACGTAATATTAATCCAATGTTGGGGTGAAATAGAGAAAGGGGGTAGTAGCCATGTTTGAATTTGATGAGAGCATTGACCAGAGTGCGAAGATCAAGGTGATCGGGGTCGGTGGCGGCGGGGGGAACGCCGTCAACACCATGATCGCCAGCAACGTCCACAACGTGGAGTTCATCGTCGCCAACACCGATGTGCAGTCCCTGCGCATGTCCAAGGCACCGGTGAAGGTGCAGATCGGCGCCCAGTTGACCAAGGGTTTGGGTGCGGGAGCCAATCCCAACGCCGGCCGGGATGCGGCCCTGGAGGACCGGGAGAGACTCGCCGAGATCCTCAAGGGGGCGGACATGATCTTCGTCGCCGCCGGCATGGGGGGCGGCACCGGTACCGGCGCGGCGCCGGTGATCGCGGACGTGGCCCGGGAAGTGGGCGCGCTCACCGTGGGCGTGGTCACCAAGCCGTTTACCCGCGAAGGGAAACAGCGGCTCGGCAAGGCGGACGACGGGATCAGGGAGCTGAAGAAGCACGTCGATTCTCTGGTGGTCATCCCCAACGACCGCCTGCTCGGGCTTGCCGGCAAGTCCATGTCGATTCTCGACGCGTTCAAGCCGTCCGACGACGTGCTCCGCCAGGCGGTCCAGGGTATATCCGACCTGATCACCACCTCCGGGATGATCAACGTCGACTTTGCCGACGTGAAGGCGATCATGAGCGAGCGGGGCATGGCGATGATGGGTATCGGCCTTGCGGC
Source organism: Geobacteraceae bacterium (assembly GCA_036518435.1). Lineage (GTDB taxonomy): Bacteria > Desulfobacterota > Desulfuromonadia > Geobacterales > Geobacteraceae > JAMPXD01. The sequence continues at coordinate 6,537 of DATDNF010000036.1, forward strand.
CGGCGAGAACCGGGCCGTCGAGGCGGCCACCAAGGCGATATCCAGCCCGCTCCTGGAGGATATCGACATCTCCGGTGCCAAGGGGGTGCTGGTCAACATCTCCGGCTCCTCCGCCATGACCATGGACGAGTTCGACGATGCGAGCCGGATCATCCACGAGAAGGTCCACGAAGATGCCAACATCATCGTCGGTCTGGTGATCGACGAGGCGCTCGGCGACACCATCAAGATTACCGCCATCGCCACCGGCTTCGGTGACCGGTTCGACGTGGAGAAGGTGAAGCAGGAGATGCGGAGCGTCGCCCCGCTGGCCGGCAGGAGCGAGATCAACCGGGAAGTCCCCACGTTCATCCGGGAGAAGCAGCAGCGGGAGACCTTCGGCCGCCAGCGCGGTTTCTTTGCCGAGGAGGAAGAGGATCAGTACGATATCCCGACCTTCCTGAGAAAGTCGGTCGACTAAAGTCAAAGACCCCTTTGCAAAAGGGGAGTATACACGCACTACCCCGGCGCGGCAGTCCCCCCTGCCGCCTCAATGCTTTCAATGCCCGGTCCTCCATTTTCCCCCTCCACGGGGGACCGGGTCTTTTTTCCCCTTTTTTCCCGTCTCGCCTTCGCGGTTCCCCAATCCACGTTCACCGAATTCGGACAAGAAAAACGGACCTCTCGCCCTCTTTCAGGTACATTCGGACACGGATAACAAAGGTTGAAGGTTCAAATTTCATCCTTCATACTTAACCTTGCTGTGTTACTGTCATGCTGGAGAATTGAGGCGGAGGGATTTTCAGCAAAATGCCGGAAAGCCGCTGTGAGCCGAATCGAAGGCTTGGGCGGCTTTTTTGTCGGGAGATCTGGCGGGAAAGGTTTGTCTTTGAGGCCGGCCGGAGGGGGTAACCATGTTGCTTCAGATCATCTTCAGCATTTCCTTCACGTCCGCCGCGTGACCACCGTCAGGAGCAAGTTCCAGATATTTTTTCAGCGTTTCCGCGGTCCCTGCGGGCACCACAAGTTTCCCCTGATGGTCGAGCGTGGCGGTGCCAAACATGCATGAACCCTTGATGAAGTATGCGTCGGCCTTGTTCGGATCATACTGAATGGCCTTGTCGCACGCCTTGATCGCTCCTTCGATATTGCCGGAGTTGTATTGCGTGGCGCAGATGTTGAAATAGGCCGTGCCGGGCTTGTCGGACAGTTCCGCCGCTTTCGAATACGCGGCAATTGCTTCATCGTTTTTCCTCATCTTGAGGTAGGCGTTCCCTTCGTTCACGAACATCGCTGAGACGGCTTCCCTGGTCTTCGCCTTAGCGGCGTCGGATTCGGTACCGTCACTTTTCCGGGCCGAGCCTATGGCCTTTTCATAAGCATCCACTGCCTCCCGATATTTTCCCAGGCTGATTTCCGCGTCAGCCAGGGTCCTGTGGTATTCCCAGCGATCGGGGTTCATGGCGGTCAATTGTTTTGACTTGGTTTCCACTTCCTGCCAATTCCTGGCATTGACAGCGGCGTTGACCTGAGTAATAAGGGCGTTTTCTTTTTTGATCCTGGCGTTCAGCCCCTTGATGGCCTCGATCTGGGAAGCGGTGTCTGCGCTGTATGCCGGTCCTGCGAGGGCGAAAACTAAAAAAAGCAGAAGATATGTTCTCATTTCGATGCCTCCTCAACTATGTCTAGTGGTGACGGCTCATCTATTCTCCACCTATCCGAGACAACTGTCAATGCGATCACTTTCGGTGCCAGATGATTCTGATTGTGCCAGATACAAATGTCACGTCAGCACCGGTTTTCTCTACGACGGGATTTTCCAGGATTATCCTGAATTCATAGGGGTAGCCGCGCGTTTCGAGCTCGCGTTCATTCGGGAAGTACTTGTCCGCTACGTGCCAGGCGTAAACTTGCGATGGGTAGGGGCCGTGCCATTCCGGGCTGTGGTATAAAAGGTTTGAGGATGCAAGCTTGTCGTAAGGTTTCCGCACAACCTGGACATCCCATCCAAGCCCGCTTCTATACACGCGCAAGAGCAGCTCGCTGTCAATGTCCGTGGTTATTACATCACGCCTGTCTGTGACGCTGAAGGAGACCGCATGCACCTCGCTTTGATTCGCCTCAACGGCAAAGCCGCAGAAGAGCGACAATGTCAGGAGCAGGCATGTCATAAGTTGGCAAAATGACAACGGCTTCATAGCCTCCCCTATACAAAGGCAAACCCCTTGCGCACGGATCGAATCTGATAACTTCTGGTCAAGGCGGATTTAAAAGCGGTTTAATCCGATTTTATCCGATTCGATCAGATGTTATCCGGGTGAAACGCATTTGTCACCTTTGTTTTGGCTATAGGTTAGTAGAAGGCGATCTCACTCAAGAAAAACTTTTGAATTTATACGGAAACCAAGTATTTGCCACTTATCAGCATGCTTTATGAGAGTCACTTGAATTTCTGCAGGTCCGTTTTCAAAGTCAGCCTTAGCAACATAGGCTGCTGTTGTTACTTTACCGTGTTTTGAAGTCACGGAAATATTAGCTTGTCCTTCTGAACCAGTGTACTTCTTAAATGCTCCAAGTTTACGGAACATAGTAAATAGCTTTTCAAAATCATTATCTTTGACAGTTTTCATAAGCTCTGGCCCAGCTCGATTGATGAGTTCTTGCTTGTTCCATTGTGAAACTATTGCTGGGACTGCTGTGTCAACATATTGTTTACTATCTTTATCCAGAGCGCTTCCCTTTGTTGCGATAAAAACAAATCCAACTACACCTGCAACCAAAATTGCCAGAAAAATGCCGCCAAGAATCATCAATGTTTTTTTCATTTTATCTCCTTTGCAGCTAACGGTTTCTGCGTGGCGCTATTTTGCCGCATCAGAGTCTACGCCGTAGAGGGCAAGCATTAGCCCTTGGCTTGCTCAAAAGTAAACTCACCCGTAGAGCCGCCAATCAGCCAGTAGTCGGGGTGACCATCGAGCAATTTGGCACCCCATTGCGTGACGAATGCATCGGCTGATTCTTTGAGCTGCGTGACTTTTTCTTTCGTGAGTTCGGAGCGCAGGTGATGGGATAGGCCGGGAAAAGAATTGCTTCGTCGTTCGTATTCTTCTTGGGTAACAGGTAGATTCTAGTCGTAAGTGCACCACGTGATATAAAAGCAGGACATGATGGGGTTTTCTGGTAGTGTGTGAAGCGCGACCAACACTCACGCCCGGAAAGGAGCCCACCATGTCCTACACCCATTTTACTGAAAAAG
>DATDNF010000037.1:0-83837 GCA_036518435.1 Geobacteraceae bacterium
GTACGAGTACGACAACCGGGACCGGATCACCAGGATGACGGACCAGCTGGGGCGCTACGAGACCTACGCCTACTACACCGGCACCGGCATAACGCCGACTACCGGCGACAACCTGCAAACCTTCACCGACCGCAAGGGGCAGATCGCCACCTTCAACCAGTACGACCCCATGAACCGCCTGAAAAAAGTCACCTTCAACGACGGTGCCACCATCCAGTACACCTACGACGTGGTGGGGCGGGCCACGAGCATCACCGATTCCCTCTCGGGCACAATCGGGTATACATTCAACGACTTCGGCTGCAGCAACTGTTCGGGGAGGGGACTGGACCTGATCTCCCAGGAAACAACGCCGCAGGGAAGCATCGGCTATACCTACGATGCGGACTACCGGCGGGCGAGCATGACTGTGGCCGGGCAATCCGCAGTGAACTACACCTTCGACGCCGCGGGGAGGCTCACCAACATCGCCGCCAAAATCGGCACCAAGAGCCGGACCTACACCATCGGCTACGACAACGCCGGCCGTCGCACCTCCCTGCAAATCCCCACCGCCACCAACAACAAGTACGTCACCAGCACCTACGGGTACGACATCGCCAATCATCTGACCAGTTTGCTCTTGCAAGGGGCGTCGGCGACCATCGAGAACCTCACTTACAGCTACGACGCCAACGGCAACCGGAAGAACTTCACGCGCACCGCGACGCAGACCCTCTCGCCCAGCGTCAGCAGCACCAACTACGATGCGGCCAACGAGATGCTGGGGTATAATAATAAGAGCACGACGTATGATGCCAACGGCAACCTGGCAAGTAAAACCGACGCTTCAGGCACCACGACTTACATCTGGGATGCACGAAACCGGCTGACCGGCATCAGCGGGCCTGCACTGACGGCAAGCTTCGCCTACGATGCCCTGAACAGGAGAACAAGCAAGACGGTCAATGGCACTGCGACCCAATACGTGTACGACCGTTGGGATATCGTCCAGGAGACAAAGTCGGGAGTTGCCACCAACTACATCCGCGCTCTCAACATTGACGAACCGCTGACCAGGACTAACAGCACGACCACGAGGCACTACGTTAGGGATGCTTTGGGATCGATAGTGACGCTGGCGGATGATACTGGCGTTACGAAGACGACGTATGTTTATGATGCATTTGGGAATGCAACTGCCACTGGTGAGATTTCAGACAATCCGTTCCAATACACCGGCAGGGAAAATGATGGAACAGGACTTCTCTATTACCGAGCCAGGTACTACTCACCCGAAATGCAGAGGTTCATATCTGAAGACCCTATTAGGCTGTGGGGGGGAATCAATTACTACAGCTACGTCCAAAACAATCCGATTAACTGGATTGACCCTTTGGGGCTTTACGATGTAACCTTCTCGACTGGTTTTCACATTCCAGTGTCTCCAGGCGTGGCGGTCGGTCCGGATGTTTCGAGTTCAATAAAGAATTACTCAGGCAATCCTGGCAATACGATCGTCGCGAATCCAATAGGGACAGATGTTGCAATTGGTGTTATTGCTGATGCTGGTGTTTCTGTTGGAATTTCAGACTTAAGCGGAACGGGTGGGAAATGCGCTGGGTACAAAATAAATTTGGGTGCGGGGCGATACGCCGGTGCGCAATTTACACTGCGCCAATCCCAGGATACGAGTAAATCTATTTTCAACCCACTACGGTATATTGATGGTGTATCCATTGGTCTTGGAGTTGGGGTCGCCTCTCCTATTTCTATTAGTAGGGGGTTGTAACTGTGGATTCATCTATTTTATCGTTAGTTTTTGTAGCTGTTGTAGGTGGCTTTCTCTTGTTGACTATGTTTGCGCTACCATGGCGTAGATTGCCAGAGGAAAAAGAAACTAAACCATTATATTGGGAAAAGTGCTCTGCTAAATGGCAATTTGCAAAAGGAGCTTTAATTGCTGGTGGTAATATCCCCATTGCAAGGGTTTCATTTTACGGAGATTTTCTTGTTATAGCCATGCTTTGTGTAACAAAAATTTACTATACAGAAATTGAATCAGTAACTTTCAAAAAAGGCTGGTTTTCGAGTACAATTACGATTCATTTAGCCAAAGGAAGAAACTTGCTCATAAATCCAAGAAATTATGATAAAGTTCGAGCATTAATTGAAGCGCATGTCCCGCCGACGAAACATTTGCATCATGATAGACCTGTATAGAAGAGATGGGGTGACAAATTGAATAACTCGTACGCTTACGACCCGATGGACCGGATTGCAAGCGTTACCGACCCGTTCGGCATGCAGACGCGCTATCTCTACGACGGCAACGGCAACAATCTTGTACGAGTATGACAACCGGGACCGGATCACCAGGATGACGGACCAGCTGGGGCGCTACGAGACCTACGCCTACTACACCGGCAGCGGCATAACGCCGACTACCGGCGACAACCTGCAAACCTTCACCGACCGCAAGCGTAAGCTTCCCTGTCAAGTAGACAGTTGTAAAGTAGTTTCCGGAGTAGCGAATCATGTAATCAGACGGTGTCAGGTCCCCAAGAAAATCGTGAGAGAACCATCGGGCTCACTCCTGCTTGACGAACTTGAGCGACGCCGAGTTCATGCAGTAGCGAAGCCCGGTCGGCGGCGGGCCGTCGTTGAAGACGTGCCCCAGGTGGGCGTCGCACCGGGGGCAGACGACCTCGGTCCGCACCGTGAAGAATGAACGGTCCTTCCTGGTCAGGACGTTCTCTGGGGCGACCGGCGCCGTGAAGCTCGGCCAGCCGGTGCCGGACTCGAACTTGGTGTCCGAACTGTACAGGTCGAGGCCGCAGCAGACGCACTGGTAGATTCCCTTTTCGTGGTTGTTCCAGTACGCGTTGGCAAACGGCCTTTCCGTTCCCTTCTTGCGCGTCACCTGGAACTGCTCCGGGGTGAGGAGCTTTTTCCACTCCGCATCGCTCTTGACAACCCTTTCCGTCATGACGTACCCTTTCTTCGCCACCGACCAGACCCGGATCTGCTGCGCCGAACTGCCGGCGCTTACCGTCGAAAGCAAAACCAACAGCGCCGTCACGGCAAAACGTCCCCCCATGGCCGCCCCCCGTCTTTCCCTCGAATAACCCGCCTTAAGAAAGTGTACCCGGGAACGGTAATTTTGCAAAGCGGGGGGTGAGGGGAAGATGGGCACTGCATTCACCGCAACAACTGCTATACTTACGGCATGAAGCACCACGCCTCGACATGACCCGAACGACAGGAGCGAAGCCATGCATGTCGCATCACGATTCGTCCCGCTGCAGGACGCCGCACAATTCGAGAACGACCTGCGCAGCAAAGGGTACGTCCTCGCCGACAAGATCACCGAAGAGCTCCAGCCGGGGGAATACCTCAAGCTGTCCGTCGATGCCCCCGAAAGCTACAGTGCCGGCGGCATCACCTTCGCCTGGAAGGAGTAGCGGCCTACGGCAGCGGGAGCAGCCAGACGAACGGCACCATGCCGTGGTTCCAGGCGAGGCAGAGCCGCCGGTACCCGGAGAACAACAATGCCTCGCCGCCGCACTGGAGGATGATGGGCGCCGGCAAGGTCAGCGAACCCGCCCGCTGCAGCTCTTCCTCCATCTTCGCATAGCTCCGGCGATACCCCCTTTTGGCCTTGGCGAGGTATGTGGCGTACTCCTCGTAGGTGTCGTAGGAGAGAACGACCGGCACCCCCAGCACCCGGTTCGAGCGGGGATAGGGGACAAACCGGCCGTGAGCGTCGGCAGCCACGATCCGCTCCCAATCGACGCCGTGCCGCCGGTAATAGTCCTGCTTGGCGGGATGATGAAAAAACTCCCACTGTTCGTCCCGTACCTCTGGTTTCAGCCAGGCGATCCGGTGCATCGACGTCGAATGCATGTTCCCCTCTCGCATGATCCCGGTTAGGCTCCTCAACAAACATACCATTTCCGGCGACACCTCGGCAAGGACCAGTTGCGCGCCCCGTTCACCGGTTCACGCACTTCGCCGGACGTCTTCCGTCAATAGTTTTTTCTTGATAATTTATCTAAATAATCGTATTTTCTCATTACATTTATAACTACTTGCGTTATCGGCAAAATCCCGACCCATTCAATATCATTGTGTGATCAAGCCACCGCGCCGACCCCGGCGTGGCGGAACAGACGGAGCGGCGCATGGTACACAACAACAACCCCGGCGTGGGCAAACGGGGGACAGGGCACGGCCTGGCGGAAGGTGCCGTCGATCCGGCACGGATCGAGGGGATGCTGGAAGAAAGTCAACTGTACCTGGCGACCATCCTTGCCACGGTGCAGGTGGGGATTCTGGTGATCGACGCCGAAACCCATGCCATCGTGGACGCCAATCCCAAGGCGGTCGAGATGATCGGCGCCCCCAGGGAAACGATCATCGGCTCGGTCTGCCACAAGTTCATCTGCCCCGCCGAAACCGGGATGTGCCCCATAACCGACATGGGACAGCGGATCGACAACGCCGAGCGGACATTGCTGACGGCCGCCGGCGCGCGCATCCCGATCATCAAGACGGTCGCCGCCATCATGCTGCACGGACGCCACCACCTGGTGGAAAGCTTCCTGGACAACTCCGACCGGAAGCGGGCGGAACAATCGCTGCAGGAAAGCGAAGAACGTTACCGCGATCTGCTGGAAAATGCCAACGACCTGATCCAGAGTGTTGACCCGCGCGGTTCCTTCCTGTACGTCAACCGCGCCTGGAAGGAAACCATGGGGTATACGGACGGGGAGATCGCCACGCTCAAGGTATTCGACATCCTTGCCCCCGCATGCCGGAGCCATTGCCTCCCCCTCTTCCAGCGGGTCATGAGCGGCGAGACGGTTCCCCGAATGGAGATTCAGTTCGTCACCAAGGATGGAAGGGTGATCGTTCTCGAAGGGAGCGTCAACTGCAACTTCGTGGACGGCAGGCCGGTGGCGACGCGGGGCATTTTCCGGGACATCACCGAGCGCAAGCGGGCGGAGATCGAGCGCGAGGAATGGAACCGCACGCTGGAACTGAAAGTGGAAGAAAAGACCCGCCACCTCAAGGAAGCCCAGGCGAAGCTCATCCAGTCCGAAAAGCTGGCCACCCTCAGCGAGGTCATTTCCGGGGCTGCGCATGAGCTGAACAATCCCCTGGCCGGCATTCTGGGGGCCATTCAGCTGCTGCGCAGGTCCACCCTTACCAAACCGATCGAACCGGAACTGATGGAGGAAATCGACGTGCTGGAGAGCATCGAGAGCGCCGCCGGACGGTGCCAGAAGATCGTCGAAGACCTGATCCGGTTCTCCATGCAGTCCCACTGCTCCTTCTCCCGGGTAGACGTCAACGAAGTGCTCACGGACACCCTGGAGGCCATGGGGGGGCAGTTTGCCCAGGCAGGCGTAGCGGTGACCTGGCACCCCGATCCGGCCCTGCCCGGCATCGAGGGGGATTTCGTCAAGCTGTTCGAGGTGTTCGCCAATATCCTGCAGAATGCGACGAATGCCATGCCGGACGGAGGGAGCGTGGAGGTCGCCGCACACGTGGTCACCCCTCCTGCCGCCCCCCCGCAGGTCGTGATCAGCATTCGCGACACCGGCTGCGGCATCCCCCCCCACCAGCTCGGCAAGATCTTCGACCCGTTCTTCACAACCAAGCCGGTCGGCAAGGGCCCCGGCCTGGGGCTCACCGTCAGTTACGGGGTCGTCAAGCGGCACAACGGGGACATAGAAGTCCGCAGCACCACCGGCAAGGGGACGGAGGTCATTGTCACGCTCCCCGTGAGGCAGCCGGAGTTGTAATGCGCGGCGCAGAGGTTGAAGTATATGTGTGACGGCAGGTGCCCCCCGGGCACCTAGTGGTTGACGCCCCCTCAACAGTTGGCGATGTCGTTGATGTCGTAATCATTCATCCGGAAGGCCATCTTGAGACGGCTCCTCTCTTCCGGGGTCATCTTCTCCAGCACCGCCAGCACACGGTCTCGCACCTTCTCCTGGCCGCAAATACTGTCATTCAGCTCCTGCGACAACGGGGCGGCAAGTTTCGCATCCAGCAGGACCCGTTTCATGTCGCCGGAATCACAGAGCACCGTGCGCAGCTCCTTACCTGAACTGGTCACGAAAAAATGGTGCCCCTGCTTGTAAACCAGGAAGTTGTTCCCGCTGCAGCCGCCCAGCAGCAACAGAGCGCTGCCTGCCAACAATCCCCATAGTGCGTTCCTCATCGATTTACCCACCTTTCAGATAGTTGTTCAGCTTCTTCTTCACCGTTTGCGAGGCCCAGTCCACCTCGCCGTAGATCTTGTCCCGGACGATCCCCCGGCGATCGATGATCACGCTGACCGGTTGACCGAAGAGGCCATAGGCATCGAAATAGACATCTTTCGCTTTATCCAGCAGCACAGGATAACGGATCTTCAATCTGGACGCCAGTTCCCGCACCGGCTTGTCAGAGCTGTCGAGGGCGATGCCCAGCACCGACAGGCCGTCTCCCTGCAGGTCGAGATACAGATTGTTCAGGGCCGGGATTTCCTTGACGCACGGAACACAGGCAGTGGACCAGAAATTCAGGATCACCACCTTGCCGCGCAAGGAGGAGATACTCACCGTGTTCCCCTGCAAGTCAGCCAGGCTGAATTCCGGGGCCGGCCGGCCGAGTTGCACGGCATGGGACGGCAATGGGGTGGACAGGAGGAGGGCGGCAACGCCTGGCAGGAACAGGTTACGGACGAGCTGCTGAGTCAAATGTTTCATGCCTGGTCCCTTCCCGAAAAATTCATTTCTCCAGTTCTCCCCGTTTCCAATATTTCTGCATTTCACTGGTTTGTACAACGCAAGGCTGACCGGCCAGTACCAGGGCCTTATAAGCGTTGGGAACTCTCTTTTCATCTTTTTGAGTTTTGGAAACGTGACCCTTTATCCCCTTTCCCTCATCGCGCATTCCCAAAAAACAGTTGTAACATGTAAGCTAACAGGTTACAATTGGCACATGATCAAGAGATGCCGTCCTGGTCGATTACCAGGACTATCACTGAAGGAGATTATATGGCGCGCATGCATAATCCCGCACATCCCGGCGCAGTACTGCGAGAATTTCTGCCGGAGGAAATGAGCATAGGCGAGGTCGCAGCCCGTTTGGGGGTGTCGCGCCCCCATCTTTCCCGGTTGTTGAATGGCCATACGGCCATGACCGCCCAAATGGCAATCAAGGTTGGCCTGCTGACGGGAACTTCACCGGAGTCATGGCTGGTGAACCAGGCCAAATGGGATCTCTGGCAGGCCTCGCAAAAACCGCTTCCCAAGGTTGAACCGCTTGACCTTGAGTCGGCAGCTTGACGGCTTGCTGCACAATTTGGCATTCACTGGTGTCAGGCTGTATTTGTGTAACTCGTTGCTAATTGCCCGATTGCAAGCCTGACCCCACGCCTTTATGCGTGTCAAGGATATCCAGAGCTAAAGAGTGTTCGACGTATCCACGCATCAAGATCCTCACGGTCTACTTTTCCAAGAATGTACTTGTCACGATTGATACGATTAAGAGCACCGCTAGTGAGGTATGATGAAGTAACAATAATGCCCTTGCTTGCACCAAATTCCTGTCTTGTATCGGCCAGCTCACGAACGACTGAGATGCCAACTTTGTTCGTTAAAGCTTGCTTCTTTGCCTGCCATAGTGCCTTAAAATAGCCGTTGGCGCCGAGATCCTTTACTGCAATGACGTCAACGCCACCGTCCTTTGATCCCTGCATTAGCTCCACGGTGTATCCATCCTTCTCAAGCAGCGTGGCAATTAGCTTCTCAAATTCTCGCCAAGACAAACTATCGAGGGCTGTGGTGCCTTTTTGAAGTTGTCGTAGAAGTGAGAAGCTTGGTGCGTAGCGGGCAACACGAATTTCTGTTGCAGGTGCCTCAAGTATCGAGCGCTCAAGAATGAACTCTGTCTTAAAACGGAACTCAGACTCATACGATAGTCCTTGAGGAACATTTCTTGAGATAAACAGAGCCTTGCTATCGTTATTAAGGCTTAACATTCGATCTACGAGTGATACAAGTGACTTCGTTTCGTACGCAGGATCGTCGGCGACGATTAGCCAACGCCTTGCACGTGCAGCGGCTTCAACCCTCGCTTCCGCATCCTTTGTACGTAATGACTGCAAAGTCGCCGACACGCCATACCTTCCGAGATGGTTTTCAAGAGAGTTCTCAAGCTCGATGCCGTAGCGGTTGGCAATGTGTCGCCACTGGTCTCGTAGAACAATCCGGTCAGAAATCACTAATAGCGAATCAACTAATCCGCGCTCTAGCATTTTGTTAGCCGCAAAAAGTGCTGTAATGGTTTTACCGGTTCCTGGGGCTGCAACCAGAAGACTTTTTGAGTGTTGCTGCGACAAAAATTGGTCGACAAAATCTTGTTGCCAATTGGCTAGGGTAATTGGGGAATCTTCGTTCAATATTTACCTCCTTGCTTGGGCGCCAATCGGGTAGGAGGCGGGTCTCCCCGCCTCCCACACCACCGTGCGTACGGTTCCGTATGCATGGGATAGATTCTTATGGAAGTCTTTAGGAATGCAGGACATGGGTATATCTGCGTTACGAAGTCCAGATTGGAACGGACCAGAAAAATGCCCTTTTGAATTTACTCGCCAAACACGGTAATCCGGCAAGCTTTCAATATCAGAATATCCACTCAGCTCATTTTCCACCCATTGTTTGAAATCGGGGCTTCCTAAGCGGGCCGCAAGGACTTTGCATTTCCTGAGCAAAACCGTCAAGTCTGTTTTCGAATCAATGGCCGCATCTTGTATTTCTCGAAGTAGTGACATGTAATTTCCTTTTCCTTTACGCGATAACGCCATAAGCCTGACCGGCTTGATTCTGGGCCGGTCTTGGCGCAAGTTGGACATCGTTGTGTGAAATTATTAAGACTGTTTCAGAAACTTAAACTTTGTCTTTGGATAGCACTTCAAAAGAGCAGGATCAATTACGGAGCTTCGATCAATGTTCTCAAGAAAATTATGCTCGTCAAGCCACTGCCTGAACTGGTCGACCTTAGCGCTGCTTTTTCCATGTTTTGATAGAGCATTACACATTAGCAGCGAAAGTTCATGGTTTGAAAGTTGCGCCTGTAGTAATCCGATGTAGAGAGACTGCATCTCCTCTTTTTCTTTAAATTTGAATTTAATGTATTTGATTATGTTATAGAGGTACCTGAAGAAATGACCGAGCTGTTCATGATTAAAGGTGTATATATCTTCATACTGCTTCACGATATATTTAACTCGCTCTTCCTCTTCAGCCAACATTGGCACGTCGAGATTTACGGCCTTTTTCCGCACAGCAGCAATGTTATCGAGTTCACGAAATATTTCTGAAAAACACTCCTTACCTTTGAATTTGATTTCCTTCTCGTTGAGGGTATCTAAAATTGAAAATGTCATTGAATCAACAATACCGTTAAGAACATCAACCATAGTGAAAAAAGAATTTTCTGCTTGGTTTTCATCTGTGCTTTCCTGAGTTATTTTAAATTGATGAATCTGAAAAGCTAATGTTACCACCAAACCTAGCAATGCTAGTCCTGAGACAAATGCGTTAAAAGCTCCAAAAGTGTCACCAACTTGGCCACACAAAGCAAATTTACCATTTTGGTTAGATGGGTCTAAAAAATTGCTTTTCATTGCTACCCAATACGCAAAAAAGGCAACTATATACAATGCAATTCCGCCAAGGATAGGTTGTGAGTATTTTTCAAATTCTTTCACTTAAAATCTCCTAGGTTTGGTATTAGTAGAAAGGCTCTGTTTCAAGCGATGATCTTACTACCGGCACTTCACTTAGATGGTATGTGTTGCATACACTTTTTACCAAATCATAAAACCAGTCTTCCGACTGTGGCGCGACAAATACTGTCTGAATCAGGTCTTTTAGGCTAACTGCTTTGTATATTCCGGTTTGATTTGCTTCAATACCAAGAAAGCTCTGCAAGTCACTCTCAGCTTCTTCCATATCAATAAAGGCACGCAATTCCTGTTCATGTTCAAATGATTTTCTCTTGAATACGAATGGTGTCAAAGGATGATATTCAGGGATATAATTTGAGTTATAGTCAACATAGTTCATCTGGTAAATCTTGAATATTTGTGGCAATGCGTTTCTTAGGTTTGCGTAGGTGGTTTGAATGCAAACTGCTTCATTGGTCTGAGCGTACAGCTTCCACATGGCCGCAGATTCATGTGAATTCATATGCCATGAATTGATTGCGACTCGGGAACGTAGCTTTGCTCTATTGATATTTGTTTCGAAAAATTTCTTTTCAAATATGGTAGGTCGGATTGATTTATTGATTACAGATAGGGCGCCTTCAAAGGGGTCGTTTAAGTAGTCTGCAAAGGGAAAAAAGAGGCAACGCTTCTCCAGCATAGAAACGAATTTCGTAAAATCCAAGTATCGCCAGAGTTTAATATTTTGATCAGATGGGATTACAAATGGTGAATGGGGGTTACTTCTTTTGTGGGTAACACCAAGCCTCGCTTGGATTGCTAGCTCACGGGCTTTTTCATGTCCATAACGCGATATGAAAAAGTTTTTGTACTCCCTCACTCCTTCAGGTGTAGTCCACTGCGCGTGCCAGTATGAACAATACTCGTCAGATCTTGCTTTCTTTTTGCCTCTAATAAAGAAAACACCTGGGATTTTTTCTCCGTCTTTATGCTCGGGGGTGTTTACCGGCATGTCCGCTCTGGCTGCGTGGATATCAATTTTAAAGGAGTCGCGAAAACTTATAGCTTCGTCCAAAGCGGGAAGCATTCCGCCATATTTTTTGTCACCAAAAAACTTTGAAATTTCACGCTCATTGAACTCAAACTTTACCTGCCACCCATGCGTTCCCCCGCCTTTACGCCCCTTAATTTTTGGCATATCGATTCTTATGATGTTTTTCTGCTTGGGGATGCCTTCAGGCTGTGCCATTTTCTTTTTCTCTCCGTCTTAATTCTGTTCAACGGCTTGAGGCTGACCCCCGTGGTTTTTAAGCGGGTTGAGCCGAGTGTTGGCAAATCATCTGCTTCGACTTTTTTGGAAGCTGGAACTTCGACGACTCCAGGTTTACTATTTGCTGCTTATTTTTTTAGAGCACCACCTCAAAAGAGCGTTAATATTTACGCCTAAACCAAAGAAATTAGGTTTAAGTTCAATGAGATCTTCTTTGCGTGGTGTTTCACCCATTATCGAGCATGTTTGCTTGTGTATTTTTATCAGTGTTTTAATTTGAGGATGTATAATTGACTCTAAATTTGTCGGTACAACTTTTGAATGTATTCTTATTGTAAAATGATAATAGCTGAAATCTTCATCTAGCTCGTTGATAAAGACAACATTCTGATCATTTACATCATTTACAGCAGCTGTTACCTTTTCAATTGTTTCAAAAAAAGTATTTATGTCCCATGGATACGTCCACTGTAATGGGTATAAAGTGCATATAATTGATGTATAAAAATCGTCATTTTCCCTTGTTAGTTCATAGAATTTGAAATATTCAAGTGGCTTCTTTCTTGAGCCTATCGCAAGAGTTGTGATGTCTGGAAAATGTTCGATGGGAATATCCAATATATCTTCTATGAAAACAGAGTCTTCCAAGTGAAAGCATGGGCGATTTTCAATCTCGTCGGATTCAATATCAAGATAATCGATACCTTTAATTGTTACTTTTGAATGTCTGTCTGATGGATATATTTTTATCATGGCATCTTTACCTTATTACAACGGCTGGAGGGGTGTCAGGGGTCTATCAAATCTCAAATTTGATATTTGGAGACTTGACCACTCTATACGCTCTATTCCTCTTGTTCTACGTCAGCGTCCCATTCATCATCGCCGCCACCTCCATCGTATGAAGACGGCGGTGGTGTTGCTTTTAATGTTAATTTCAAGCGTTCGGCAAATTCAGAAAGATCAGTCAAGGAAAGAACAATGACACCCTCATTTTTTAGCGATCTCTCGGTTTCCTTTGAAATTTTGTTGTTGTAAACGAAAAGGAACTTGTTGCGGTTAGATTTTGATCTTATGTATTGGATCTTATGGATGATTGATTTTGAATTTTTTTTACGGTCTTGGCATTCAATCAAGTACTTTGAATACACGTGCGGTAAGTCAACAGCAATTTCGAAATCTGGGATGACTGTTTCCTCATTTTGAAGTCTGATCTTTGGCTGTTTCGACAAATACACTCGGGATGGGAACTCCGCTCGCAGCATTTCAAGGATATTTAGCACTGCATTTTCAAAATTTATTCCTGTCTCTGTTGATGACATAATTACCTCTTCAAGGCCAACGGGGGAGAGCACAGCAGCGGAGCGTTAGCGGAGACTGCTGCTGCGCTTAGTTGGCCTCAGTCTTCGTATATCGGGACGAATCGCTTAAACTCAGGCATCCAGATCATTGGTGGAGTTGTAATTTCAGGTTCGTCGAAAGCTTGAATAGCAACAGCTTTCCCTGACAAAAGCCGCTCAACAGCATTGTTGATTGCCTTATCAACGAATTTTGGATTTTTCTTATATTCCTTATGGAGATACTTTTTAGCAGTTGCATAAATGGAGTTGGGAGCAGTTTTGTCAAATACCCCGGCATTTTCACTCGTCATCTTAATAATCATCTGGTCAAGGTAATCGTGGAAAAACCATTTGCACTTGCAATCATCATAGCCTGTGCAGCCTGCAATGTAGCCTTTCTGCGAGAAAAAAGGCTCAATTCGTTTGTTACTCCCGCTCCTTTGATAGATAACCTTCCCTTTTGAGTATATTTTTAGCCCCCAAGTAATTGGCGAATGAAAATCTTTGCCTTTAAGGTGAAGCTCCAACTTATCTTCAAGGCCGTCTCCATCCACGTCTGCAAGCTTTGTGATGACTTGGTCAATTGGTTTCTTTTTGTCGAGGTCAGGAGGGCAGGAAGATGCAAAGGAAGCTGTCGAAAGGGCCAGAAAAAATGAAAGGAGAATGAATTTCATAGATTCCTCTTTTATTTGGACAACGGGGCAGCCACTGAGCCGCGAGCGGAGCGAGACGGTCTCGTGTGGCGTGTTGGGCTCTGCTTTTCAAATTTTCTTCAGCTTTTGAAGAACAGTGGAAGGTGCTTCTTGTGCCAGATACTCAAAATAAAGGCGCGGCGAGGTTCCAGCAGGAAAAACATCCGAAACAGTAGCAACTTCTTTAATCATTTCTGGCTCTTCCCATTCCTGCGCCACCACCGCAAGTGGAGCATCTGTCTGAGCAACCCATGTGGCCTTTCCACCTGCTATCTTAGGCAAATATACACTCAGCAGTTCTTGTAATACTGCTTTCATTGGTTTTTCGTCGCTGAATCGGAAGCTCTTCTCATGAGGTGGGTCGAAATCATCTGCTGCACAAACGCTGTCGCGGGTTACTATGATTTTCATGATTTTATTTCCTTCTCTTGCCCAACGGTGTGGGGGCGCAGCGGCGGAGCGTCAGCGGAGACCGTCTGCCGCCGCCTGGTTGAAAACTGCCACTTCAGCTAAGACCTTGCCTGTAGATTCTTGGACGTATTTCGCGGATTCGCCTTCGATTATAATGCTGATCTTCTCTTCCTCAGGGAACAATTCCAATTGACCAACAAGTGCTTCTGTGGCGGTCTTGATGGCTTCTTGAGGTTTTATGATCTCGTTCTGTTGCATGGCCAAACGGGTTGTCATAACCTTCAGAAGCTCTTTCGCAGTTGTAGCGGAATTAGTTTTCATTATTTTCTCAACGGGACAAGGCTCTATCAATTAGGTTGATGGCCTTGTTGATTTTATCTGTTTCGTCCTCTTTAAGATCACCACTGCACAATGCACGGGTGTCCGCTAGTCCTTTCCTGCACCCTTCAAGCCCGTCTGTCATTCCGTTTAGCGAGTAGTATGCTGGTAGAAATCTCAGAAGGCATTTATATGCTCGTCGGTCACAAAAGCCATCAGCGAGGGCATCTAGAATTTCAATAAGATCGTCTTTCAGTATCTTGTCCTCTTTTTAATCTTTCAACGTGTATGAGGGCCACCCGCGTAGCGAAGCGGAGACGGCGTGCGCCCGAGAGTTATGTGCTTTCTTCGCTTCAGAAAGTGGAGTTTATGGAATCTCAATCCGACCCTGTTTATAAACAATATATAAAAATTTCTATGGCTTCTTTTTTCGTGTCGTTGATAACTGTGATTGCGTGTGTAACAACGGCTTATGTGAGCTGGACAAATAGGGTTGAACGGCAGACATTTGCGATCCAGATTTCTGACCTTCAGACGAGGGTTTTGAAGCTCGAATCTGATAGACAGTCAAACCTACTGCTAGACAGGAAGCCACAGCCGCAATCACAGTAGCAGCAAAGTTGTAAGTTGTGCTCCAGTGTGGCTTTTTCAGTTCTTCTAGTTTATTCTGTATTTCTTGGTGTCTTATGGAATCTATTTCTTCTTTTATTTTTCTTGCTTCATTGTCAGATTCTTCACTTATTCTGGTATTTAGAAGCATTTGTACCATGCTAAATACTGCGTTGTACGAATTACCATATATTGCGGCTGTTCCAGCCACACATAACGCATTTGAATATGCTTCTAATTCTTTTTTTGAAGCAGCGGCAATCGTTCCATCAGCAATTCTGCGACGTAACTCGGCATGGATTTCATTGTCCATCGAATTCACCTTTTATTCTTGATCCACATAACTCGTTAATCACCTAATTATGGGCTGGTTTATACATGTACAAACATGTTTGTAATACTGTAAATAAGTTTGTAGTAATACAAACCATCAAAGTTTGTAATACTGCAAACACTGACCTGCAAAATCTAAAGTTCAGGTTTGTACATCTACAAACTTTTCGCCTGTTGATGGTCTCCGCTCGCTTCTACTATTACAAACTTTTCCAGGTTCGTTCCATAAATGCAGCCGTATGGTACAAGCCAACCTTTAGCTCCGGATTCCACCTTCCCCCCAACGCCTTCACCTCCGCCTGCAACTTTTTCTCCGCGGCGCCGATTCTCAACGACACAGCTTTCTTATTCGAGTCCTTGATTTCATCTCTGCCCCCATTAACCGCCTCTCAAATTACCATATCCCCTCGTCGTGTCAAGAAAATCATAGTGCTCTACAGGTGCTGCTTTCACCGTACCGCACGTAGTGTCCCCTGTATGCCGACGCGCAAGCCACCTGACGCACGAAAGCCCGCGAAAGCGGGCTTTTTTGTGCGGTGCGGGATCTGCGAACCCTACTGCTGTAGGTACCTCCCCAGCAGCTGCCGGAACTCCGGCGTCCCCCGCAGGGGTGCCAGTTCCGGGCTCCCGGCAAGGAGATCCAGGTCACGAAACCCGAGCCGGAACGCGCTCTCCAGCTGCTCCAGGGCCGCGCCGCCATTCCCCCCCGCCGCCTCGATGCGGGCCATTTCGAAGCGGAGCTCCGGGGACTCCCCCCCTGCCGCCAGCGCCCGGAGGTCCGTTTCCCTGGCCGCCGCGATGTTCCCCTCCATCCGGTAGGTGACGCCCAGGTAGCGCAGCGCCAGGGGGGAGGCGGGCTCCAGCTGCACGGCCCGCTGACAGGCGGCCTCCGCTGCCGGCAGGTTGCGGGTGAGGAAATGGTAGTGGGCAAGGGCGAGATAGCCGCCGGCAAAGGCCGGATGGTTGTCCACCAGCTGCCGGACGTATGGCAGCGCCTGGTCCGGCTCTCCCCGGTCCAGGTAGAGGTTGCTCAGGTTGATCAGGGTGTCGCGGTCCCGGGGATCGAGCTCGAGCGCCCGCCGGTAGAGCGGTATGGCGTCGTCCAGCCGGCCATTCATCTGGTACACCGACGCGAGGGAGAAGTTGGTGAGCGGGCTGTCCGGGGCCTTGGCGATGGTATCGGTCCAGAGGGTGAGGGAATCGCGCCATACCGCGGCACGCTGGAACGACAGGACCGGCAGGATGAGGAGCGGCAGGAAGAAAGCCCCACCGAGCCAGCGCCGGGACGGGAGCGGCGCCCGGTCCACGAGCTCCGCCATCCCCCCGGCGACCAGGGCCGCCCCTCCCAAAAGCGGGAAATAGAGATAGCGGTCGTTCATCAGGGTAACGAGCGGGACGATCTGCGCCACCGGCACGAGCCCCACCCAGAACAGCGCCCCCCAGAAGAAGAGATCCTTCCGCCGCCGGCAGAGGAGCACCATCCCCGCGCCCATGACGGCCAGGAGAAGCGCTGCCAGCGCCACTTCAGCGTCAACCCCGCCCTTCACCGGCGGCGTGTAGATGGCGCTCAGGTTCGCCGGCCAGAGGAGCATCCCCACGTAGCGGACGAACACCGGCAGCATGGTGCAGAAGGTGGCCAGCGGACTGCCGCCGTGGAACCCCCGCCTCCCCCCGCCGAGCTCCTGTGTCTGGCTTTCCCAGGCGAGCGCCGCCACGGCCGCCGCCGCCAGCACATACGGGACCTTGTCTGCACGCCACCCCTCCCGCCGCTCCTTCGGCACCAGGCACCAGTCGTAGAGGAGCAGGACCGGCGGCAGGATCACCGCCACCGACTTGGCGAGGAGGGCGCAGAGGAACGCGGCAACGGAGCCGGCATAGAGCAGTTTTGAGTTTTGAGTTTTGAGTTCTGAGTTTTGAGGTGCGGATTTTGCGTTGTAATTTCCCGGCCGCCGGTATGCCGTGTAGAGGAGAAACGAGGCCAGGAAGAAGACCATGGCGAGGAGGTTCTTGCGCTGGGAGATCCAGACCGCCGATTCGACCTGGACCGGGTGGAGCAGGAAGATGAAGGAGGCGAGAAACGCCCAGGGCCGCCGGCCGGTGAGCCGGAACAGGAGGAGGTAGTAGAGGAGCCCCCCCAGGGCGTGGAGGATGATGTTGGTGAGGATGAAGCCCGCCGCCCGCATCCCCCAGACGGTATAGTCCGCCATGTAGGAGACGATCTGGAGCGGCGCGTAGTTGCCGATGTAAAAGGTGGAGAAGGCCGTCTTCAGGTGCGCCGCGGTGAAGCCCCGCACCGCCTCGTTGCCCGTCACGTATTTCTGGTCGTCCCAGGTGATGAGGAACTCGTGACCCAAGCTCTGCCCGTAGACAGCACCGGTCGCCGCCAGGAGGACCAGCAGCGGGACGATGTGCGGCTTCAACCTGTCAAGCATGACCCCCAACCCCCCACCGGTGCTATCCCTGCGCAGCATGAGGGGAGAATATTTTAATACGCCTTCATTGTCAAGGATTCATCGCCCGAAATATCGAGCCGTTCCGCACCCTCCGGCGAGAAAACCGGCTCAAGTCTGTTATAGTTACAATAGAGCTACTTCATTACGCGCGAGGCCAGCAATGACAGAACGTCCTTTGACCGTCGAAGAAACGGTCCGCATCCGGGAAATGACCATCGACGATTTCCCCCAAGTCTTTCACATCGGCGAGGAAGTCTTTACCGCCGAATATTCCAAGAGCCTCTACCGCACCTGGGACGAATACGAAATCATCACCCTGTTCAATTCGGACAGCGAGCTCTGCCTGGTGGCGGAAGCGGGGGAGAGGATACTCGGGTTCGCCCTCGGAACCACGGTTAAGAAGCAGCACTCCCCCTGGAAATACGGCTACCTGGTCTGGCTCGGGGTGCGCAAGGACATTCAGAAGGGGCAGGTGGGGAGCCGGCTGTTCGCCGAGCTGAAGCGCCGCCTGAAGGAGCAGGGGGTGCGGATGATCATGATCGACACCGCCGCCGACAACGAGCCGGCGATCCGCTTCTTCAGGAAACAGGGGTTCGACACCATCCACCAGCATGTCTACATGACCCTCAACCTGGCCCGCAAGGGGAAGAAAAAACCGGGGAAAAAGCCATGACCGGCCGCCTGGAGAGAGTATGGCGGGCAATCGACCCCGACCGGCTGCGGAGAACGTTCCTCGACCTCCTGCACATCTACTCGCCGTCCGGCAAGGAGGAGGACATCCAGCTCTACCTGGAAGAGCTGCTCGGCCGCGCCGGCTTCGCCGTGACGCGCCAGCACGTGGACGATGAGGAGCGCTACAACCTGTGCGTGACCATGGGGGAAGGAGAGCCGGGGCTCTACCTGGCGGGGCACGTGGATACCGTGCCTTCGTGGGACCTGGAATCCTTCGGGGCGCAGGAGGAGAACGGTCTTATCCGCGGGCTGGGGAGCGCCGACATGAAAGGGGGGTGCGCCGCCATGGTGGAGGCGTGGCTCGCCCTGGCCGCGGCCCTCCCTCCGTCGGAGCGCCCGCCGGTGGGGCTGCTGCTGGCGGTGGGGGAGGAGGAAAACGGCGACGGGAGCGCGACCTTCCTCGATTCCTGCCGCCCCCCCTGGGTGGTGATCGGCGAGCCGACCGGGCTGGCGGCCTGTTTCGCCCATTACGGCTACCTGGAGGCGGGTTTCGTCACCCGCGGGCGGCGCAGCCACTCCTCCCTCCCCGAGCTGGGGCACAACGCCGTGGAGTCGATGCTGCGGGTCCTGCTGCTGGTGGGAAACGATCCCCTCTTCGACCGGGCGGCATCGGAGATCGTCTATTCGATCCGCGAGATGAGTTCGGCGCGGGCGGGCTTTGTCGTCCCCGACCGCTGCGAAACCTGGATCGATCTGCACCTCCCCCCCGGCAAGGACCCGGTCGCGCTCCAGGAGGAAATCCGCAGTATCGTGGCCGATGCCGGCCGGTCCATCCCCGGCCTGGACCTGCGGGTCGACTTCGACTTCGCCGCCGCCGGCTACGACCTGGGGACCGATCACCGTCTCGCGCGGCTGTTGCGGGAGGTCTATCCGGGGCTCGGACTGGAGCTGCGCCTGGACGCCTTCCGTTCCCATTCGGACGGCAACCTCTTTTTCGCGGCGGGGAGCAGGCCGCTCATCCTCGGCCCCGGCTCCCTGGAAACCGCCCACACCCCCGACGAGCAGGTGATCTTCGAGGAGGTGTCGGCCGCGGCCCGCATCTATGCGGCGCTCTGCCTGGGGGCGGCTTGAGTTACTTGCAGCGGAGCAGCTTCCGCCCCACCTGGAACAGCACCTCCATCTTGTTCGGCTTGATCACGCGCTGCACCACGCCGAGCCCGAACAGGGGATGCTCCACCAGGTCGCGCGCCCGGAACGCGCCGTTCATGTCGTAGGGAACCGCCCGTTCCTGCGCCATGGTCGGCCGGAGCGATTCCCACTCTTCCCGCTCGGCTGCGGCCGGGTCCTTTTTGGCCTTGCGCGGGGCGGGCTCCGTCTTCCGTACGGCGGCGCCCGCGGCCGGCGCCTTCGGTTCCGCTTCCGCCCGGTAATTATGCACGCCGCGGCAGGTGTTGCACTCGACCCGGACCACCCGCTCCCCGACCATGGCGACGATCGTATGGTTCAAAACCGCACGGCACCGCGTGCACCGGGCCTCGATAGTATCTGCTGCCGACAACTTCCTCCTGTTCATGCATAAACTCCCTTGCTGCCAAGAAAATTGGGTGAGGCTGCCGCGCGGAGAACGCGGGGTGCGCTGCCACACGGCCGGCCGGGGACAAAAAAGCCGCTCCGTCGGCATCTCGCTGACTCAAGCGGCTTTCATCGGTCTTGTTCTGCCTGCTATCCGGTTTGTACATCTCATCGCGACATCATGACTGCCTCCACTTTACCTGCAAAAGGGGGGGCTTGTCAATCAAACAAACGGGGGGGTGCGGACCGGCCACACCCCCCCTGTTCACCGGCCATGCCTCACGCCGTCACCCGTTCCGGCCGGCCAGCGGGTCCTTGATCTCGTGGGCCGGGTTGAAGTCGAGGTGCTTCGTCCCCCTGTCGTTGAGATACCGGGGGAGCTCCAGGTCGACGACCGCAGGGACGGCGGCGCCCCCCCTGGCCAGGGCCTGGCGCAGGAGCGCGTCGGCCTTGGCGGCATAGGCAGCGGCATCCGTCAGCACCCGCAGGGTTTCGGGGGGGTTGTGGAAGCCGGTGGAATTTTCCGCGCCGATGAAGACCACCCGGTAGAATGCCTCCAGGTAAGCTTCCTTCGCCTGGTCGTAAAGCGCCTGGTCGATCGCCGTGCCGGCGGCCCGGGCCTTGTGGGTCGTCTCGAAGAGCTTCGCCACCGCGGCGGTTGCATAGCCGGCGCGGATCAGCTGGGAAACGGAGCGGTCCTGGATGGCGATCACCTTGTCGCGCAACGCCTGCGGGGTCTCGCTGTGGCATTGCAGGCACGCCTTCATGCCGTCCTTGAGCGGGCTCGTCACCCGGTGGTCGGAAACCTGCTGCGTCCCCGCCTTGACCGGCGGCATGTGGCAGTCGGCGCAGGAAACCCCCGCCTGCCAGTGGACGCTGTTCCGGGAGAAGAGCTCGAACTCCGGATGGCGGATGAACCCCACCTTGAAGCCGGTCACGCTCTGGGTCCACTCCAGGTTGGCCGGGTTGCTCCGGATCTGCCGGATGATGTTCTCGATGGGGATGTTCCCCCAGTTGCTCCCCTGCCACGGGAAATAGACATTGGTCGACTTCATGGCGCCGTCCTTCGGGATGCTGTAGGTCACGTGGCACTGGGCGCAGACCAGGGTCCGCTTCTCCCCGCGGGAGAGATTCCGCTCGTCCACCCCCAGCTCCTTCAGGGCAACCCCCAGGGTAAAGCCGCGGGAAATCTTGAGGGACATGTCGCGGCTGTTGTGGCAGTCGACGCAGGCGACCCCGAGCATCGCCTCCTTCACGGGAATCCGGGCGTGCACCTCGTCGTACGGCTTGGAGAAATAGTCCTGCCCCATCTGCTTCTGCAGGGCGGGCGCATAGGGGGTCTTGCAGGTCAGGCATGAGCCCCCCGCCTTGACCCGGCCATGGTCGACCTCGTGCTGATCGACCAGCATGTACGCATGGCCGCGCGGCTCGTTGTACTCCGTGCCGAACGCCCACCCGTTGTAAAGGAGCGCCAGGAACGGGTATTCGTCCAGCTTGTCGCGGCGCTCGCCGCCTGCCTCAAATCCGCGCTTGTACTTGCTCGCCCCCGGCGCGCTCGGCTCGGCGGTCTTCTGCCACGCCTCGTACTGCGCCGGGTAGAGTTTCCCCCATGCGGCCGGGTCGACGGTCCCCTCTTCGATGGCCGCCCCGTCGGCGGCCTCCTTCTTCACCGAGGTGCAGCCGTACAGCGCGAACGGCACGGCGGCCACTGCCAGCAGGGCGAGGGACAACAGGCTTCTCTTTCTCATCGGGCACTCCCTTAATGGTTAATTGCATCGCTGCCGCGGCAGGTGGATGCTCTGGATCGACGTCGGAAGGGGACCGGAGGGGCCGGGCCGGCAGGAGCCGGCAATTCCCTCACCGTTCATGCCAGCATAGAGCAGCCGTTTTCCCAATTCTTTGACCTGAATCAAATAACGGCAGAATGGGTTCGCTTATAGTGGGTGGACGCAGCAGCACAGGAGGGATGTTCATGGTGAGAAGACGCTTGATGCAGTTCCCCGGCAGGATCAGGGGGACCGTCCTGTTCGGGGAAAAGGAACCGCTGTCGCTGAAATACGCCTGCTGGGGATTTTTGAGCGGAACGGCCGGCATCCTGGCGATCCGCGCGGTCACCGGCATGGCCGGGCACAGCCTGCTGATCGCCCCGATGGCGGCATCGGCCGTCCTGTTGTTCGGCGCCAACGAGTCGCCGCTCGCCCAGCCCCGCAACCTTGTCGGCGGCCACCTGGTCGCCGCCGGGCTGGCGGTGCTCATCGTCGCCATGGGGGGCTCAGGCCCGCTGGCCATGGCATTGGCGGTCGGCTGCGCCATTCTCCTGATGGACCTGACCCGCACCACCCATCCGCCGGCCGGCGCCACCGCCTTCATCGGCGTGCAGGGACACGCGGGGCCGCTGTTCATCGTGGTCCCGGTGCTGGGCGGGGCGCTGATCCTCCTGCTGGTGGCGCTGTTCACCAACAACGTGGTCTATCACCGCCGTTATCCGCGCCACTGGCTGTAGGAAAACGGCACACCGCCGGCGTTCGCGGCTACCTCAGGGCGATGTAGAGATAGATCGCCAGGTAGTGGCAGAGGCTGCCGGCCAGCACGCAGATGTGCCAGGCGCCATGCGCCCAGCCGAACCGCCGGTCGAGGCCGTAGAACACGATCCCCCCCGTGTAGAATGCCCCTCCCCCCCCCAGCCAGGCCACCCCCTGCCACGGATAAACCTGCAGCAGGGGGCGCAGCACGGCCAGGATCAGCCACCCCATTCCGAAATAGATCGCGAGCGGCAGGTTGCGCCGTACCATGTGCGGCCTCACTTCCACCAGGATGCCGACCACGGCGAGCACCCAGACCAGCGCGAACAGCGGCCACCCCCACCTCCCGCGCAACGGGATCAGGCTGAAGGGGGTATAGGTCCCGGCGATCAGGAGATAGATGGCGTAGTGGTCGAGCTCGCGCAGGACCATCTTTGCTTTCCCGCGCTGGGCATGGTAGAGCGTGGCAATGGTGTAGAGGAGCACCAGGGTGGTACCGTAGACAGTGAAGCTGACGATCCGCCAGGGGTCGCCCTGCTGCAGCGCCGCTGCCAGCAGGAGCGCCAGCCCGATCGGCGCGGCCAACGCGCCCGGCAGGCTGGTCAAGACATTGAACCGTTCCGGTCCCGTTATCTGGACGGATAATTTTGTGGTCATACCACTGATTGTACTCCGGAATTCCCGGCAAGCAAGTCGCCCGCCGCGCGGAACATACCGGCGGGGAACGGGAGGTCAGTACCAGGGATACCCGTCGGCGCGCCGCCGGATGGCGTGTTCCAGGAGGAAGTAGGGGCGGATGAAGGGGACCCCCTTGCGGCGCAGATCGATCAGGTCGCACGCGAAGTGGAACAGGAGGCCGGCCAGGAGAGGAACGAAGAGCGGGCGGAACAGGGCGAGGATGCCGACCAGGAGGAAGAAGTCGATGGTGTGGAACAGGCAGAGGCCGACATAGGGAATGGTCTTCTGGACCGGCTGGAGGTCGTCGAAGTAGCGGAACATCCCGCGGATGTCGAAGCGGCGGGTCCGCTGGACGTACAGCAGGTAATGGTCGGCGTCGATCAGGACGCTGCCGGCGGCGAAGAGGAGGATCTCCTCGCCCCCCCGGAACGGGAGGAGCACGGCGGCCGCTGCGCCGGTTATCGCAAGGTGCTGGGTCAGTGTCATTTTTTCTTCCTTCGAAAAAACGATTCTACACCCGTCTCCCCCCCGTTGTAAAGGGGATAGGAAGCCTATCCCCCGCGGCACATGCGCTTTTCGGGTTCAGTGCCCGTGGTAGCCGAGCACCACCAGGATGCAGCTCCCGTCGGCGATGACGTTGATCCCGTGCTCGCGGCAGATGGCGACCGCCCGCGGGCTCTCCGCCCCCGGCTGCATCCAGACGTTCCTGATCCCCTTGGCGGCCGCCTGCTCCACCACCTGCTCGGTGACCGCCGGGGGGGTGATCACCGAGATGCTCTCCACCTCGGCGGGAAGGTCATGGACCGAGGCGACGCACTTCGCCCCCTCGACCACCGCCTCCCTCGGGTTGACCGGGATCGCTTTCAGGCCGTGTTGCTGATAGCAGCGCAGCACCCGGTTGCCGTACTTGCTCCGGTCGGTGGAAGCGCCGACCACGCCGAATGCCTTGGCCTTCAGGAACTCCTCGATTTCTTTCTTCATAACGACCTCCCTGTTGTCGATCCCGCGACAATGCCCCCCTCGCGTCCGCCAGACCGCACCTTCCCCGCACCCGATAGTCTACCGGAAAACGGGGCGGGTGCAAGTGCCAGAATACGCCCGCCGTCCAAGTCAGCCGCCGAGGAGTCGACGGGCGATCTTCAGCGGATTGAGCTTCCACCCCTTGATCGGCCAGTCGAGCTCATGTTTGCCGCAAAGGGAGCTGAGGCGGTTGAGCGCCGCCACTTCGCGGCGCAGCTCGTCAGCGAGCACGTCCCGGTCTCCGATCCGCTCCACGAGGAGCTTCGCCCGGTCGATCACCTCCCGCAACCGCCCCGCCTGCTCCGGCGTGGCAAGCCCGTGCCGCTCCTTGAGGCCGAGGAGGAGGCGCGCACCGTCGTAGGTGGCCCTCACGATCTCCTCCCTGGTCATCCAGCGGGTTTCGTAGTTGAGGGTCTGCTTCCACGAGGGCATGAGCAGTGCCTGGCGGTGCTCCCGCAGGGTGCGGCAGAACAGCCGGTACCCGAACCGCTCCGGCTGCTCGAAGATGGCGCTCCCCGGGTCGACGAAGGGGGCGAGCGGGGCGATCATCGGCAGGAGGCGGCCGTCGGCGCCGAAGCGGTCGAGGAGTTCGCCGCAGTAGCGGACCGTCTCCATGACCGAGGCGTAGTCCTGGCGGGGGAGGCCGATCATGAAGAAGAGGTCGACCCGCCGGCATCCGTTGTCGATGAGGGCGGCGATCATCCCCTCCAGGGCGGTGTTGTCGTACCCTTTGCCAAAGGTCCGCCGGACCTCGATGTCGTGCGATTCGGGAGATATCTCCACGTTGTAGTTCTCGATGGACTCCCCCAGCAGGCGGAGAAAGTCGGCGGGGGGCGGGGTGAAGAACTCCACGGCGATCTCGTTTCCGATCCGGTGCCGCTTCAGCGCCCGCAGGAACCGCTCGCCGTACTCCCGGCCCGCCTGGAGGAGGTCGCCGATGACGAAGACCGGCGCCGCCGTGTAGTCGGCCAGCCGCCGCACGTCCTCCGCCACCAGCTCCGGAGAACGGTAGATCGGTCCTTCCCGGCGGCAGACGGTCCGGAAGCCGGAGAGGGAGCCGCCGCAGGAGCTGCAGTTGTGGGTGCACCCCCGGCAGGTGAAGACCGCGGTCACCGGGTAGGCGAGCCAGCCGGCAAACGGCAGGTAGCCGGACGGGTCGCGGTTGCGGAAGGCGAGCCGCAGCGACTGGACGTAGTCGAAGCTGACGCTGTCCAGGTCCGCGGGCCGGCAGGTGATGCCGTTGTCCACCGGCGTGCCGTCGTCCCGGCGCCAGACAAGATTCGGCACCGCCGCATAGCCGCCGCCGGCACGAATCGCCTCCATGAGGAGCCGCAGCGGCTCCTCCGTCGAATCGCCGCAGAGGATGAAATCCACCGCGGGGTAGTCGCGCATGATCTCGTCGCGGTAGTAGGTGGCGCTCAATCCGCCGAGGATCACGGGTTTGTCCGGGTGGAGGCGCTTGACGAGCCCTGCCAGCGCGAGGGCGCCGTCGGCGTGGGGGAGCCAGTGGAGATCGATGCCGAAGGCGAGGCTGTCGAGGCGGGCGACGAAGGCCGCCGGGTCGAACCGTTCGCTCCGGAGCATCTTCAGGGCGAGGTTCACGATGCGGGTGCGGAAGCCGTGCCGTTCCAGGTGCGCGGACAGGGTAAGGAAACCGATGGGGTAGATCTCGAACACGGACGAGGAGGGGATCACGTCGCTCACCGGCCCGGAGAAGACGGGGTGCTCCCTGAAGCCGAAGATGCCGGGGGGATGGAGGAGAACAAGATCGGTACGCGGCATGAAACAGTGCTCCCTGGAAAAGCGCTCAAGAGCGGAAGTACGGGTAACGACTCGAACTAGGCTAGACTCCTCGGAATTTCTTTGCCCCGGGATTCCTCGAAGGCAGCCACTCCGCTATCTGTGCCAGTCCGCCGAAACGAAATCGTTCGGGTTTTCGATGACCACCAGATGATCGGGGGCGACGACTTGGAGTGCCAGGGTACCCGTGTGGTTTGTGCGCCCCTTCGGCACGTCCACCCATTGCACGCGGATGACATTCCCGTTCACGGTTCCATGCGCCACGTTGGTCCAGCGCGGATTCTGCGGCGATTGCTCTCCGAACCACCAGATCTCCGTGCCTACCTGGCGAACGAAAAACGTCGCACCGCCCGGCAAGCGCCAGGCCCCCGAAAGATCCGCTGTCTCAGCATGGACACTGGAAACACTCAACAATAAGAGTGCAACACTACCCCATAGAATCTTGAACACGACAACCCTCCTGTGTGTTGTTTGAGCCGGCCTGCCCCCCTTCCGGCTCCTGCAGCACCATCAGGGAGATACTGCCGTGGGCCACCAGCCGCCCCTCTCCATCGGTGACCCGGGCGGTGAGGCTCGCCATCCGCCTTCCGAGATGGACAAGCTCGGAGCGGGCGATCAGGCGGTCCCCCGGCATGGCGGGCCGGACATAGGTGATGTTCAGGTTGGTGGTAGTCACCAGCCGGGCGGCCGGGAGGAGCGGCCGGGGGAAGAAGCAGACCGTGTCCACCAGGGTGGCGATCAGCCCGCCGTGGGCCCCGCCGAGGTAGTTGCCGTGCCGCTCCTCGACCACCACCTCCATCACCGCGTGCCGCTCGCCGATCTCCGTAAGCACAATGCCGAGAGTGCGCAGCAGCGGGATGGCATTGCCCGATTCGAGGGTTGCCGGTTCCATGGTTCCTCCCCTGGTCACTCGCCGAATTTTCTCGTCCTGATCCCGGTGACCGTGCCGTTTTCGATGGTGAGGGTGTAGCCCGGCAGGTCGCGGCCGTAGCGATAGGTCCACTCCACCACATTGACCGTCGTCTTGACCTTCTTCTCGCCGCTCTCGGTCTCGGTCACCTTGTCGTCCTTCTTCTCCCTGGCGAGCGGCTCGCCGCACTTGATGTACGCTTCGACGGTGGTGTCCCCCACCGCGAGGGATTCGCCGTTTCGGCAGGTGTCATTGGCGGCATCGTTCAGCCGGCCGTAGCCGACGTTCCTGAGCTCGGCAAGCTTCCCGTTTTCGAAGCGCAGCATCTGCATCACCTCGGTCGGGCCGGCGTCGAAGGTCAGCTCGTCGATGATCGTAGTGGTGGCGGTGCGGGCGCCCTTCTCGTCCGTCTCCTCCACCTTCACGGTCCGCCGCTCCCTGAGCATCGGCTCGCCGCACTTGTCCACTACCTCCGAGAGCGCGTCGCCGGTCGCGACGTTCGCGTCCTTGCAGGAGCCCGCCAGGGCCGTCCCCGCCAGGAGAAGCTGCCCGGCAAACAGCGCGGGCAGCAATGGTCTGCCGAACATGAACACGCAGTTTCTTTCCATGTCACGAACTCCTTTTTCCGGTTTGCACACTCACCCTCCCAGATACGCCTTGCGCACCCGCTCGTCCGCCAGAAGCACCCGCGACTCCCCCTCCAGCGTCACCCGCCCATTCTCCAGAACGTAGGCATGCCGGGAGATCTCCAGGGCGGCGTGGGCGTTCTGCTCCACCAGGAGCACGGTGAGACCCTCCGCGTTCAGGGCGACGATGGTCTCGAAGATCTTTTCCACCATGAGGGGCGCGAGCCCGAGCGACGGCTCGTCCAGCATCAGGAGCCTGGGGCGGCACATCAGTGCCCGGGCGATGGCGAGCATCTGCTGCTCACCGCCGGAGAGGGTGCCGCCGCTCTGGCCGATCCGCTCGCCGAGGCGGGGGAAGAGGCCGACCGCCCATTCCAGCCGCTCCGCCACGGCGCGCTTGTCCAGGAGATACCCCCCCATCAGGAGGTTCTCCCGCACGGTCAGGTCGTAGAAGACCCGCCTCCCCTCGGGGCAGTGGGATATGCCGGCGGCCACGATCCTGTGGGGGGGAAGTGCGTGGAGCGGCACGCCGTCCAGGGTAATTTCCCCGGCGCCGATCCGGTGGACGCCGGAGATCGCCTTCAGGGTGGAGCTCTTCCCCGCGCCGTTCGCGCCGATGAGCGTCACGATCTCCCCGGCCGGCACCCGGATGGTGACCCCTTTTACCGCGTGGACGTGGCCATAGGAGAGGTGGACGTCAGTGAGCGCGAGCATTCTTCCCTCCCCCCAGATAGGCCGCGATCACCTGCGGGTCGTTCCTCACCTCGGCGGGGGTCCCGCAGGCGATCAGCTCGCCGTGGTCGAGGACGTAGATCCGCTCGGAGATCCCCATCACCATCCGCATGTCGTGCTCGATGATCAGCACCGTGATCCCCTGCGCCTGGACCCTGCGCACCAGGTCCATGACGAAGCCGGTCTCGGTCGGGTTCATCCCGGCCACCGGCTCGTCCAGGAGAAGCAGCCGCGGCTCCAGGGCGAGCGCCCGGGCGATCTCCAGCATCTTCTGCTCGCCGTAGGTGAGGTCGCGCGCCAGGGTGTTGCGCCGCCCCGCCAGGCCGACGAAATCCACGAGATCCCGCGCCCGCGCCCGGTGGCGCCGCTCGTCCGCCCGGAACGGGCCCCCCCGCAGGACCGCGGAGAGGAGGCCGGAGCGGAAGTGGATCTCCCGCCCCACCAGGACGTTCTCCGTGACGCTCATCTCGGCGAACGGCTTCAGGTTCTGGAAGGAGCGGGCCACGCCGCGCCGGGCGATCTCGTGGGGCTGGAGCCCGGTGATCCGCTCCCCCCCGAGATACACCGCGCCGGCGGAAGGCCGGCAGCAGCCGGTGACGGCGTTGAAGAAGGTGCTCTTCCCCGCCCCGTTCGGGCCGATCACGGAGAGGATCTCCCCCTCCCGGACCCGGACCGACACGCGCGACAGGGCCTTGAGGCCGCCGAACTCCACGGAGAGGCCGTCGGTTGTCAGTATATCACTCTGCGGCATTGTGGGCATCTTCCCTTTCCAGGGCAATGGTCCTGCTCCCCAGTATCCCGTGGGGGCGGAAAATCATGAAGGCGATCATCACCGCGCCGAACACCAGCATCCGGTAGAGGGCGAATTCCCTGAGGAACTCGGGGACCACGATCAGGAGACATGCGCCGAGCACCGCCCCGGCGACGTTGCCGAGCCCCCCCAGCACCACCATGCAGAGCACCAGCACCGACTCGTAGAAGGTGAAGGAATCGGGGGAGATGAACCCCTGCTTGGCGGCGAAGAGCGACCCGGCGATCCCGGCGAAAAAGGCGGAAAGCGAGAAGGAAAGGAGGTGCTTCCTGAACACGTCGATCCCGAGCGCTCCCGCAGCCATCTCGTTCTCCCGGACCGCCACCCAGGCCCGGCCGAACCGGGAATCGACGAGCCGGGCGACGATGAAGACCGTGGCCGCGAGGAAGGCGAAGGTGAAGTAGTAGAACGCCACCGCGCCGTCGATGGTGAACGGCCCGAACCCGGGGCGCCTGATGCCGAGGATGCCGTTCGGGCCGCCGGTGAGTCGGTCCAGGTTGTTGAGGAAGATCCGGACGATCTCGCCGAAGCCGAGGGTCACGATCGCCAGGTAGTCACCCTTGAGGCGCAGGGTCGGCATGCCGAGCAGCACGCCGAACAGCATGGCGGCGAGCCCCGAGAGCGGCAAGGCCACCCAGAAGCCGCACAGGGCGAACTTGGCGGTGAGTATGCCCGTGGTGTAGGCGCCGATGGCGTAGAAACCGATGAACCCGAGGACCAGCACCCCGGTGAGCCCCACCGTGATGTTCAGGGCGGAGGCGAGGATGGCGTAGAGAAACGCGCTGGTCACGACCTCGACCAGGTAGGTGGACGAACAGAGGGGGAGAAGGAGCGCGGCCGCAACCGGGAGCGCCACCAGGCCCCCCCGCCGGCGGGCAATGAGGCGGTCGCCCCGCTCCCGGAAGGCGGCGACCTTTTCGTTGGCGGCGAGGGCCCCGGCGCCCCGCCGGACGCCCCAGGCGAGGAGGAAGACAACCGGGAGCCAGAGACTGTTGGCGCGCAGAAACGGAACGCAGACCAGCATGAGCCCCAGGTAGTAGAAGACGCTTTTCCCCATGCTACCCCCGCTCATAGGTCCTCTTCCCGAAGAGCCCGGCAGGGCGGAAGATCAGCACCGCGATCAGGATGAAGAAGGCGTAGACATCCTTGTACTCCGCAGAGAAATAGCCGGCGCCGAGCGCCTCGATCACCCCGAGCAGGAGACCCCCCGCCATCGCCCCCGGGACGTTGCCGATCCCCCCGAGCACAGCGGCGGTGAACGCCTTCATCCCACCCAGGTAGCCGAGGGTGAAGTTGATGGTGCCGTAGTAGAGACCGATCATCACCCCTGCGCAGGCGGCGAGAAACGAGCCGACCATGAAGGTGGTGGAGATCACCGTATCCACGTTGATCCCGAGGAGCTGGGCCATGAACGGGTCGGTGGAAGTGGCCTTGATGGCGATGCCGAGCTTGGTCCGGTTGATGAACCACCAGAGGCAGACCATCAGGAGAAAGGACGAGCCGATCATGGCGAGCTGGAGCCAGGTGAAGGAGACCCCGGCGAGCCGCATGGATTGCGCGGCGAACAGCTGGGGGAAGATCTTGTCCTTCGCGCCCATGGTGATCATCACGAAGTTCTGCAGGAAGATCGAAGCGCCGAGCGCGCTGATCAGGGGCGACAGCTTGGGGGCGCCGCGCAGGGGGCGGTAGCAGATCTTTTCCAGGTAGAAGCCGTACAGGGCGCAGAAAAAGGCGGCCAGGGCAAGAATGGCGAGGAGGGTGACGACCAGGTGCGCCTGAAAAAACGGGACGGCCGGCAGCAGCGAGATCAGCACGTAGCCGAGGTACGCCCCGATCATGTAGACCTCGCCGTGGGCGAAGTTGATCAGCTTCAGCACCCCGTACACCAGGGTGTACCCGAGCGCGATCAGGGCGTAGCTCCCGCCGATGGTGATGCCGTTTAAGAGATGCTGAAGGAACATAGAATCCGTGAACGGTGAACAGTGATTTTGCGAACAGTAAACGGTGAAAGCCTCGGGCGCAGCATGCTGCGCCCCTACGGGTCGACAAGACCTAATGAACGCGGATTTTCCCCAAGGTCAAGGCTGTCGAGCAAGCCCACGGAGGCGTAGCCGCGCTACGCCGCACACGGGATTGCGAAGACTTACGCAGAGATTGGGGAAAAGTCGCGTTCCTCACTTTACCTGCTTGAACTTGCCGCCTTCTACCTTCCACACCACATACGGCGAGACCTTCACGTCCCCCTTGGTGTCGAACTGGATGTGCCCCAGGGCGCCGTTGTAGTCGATGGCGCGGATCGCGGCGTTCACCTTCTTACCGTCGGTGGTGCCCGCGTTCCTGATCGCCTGGAGGAGGATGTTGGTGGCGTCGTAGGCGTACACCGAGTAGACCCCCGGCTCGCCGTACTTCTTCCGGTAGTTCTCGTTGAAACCCTTGGCCGAAGGGGACTCCTTGGTGTCAGGGCCGAAGGTGGCGTAGGTCCCCTCGGTGGCGGGCCCGCCGATCTTCACCAGCTCCTCGCTCATGATCCCGTCGCCGCCGATGAAGGGGGCGGTGCCGCCGACCGCCTTGAACTGCCTGACGAGGAGCCCCCCCTCCACGTAGATGCCGCCGAAGAAGACCAGGTCCGGGTTCAGGGCCTTCACCTTGGTGACCACCGGGGAGTAGTCCTTCTCCCCCACTCCGATCCCCTCGGAGATCAGGATCTCGGCCCTGGTGCCGACCGCTTTCCTGAACTCGTCCGCCAGCCCCTGGCCGTAGGTGGTCTTGTCGTGGAGCACGGCGATCCGCTTCGCCTTCAGGACGTTGACGGCATACTCGGCGGCCACCTTACCCTGCTGGTCGTCGCGGCCGCAGACCCGGAACCCGTTGTCGAACCCCTGGTCGGTGTACTGCGGATTGGTGGAGCCATGGGAGATCTCGGGAATGCCGGCCCTGTTGTAGACCGCAGCGGCCGGGATGGAGCAGTTGCTGTTGAAATGGCCGACGACGCCCGCCACCCGCTCGTTCACCAGCTTGTTGGCGGCGGCCACCGCCTGCTTCGGGTCGCGCTGGTCGTCCCCCTCCACGATCTCAATCTTCTTGCCGAGCACGCCACCCCTGGCGTTCCACTCCTCCACCGCCAGCTTCATCCCGTTCAGCTGGTCCTGGCCGAACACCGCCATGTCGCCGGTCAGCGGGCCGGCGGCGCCGATCCTGACGACATTCTCATCCTTCTTGGTGCAGGCAAAAGCAAGAAAACAGACAACGGCAAGCAGCAGCCATCTCTTCATAAAGTTCCTCCGGAGAAAAATTGCGCTAGTTTT
The DNA here is from genome assembly GCA_036518435.1 of Geobacteraceae bacterium. Classification (GTDB taxonomy): domain Bacteria; phylum Desulfobacterota; class Desulfuromonadia; order Geobacterales; family Geobacteraceae; genus JAMPXD01. The sequence goes on from DATDNF010000037.1 coordinate 31,781, forward strand.
ACATCAACGCCGCAAAAAAGCAAGCGTTTTGCCGCAGTGACGTTGATTGGTGAACGGTAGAATCCGAGAAGCAGCCAGGAACGCCAATTTTTAGTCCTGGCAAGGCTGTCGAGGGAGAGCGCGGAGGCGTGGCAGCGCCACGTCGCACAAGCGAACCCGAAGACTTACGCAGCCAGGGCTAAAAAGTGGCGTTCCTACTTTCTAGCTTTGGGGTGGGCCTTGTCGTAGACCTCCATCAGCCTGTCGATGGAGACATGGGTGTACTTCTGGGTGGTGGAGAGGGAGGCGTGGCCGAGGAGCTCCTGGATGGCGCGCAGGTCCGCGCCGCTCTCCAGCATGTGGGTGGCGAAGGTGTGGCGCAGGGTGTGGGGGGATATCTTCTTGATGGTGGCGAGCCGCAGGATGTGCTTGTCGACGATCCGCGCCACGCTCCGGCTGGTGAGCCGCCCCCCCCGGGCGTTGACCAGAAACGGGGCGTCGTGGGGGGGATGGTTGCGCGCGGCGAGATAGCTGACGATGGCCCGCCGGGCGTAGCTCCCGAGCGGCACCACCCGCTCCTTCCCCCCCTTGCCCAGGACCCGCACGAGCCCGCTCTCCAGGTCGACCCCGCCGATATCCAGGCCGGTCAGCTCGGAGACGCGGATGCCGCAGGAATAGAGGGTCTCCAGAATCGCGCGGTCGCGCAGGGCGAGGAGATCCCCCTCCCCCGGAGCCTCCACCAGGGCGGTCACCTCGTCGATGTTCAGGTGAAAGGGGAGCCGCTTCTCCCGCTTCGGCGTCGCCACCAGCTCCGCCGGGTTCTTCGCCGCCTCCCCCTGCCGCACCAGGTACTTGAAGAAGGCGCGGATCGCCGCGAGTTTGCGGCCGATCGAGCTCTTCCGGTGGTCCTTGTGGAGAACCGCCATGTAGCGCCTGATCAGGAGATGGTCCACCGTATCCGCCCCGGCCCCGGCGCCCCGCTCCGCGCGGAGAAATTCCGCGAATTGGGCGAGGTCCGAGGCGTAGGCGTCGAGGGTGTGGGGAGAGACGTTCCGCTCGGTGGCGAGGTAGCGGAGAAACCGGTCGATGGCGTGCTGCATGGATGGCGCTCCTCGTATGCCGCTGCCATGGCATAGCGCCCATTGTAACGATAAATTCGCCGCAGGCAAGCAAAAAACCCCGCCGTTGTCCGGCGTAAATTCGCGGATGGGCACAGTTGCAACCGCTCCCGAATCGATTACACTAAAGGGAAAACATTCAACCGGACACTAACGGAGGTATGCGATGAAAACGGGACAACGGCTGTTCCTCATTACCCTTATGACGCTTCTCCTCGCTTCTGTTTCGCTTGCCCAGGAGAAGGGGACTGCGGCCGCACTGCCGGCCCCGGCGACGGTTCAGCAGGCCAAGATGCCGATCACCCTGCAATCCGGCGAATACGAGCTGATCAGCATCATCTTCGATTTTGCGCCCGGAGCGGGGGTGCCGCTGCACAGGCACGGCGGCCAGGTGCTCGTGCAGGTGCTCAGCGGCGAGATCACCGTGCGTGAGAAAGGAATCGAGAGGGTCATGAAGGCGGGTGACAGCTGGACGGAGAGCCCCGGCAACGAGCACGCGGCCATCAATGCCGGCAGCGTGACCGCGCGGGTCGCCGTGAGCATGCTGCTGCCGAAAGGGGCCGAAGCCACCACGATCATCAAGCGGTAAGCTCCGGCAAGCGCCGCATCACCAACAAAACCCTTTGACATCCGCCGCAGCCGGACCTACTATACGGCCATGCACACTGTCGCGATCGAACGCTGCACGACCTATGAACGGGAAGCGGTAAAGGCCGCCCTCGTCAACCTCCTCGCCCCGCTGGGCGGGATGCCGGCCTTCGTCAAACCGGGCGAGCGAGTCCTGCTCAAGCCGAACATGCTCTCCGCCAAGACGCCCGAGAAGGCGGTCACCACCCACCCGGCGGTGCTCCGGGCGGCGATCGAGCTCGTCAGGGAGGCGGGGGGGATACCGCTGGTGGGGGACTCGCCCGGGATCGGCGACTTTAGAAAGGTGGCGGAAAGGTCGGGGATGCTCCCGGTCATCGAGGAAACCGGCGCGGTGCCCGCGGAGTTCGCCGAGGCGGTGGAGGTGGCCGGCAACGGCCTGTTCAAGAGAATCGAGCTCGCCCGCCCGTACCTGGAAGCGGACCGGGTGATCAACCTCCCCAAGCTGAAGACCCACGAAATGATGACCATGACCTGCGCCGTGAAGAACCTGTTCGGCGCGGTGGTGGGGCACGGCAAGGCCGCCTGGCACCTGAAGGCGGGGGCCGACCGGGAGATGTTCGCCCGGATGCTCCTTGAGATCTACCTCCTGAGAAAGCCCGACCTTACCATCGTCGACGCGGTCACCGCCATGGAGGGGAACGGCCCGGCAAGCGGCGACCCGGTCCGGGTCGGGCTCCTGCTGGCAGGGAAGAACGCCGTGGCGGTGGACGTGATCGCCGCCGAGATCGCCGGCATCCCCAACAGGCTCCTCTACCTGGAACGGACCGCCCGCAAGCTCGGGATCGACGGGGCTGAGCGCGACACCGTCGAGACGGTCGGGGTGCCGCTCACGGAGGCGCGGGTGGCGCCGTTTCGCCTCCCTCCCATCTCCGACGTCCAGTTCGGCCTCCCCCCGTTCCTGAAGAACCGCCTGCGCCACTACCTCACCACCCGCCCCTGCGCCGTCCCTGAAAAATGCCGGCTCTGCGGGATCTGCGCGGACGCATGCCCTCCCCGGGCGATAGAGATCAGGGACGGCAGGCTCGTTTTCGACTACCACCGCTGCATCCGCTGCTTCTGCTGCCGGGAGCTCTGCCCGGACGGCGCCTTGGAGGTGACGGAAGGGGCGCTCCTCCGCTTCATCAAAAAATTCAAATAATCAATTTTAATTGCCTGCCCCGTTGACATTTCCCCGGGGGATGATTATCATAAATATAACCTCGAATGAATTCGAGGAATCCACCGACAAGGAGTTACAGGCCTATGTGGACAGCACACTTCAGGATCCGCCCGGTATCCCACTGCAAAGAGGGTTGCCCTAGCAAGCCCGCCGCCTGACCGCGGCGGGCACCCCCAGACGGCCCCCTGCCAGCAACGGCAGGGGGCTTTTTTTTGGCAAAATAACCTTGACAAAAGGATGCCGTTATTGAACTATCGTTCAGGTGAACGCTTGTTCAGACAAAACATGTTCCTTCCGCCCCCTGCCCGGAAAACATCGAAGTCCGAGGTCAGCATGAAAAAATTCATCATTCCCGCCATTCTCGTCATCGTCGCCCTCGGGGTGGGGACCTATCTTTACGGCAAGAAGCCCCAGGCGCCGACCTACAAGACCGCCAAGGTCGAGCGGGGCAGCATCGTCTCCTCCGTCTCCGCCACCGGCAACCTCGCCGCGGTGGTCACGGTGCAGGTCGGCACCCAGGTTTCCGGCACGATCCAGAAGCTGTTCGTCGACTTCAACTCGCGGGTAAAGAAAGGGCAGACCATCGCCCAGATCGACCCCGCCCTGTTCATCGCCCAGGTGGAGCAGACCCACGGAAACCACCTCAATGCCCAGGCCACCCTGCAGAAGGCAAAAGCCGACCTGGTCGACGCCGGGCGGACCCTGGAGCGGAACCGCCAGCTGGTGAAGGACGGCATCGTCTCCCAGAGCGATTTCGACACCGCGGAGACCAGGTACCAGGAGGCGGTGGCGGCCGAAAAGGCGGCCGAAGGGAGCGTGACCCAGACGCGCGGCGCCTACAGCCAGGCCCAGACCAACCTGAAGTACGCCACCATCAAATCGCCGGTGGACGGGATCGTGGTGTCGCGCAACGTGGACGTGGGGCAGACCGTGGCCGCCTCGTTCCAGACCCCGACCCTGTTCACCATCGCCCAGGACCTGACCAAGATGGAGATCGACACCAGCGTGGACGAGGCGGACATCAGCCGGGTCAGGGAGGGGCAGCCGGTCTCCTTCACCGTCGACGCCTACCCCGAGGCGCATTTCACCGGGACGGTGACCCAGATCAGGAATGCGCCGGTGGTGACCCAGAACGTGGTCACCTACGTGGTGGTGGTCGGCGTGGACAACAAGGAACTGCGGCTGAAGCCGGGAATGACCGCCAACGTCACCATCGAGACGGCGCGCAGGGACAACGTGCTCAGGATCCCGTCCGCGGCGCTCCGCTTCAGGCCAAAGGGGGGGAAAGAAGCTAAAGGGAAGCCCGCCGGGGCCGCCCCGCGCGCGACGGGCAAAGAACCCGGCCAGCAGGTCTTCATCCCCGGCCCGGAAGGAAAGCCGGTGGCGGTGCAGGTCAGGACCGGCGTCGCCAACGACGGCCAGGTGGAGATGGTGGAGGGGAACCTCAAGGAAAACGACGAGGTGATCGTCGAACAGGTATCCTCCCAGAAGAAATCGGCGGGGGGGATGGGGGGCGGGCCGCCCATGGGGCCGAGATTTTAGATGAAGGACGTCGTCGCACTGCATAACGTCACCAAAGTCTACACCATGGGTGACCAGCGGGTGGAGGCCCTGAAGGGGATATCCTTCACCGTCGCCCCCGGCGAGTTCGTCGCCATCATGGGGGCGTCGGGGAGCGGCAAGTCCACCTGCATGAACATGCTCGGCTGCCTCGACGTGCCGACCGGCGGCGAATACCGGCTGGAGGGGGTGAACGTCGGCGACCTGTCGAAGAACCGGTTGGCGGAGATCAGAAACAGGAAGATCGGCTTCGTGTTCCAGGGATTCAACCTCCTCGCCCGGACCACCGCCCGGGAAAACGTGGAACTGCCGCTGGTCTACGCCCATGTTCCCGCCACGGCCCGAAGGGAGCGCGCGATGTCGGCCCTGGCGCAGGTGGGGCTCGCCGACAGGGCCGACCATTACTCGAACCAGCTGTCCGGCGGACAGCAGCAGCGGGTGGCCATCGCCCGGGCGCTGGTGAACGACCCGGCCATCATCATGGCGGACGAGCCGACCGGCAACCTCGATTCAAAGACCTCCGAGGAGATCATGGGGATCTTCCAGAGGCTTAACCGCCAAGGGATCACCATCATCATGGTCACCCACGAGCCCGACATCGCCGCCTTCACCGGCAGGCAGATCATCTTCCGCGACGGGCTCATCGTCTCCGACACCTTGAACAGCGCGCCGCGGGTCGCGGCGAATGCAGCGGAGCAGCCGTCATGACCACCCTCTTGCAAAGCCTGCTGATCGCCATCCGGGCGCTCCGGGTCAACAAGATGCGGGCCCTGCTCACCATGCTCGGCATCATCATCGGCATTGCCGCGGTGATCGCCATGGTCGCCATCGGCTCCGGGGCGAGCAAGATGATCTCCGACCAGATCGCCAGCATCGGCAGCAACCTCCTCCTGGTGATCCCCGGCTCCACGACGAGCGGGGGGCTGCGCACCGGCGCCGGCGGCACGCCGACCCTCACCTACGACGACGCCAAGGCGATCAAGGCGGAATGCCCCTCCGTGGCCGAGGTCGCCCCGACGGTCAGGGGGTCGGCCCAGGTGGTGTTCGGCAACCAGAACTGGTCCACCATCGTCATGGGGGTCACCCCGGACATGCTCACCGTGAGGGACTGGCCGCTGGTCGCGGGCAGAAACATCTCCCCGTCCGACGTGGACGGCGCCACCAAGAACTGCCTGATCGGCCAGACCGTCGCCGAAAACCTGTTCGGCAGCGCCGATCCGGTGGGGAAGATCATCCGGATCAAGAAGATCCCCTTCACGGTGGTCGGCATGCTGGAGCACAAGGGGCAGTCGCCCCAGGGACAGGACCAGGACGACGTGATCTACATCCCCCTCACCACCGCGCAGCGCAAGGTGTTCGGCAGCCAGTTCCCCAACTCGGTCGGCGCCATGATGATCCAGGCCCGGAACGCGGACGTCCTGAAAAAAGCCGAAGAGGAAGTGACCGCGCTCCTCGACCAGCGCCACCGGATCGGCCCTTCCCGTGAGCGCGACTTCACGGTGCGCAACCTCTCCGAGATCCTCTCGGTTGCTGAGAGCTCCTCGAAGGTGATGTCGCTCCTGCTCGGCGCGGTCGCCTCCATCTCCCTGGTGGTCGGCGGGATCGGCATCATGAACATCATGCTGGTATCGGTGACCGAGCGTACCCGGGAGATCGGCATCCGGATGGCGATCGGCGCCAAGCAGCGCGACATCCTGCTCCAGTTCCTCACCGAAGCGGTGCTGCTCACCACCTGCGGCGGGATCGTCGGCATGGGGGTGGGGGTGGCAGGCGCCATGGCGGTGGCGAAGCTGATGCAGTGGCCGACCCTCATCTCCACCCAGGCGATCGTCATCGCCTTCCTCTTCTCCGCCGGCGTCGGCGTCTTCTTCGGTTTCTACCCGGCCCGCAAGGCGGCCGGCCTCAACCCCATCGACGCGCTCCGCTACGAGTAACACCTCTCTTTCCTACCGTGCAATTGAGCCCCTCCACCCTATTTTGTAGCTACAAATAAATTGACAACCTGTTATTTTGTATCTACAATTTGCCTATGAAGTATGAATGGGACGAAGCAAAGAGAAAAACCAATCAGGAAAAGCACGGGGTTGACTTTGCAGAGGTCGAAGGCTTCGACTGGGAGACGGCATTCGTAATCCCCGATACACGGGCCGATTACGGCGAGCTGCGGTATCGCGCCATGGGGTTTGTTGGCAAACGTCTCTACGCACTGGTTTTCACCCCGAGGAGCGGAACCGTTCGGCTCGTCAGCCTCCGCAAAGCGAATCCGAGGGAGGCAAAATGCTATGAAGCGAATCAAGAAAGTGATTAAGGAAGATAAAGAGAATCCGGAATGGACCGCGGAGGATTTCAGGCGGTCCCGCCCAGCCACAGAGGTGCTCCCGGAAGTCGTGGCGGAGTATCGCAAGGGACGGGGGCCGCAGAAGCAACCAACGAAGGTGCAGACGACGTTGCGGCTGTCGCCGGAGGTGGTGGATTTCTTCAAAAAACAGGGGCCTGGATGGCAGAAGAGGATTGATGAGGCGCTGAAGGAGTGGAAGCGAGAGCATGACAAGGCTGCGTGAGATTACGGGCCCCTTTCCCTCCGCCCCGATCCGGCCTTATTCCTTGACATGGCTCTTGCTGCGGTGTTATGTAGGTGAGTAATTTCTTATGCAATGGCCGGAGGGGCCGATGGGATACGGGAGCGCGGGTTCAGAGAGCCGCTTGGTCAGCGCATGTGCTGATGGAGCGGCTTTTTGCGTTCAGGGGAGCGGATCGTACGGGAGCAGGCTGCGAGCCGGGGTGCGGTGAGAGCAAGCCGAACCGGCAGGTAAGTTATATGAGTAGCAAGTCACCTAGAGAGGTTGCCGTAGACTTCTTGTTCAAATCAGCAAAAACGAGTCGAGGTAACGTATATCGGGAACCGTCAGGTTCACTATATAAGTGACAGGTTACTTATATCAGTGACAAGTCACTTATATACTGATACCGGTGATTAACGAGTTGGTCGCATGAAAGGAGAAAACAATGAAAAATCCGTTTGATGGCATTAGGCCAAATCTAGGTTCGGTCAAAGCAACAGCAGTGCGAGTCGAGCCGGCAGTTCAATCAATTTCTCGACTGAGTGACAGCACAATAAATCCGGCAAGATGGACTTATAAGCGTCTCGCTGAATATATTAACGATTTTGAATCAGACCTTGACGAAGAACACGAAATCGGTGCTCGATTAGTTTCTTTTGGATCTACAGTCGTTTTCCATATTGAGAATATTGGTTACTACGGTCCAGATATAATTTCTTTTGATGGAATCAACGATAAAGGCGAAAAAGTACAATTAATCCAAAATATTTCACAGCTGAGTGTGCTGCTAGTGGCAATGAAAAAGATAGGTGAAAATCCAAGAAGGATTGGGTTCAAACTCGTAGAAGATAACGAAGAAGACACAACAGAGTAATTGGAACCGATATGTCTGTCATCTACCCCAAAAGCCTCTTTCACAAGTCCTTTAAGAAAATCAATAAAGCTTCGTGCTTTGTCCTAATGCCTTTTGCCACAAGGTTCGATGAGGTTTACGAGGTTCTTGGCCATACGCTCCAGTCACATGACCTAAATCTAAGTTGTCGCAGAGCCGATGATTTTCGATCTCCAAACATATTAGAAACAATCCTAAGAAACATCGCACAGTCGGAGTACATAGTTGCTGATCTTACCGGCTCTAACCCAAACGTATTTTATGAACTTGGGATAGCTCATTGTATAAAAGACGCTGAGAACGTGATTATTTTGTCACAACATTTGGACTTTGTCCCCTTTGATTTAAGACAACTTAGATGCATAATCTACGAGCAGAGCCATTCAGGACTCGAAGCGTTAAGAAAAGAACTGCTGAACACATTCAAAGATGTATCAAAAGATGCCTTCAGATTCAGAGTTTGGGAAGGAAAGAAATTTTTATTTGCTAAAAAACTTGTAGGAAGAAATAACAACCTATTTGAACTAACATTTGAATGTGCGCATATCGGATACGGTGCAGTGAAACTTCTAATCCATTTTTCTGAACACTCAATTACAGAAGAAACAGGGCCAGCCGAATCACAATTCCTATTTCTCAGTGAAGACAAGCTATCGGCAAGTATAGATAATATTCCATGGAGCCTGCATTTGGTGCAATTTTCAAATGAGGAGTCAGAGGCACTGCTGGTTCTTGAGAAATGGAAAGCGCCAACACTCGGTTAGACGAGTCGGCGAATAAAGCCGCCGCTGGTCACCCTCATGCCGTTATTCACAAGGAGGATTACATGCGAAATGGTTGGAAAATCAGACTATGCGGTATCATAATCATTATACTTGGATTTTTTGCCCAAGGGCATGCGGCATTGAATTGCCAAGACCTCATGAATCCCCCTCGCAGAGTTTGCGGGAGTGGTATACCATCTGATTTTATCCATGTTGCCGCAACAAGAAACCCTCAGTATCAATCTGAGTGGTGTTGGGCAGCCTGCATTTCAATGGTGTTTCAATATTACGGTCACCCCGTCAGGCAAGATCGTATTGTGACAGAGGCATATGGCAGTGTGGTGAATATGCCTGCACAACCATGGACGCTGCTTGCCATGCTTAACAGAGAATGGGTTGATGACAATGGGAACAAATTCACCTGCGTTTCCACCCCCGGTTCCACAAACACCGTGGCGGCAGCGAATGATCTTGCTGTAAATATGCCGCTTATTATCGGGACTCAAGGGCATGCAGTTGTTCTTACTGAATTACAGTATGCGGCGCTTTACCAGCAAACCCCGTTTGGCCCCCAACTAGGTCCCGTAAGTATCACCAATGCAATTGTTCGTGATCCATGGCCAGGAAAAGGACGACGAAGTCTGAGCGTTATGGAGTGGGCCAATATCAACTTTGCGGTCCAGATACGGGTTTCTGAGTCACGAAATAGGGACGATGGGAGCGGAAACAGCGGCTTAAATCCTGGGGACAATGCGACTGAGTTCTGTAATGCCCTCATCACGATAGCCAAATCTGTCTCGAATGACTTCTCCGCTATCAAGGGAAAGAAGGACTACCAGGATGACGAAGGAGATTGCTCAACTTACGTTTCGAAAGTCAAACTGCCAGATACTCAAAATTCTGAAATATGGTCATGCACAACTAGCACACCTAGATACTATTTCAGAGCAAACGCATATAAGGGTAAAAATGAGGAGGACGCAGACAAAGCATATTCTGATCTATGTAAATCTATTGGCCAATGTTTGTCAGATTGTAAGCTCAAGGAGAAGACGTACGATAGAGGAATAAGCGTTAAAGCATCCAGTTGCTCTGCCGGCGCCATCAATTTATATGTTAAAATGAATAAATTTCCGTCCACCGGCAATTATAATGTCTTTCTTAATTTGGAGAGAGCCACGGAGTGAGGGTTGAGTGAGGCTCTGGTGCTACCTACGCATGACTCCCGTCCAACAGACAGCCGCATCGGGTAAGGGGGGGGACTCCCCCCCAAACAAGAATGAGGGGTCTTGAAAAGGGAAACGCAAGGGGGGAAAGGAAAATTAGGGGAAATTAGGGACACTTCCCTATTAGGTGATTTAAAGTGGCATACAGGAGAAAAATAGGGAAAGGGAAGCTCAGGGGTCGGGACTTGAAAAGGGAAAAACAAGATGGGAAAAGAGATCAAAATTCTCTTTTCAAGGCTTGACCCTTTTCATTCCTAATCTCAGCGCGCGTCCAGGCCGGATTCCTTCTGCAATCGAGCACGGCATGGACCAGCACCAGGTCACCGTCGAGCTTGTAGTATATGGCGAACGGAAAACGCTTCGCCTGCAGGCGATGATACGGTCCGAAGCAAACCGGGTGTGCGCCGGCGTAAATCAGCAGCGAATCTACGTCGGCACAGAGCGAGTCCAAAAAGTAGTTCCCCAGGCCAGCTTCCTGCATCTCATAAAAGCGGTAGCCGTCAAGCAGGTCCTGCGCTGCGGCGGACAGAATCCTGATCTTCACTGGCACTCTTCCCTAATGCGCTTTTTGGCCAGGTCCCAATCGATGAATTCCGCTTCGCCCGCACAAATGTTCTCTTCACGTTGCTCCAGCAGTGTGCCGTGCCAGGCCGGTGACCGAAGCTTTCCTGCATGACGGCACAGGTCCTCCCAAAGCGACTCCATAGCCTGGATCTTGTCCCTGTTGGTCAATTTGGTCAGCGCCTCGAAGGAAACCGCCGGTTCGTTGACCCGGTCCCGGTACGCGGCAAGGTCCGCCTTGTCTTCGGCAAGGGACTCCTTGACCGCATCGTTGACCAGGTCGGAAATCGACCGGGACGTGGCCGCCGCCTTCAGGCGGAGCGCACGGTGCAGGTCGTCGTCCAGGTAAACGGTCGCCCTCTTGACTGCCGTTTTCATATCCCACCTCCATATCACACCCTAGCACCATAACGTCAAAACGTCAAGACGTCACACGGCCCTGCTCACGGGAGACATAGAAGGGTCTTGAAAAGGGAAAAGCAAGGGGGGAAAAGAGGGTCAGGACAGTTTATGCTTCCAGTCCGTCAGGGCGTTGATCAACTGCGCCGAGGTATAGATGAAATCGCTCCTGATGTCCGTCAGCGCCTCGTGCGCCTTATCCTTCTGGCCGCCGAGGGCCATCTGCAGCACGTTCGCCGCCTCGGCATGAAACTTTTCGTGGAGCACCGCTATTTTCCCGTATTCCTCCAGTGCCTTTTCACCCGGAGGAAGGGAATTCAGCCATTTGCCGAACTCGCAGAGATGGTTGGCGCGCACCTGGCGGGGAGTGAATTCGCTCTTGCCGGTGTCAACGGCATCCTTCAAACGGACCTTCCAGATGGAATGATTCTTGATCGCCTTGTTGAGTTCGCTCGGATCTGACATAACTCCCTCCTTGATCAATTCAAGTGTTCATGCTGCGCGCGAGGATGGACAGTGAGACACGCCTAATAATATAATGCTAAAATACGACGTGCGGACCGACAAGTCAAGGATTTACCTGATTAGCGCCAATCTTCCGCTATTAATTTCCTCCCCCTTCAAGGGGGAGGTCAGGAGGGGGATGGGGTGCCTTCAGTCAGACAAAACCCATCCCCACCCCAACCCTCCCCTTGAAGGGGAGGGAGTTTTTTTTATGGTGGCGGACTGGCGCAAACTCCCGTTGAAGAGGATTGAAGACATTGCGACTTATTCTGTCGTACCCTCCTGTTTAAATGGTAAAAAAGGAGGTGCGCCATGATCTACCTTACCAACGACACATGCGACCAGGCGGTCTACTTCGACCTGCGCAAGAGCGAACCGCGCCGGAAGGCGGGGGGCACCGAGATCCTCTGTTACGGGGTGCTGGGGAACGGGGTGAGCGAGGTGCCGGTGACCGTCAGGCACTGGCGCGACTGCATGGAAATGGCGTTCGGCAGGGGGGAGCTGTTCAGCTTCGTGGAGGAGCGGACCATCCGGCGGATGCTCGGAGAGGTGGTCCGGGAGCTGGCGCTTCAGTAGACCCGGGCGATGAACTCCGCCACGCAGGCAGGCTTTGCCCCCCCGTCGATCTCGACCGTGACGAGGTAGGTGATCTGCACCCCCTCCCCCGCCTTCTCGACGGCATGGAGCACGGTCCGGGCCCTGATCCGGGAATTCACGCGCACCGGTGCGGGAAAGCGGACCCGGTTGAGGCCGTAGTTGACCCGCATCCGCATCCCCGGATAGTTCTTCCGGAAGAAATCGGGGTGGTTGCTCTCGGTGAGAAACGGGAGGAGCGAGAGGGTGAGAAAGCCGTGGGCGACGGTGGACCCGTAGGGGGACTCCCGGGAGGCGCGCTCCGGGTCGGTGTGTATCCACTGGACGTCGCCGGTCACCTCGGCGAAACGGTCGATCCGCTCCTGGTCGATGGTGAGCCACGGTCCCACATGGGTTTCGGTCTGGAGCCGCGGCTCCAGGAACTCCATCAGCCTGTCGGCTGCGGTCATCACGCCCCCCTCTTACAGAAACCAGCTGATCGGCGCACAGCACCGCTCCAGCAGCCGCACCCAGAAGCCGCGCCGCTCGTGCTCCTCGAGCACGATCCGGCGGGACCGGTCCAGGTCCTCCGCGAACATCCCGGCCACCTGGTCGCCGAACTCCCGGCTGTCGACGATGACGTTCACCTCGTAGTTGCGGTGGAAGCTCCGCTGGTCCAGGTTGGCGGAGCCGATCACCGCCCAGTAGTCGTCGATCAGCATCACCTTGGCATGGAGCACCGTCCCCTGCCGCTCGAAGATCTCGATCCCCCCCCGCAGAAGCAGGGCGTAGTGGCTCCGGCTGATCAGCCTCACCAGCGGCATGTCGCTCTTCGCCGGGAGCACCAGCTGCACGCGCACCCCGCGCCCGGCGGCCCGCAGAAGGGACCTGAGCACGCGCGGACCGGGGAGGAAATAGGGATTGAGTATCTTGATGTCTTCCGAAGCCCCCGCGATGGCCATCCGGAAGGCGCCCCGGATGAAGGAGCGGTTGTGATGCGGCCCGCCGCTGACGATCATCACCTCGGCACCGTCGGCATCCTCTGGCGGGACCGCAGCTTCCCGCCGGACGGCGCCGTCGTCCATTCCCCCTTCGTCGAGCCAGCTGTCGAGAAAAAGCTGCTGAAATCCCGCGGCGGCCGGGCCGGCGATCCGCACCCCCATGTCCCGCCAGCGCTCCACGCTTTCCCCGTATCCGGCATATTCATCGGCAATGTTGAGGCCGCCGACAAAGGCGGCTCTCCCGTCGATGACGGCCATCTTCCGGTGGTCCCGCTTGTCGAACCAGGCAATGCCCTTTCTGAACGGGGGAGGGTTGAAGGGAAGGCATTTCACGCCCCCCTTTTCCAGGCGCTTGAAATAGGTTGCCGGCGTATCGAAACAGCCGACATAGTCGTAGAGGAGAAAGACGCGCACCCCCCGGCCGGCTGCGGAGAGGAGGGCATCGGCAAAGGCGCAGCCGGTGCAGTCGTCCTTGATGATGTAGAATTCCAGGACGATCAGCCGCTCGGCCGCCATCAGGGCATGGAGCATGGCGGGGAGAAACTCGCCCCCCTGGCTGAAGAGCGTCACCCGGTTGCCGCGGGTTGTGGACGCCTCGGTGTTTCTCCGGAAAAAGGCGAGGAATCGGGGGGTCCGGACGATCAGATATTTTCTTTTTCGCCGCAGAATGGACATAGCCGTCGCACCCTATTCACAGGCGCGGAGAGGTCCCTGCGCCTCGCGAGATGCCAGATACTTGTAGTATACGGCGCATCGGCCCAAAAAGTAAAGGCGCGGAATCTCTTCCGCGCCTTTATGCCTCAATCCTCGTAGGCAACGACCCTGACAAGGCCGATGGTTTCCCCCTTGTCGTCGGTGGTGGGGGAGTCCGACACGGAAACGACCTTCTTCACCCCGTTCTGGGCGACGAACGCATTCACCGCATCGTCCAGCGCCTTCAGCTCATGCATGGTTTTCAACGGACGGATTTCCATACCGAAAGATTTGACCTTGATCGCCACGGGACACCTCCTCGTTCATACAATGTAGGGGCGCGGTTGCCGCGCCCAGGGCGGGGGGAACCCCGCCCCTACAAACCGCTTAGACCGACACGACTTCCTTGACCCCCGGCACCTTGTCCTTCAGGGTCTTTTCGATCCCCATCTTGAGGGTCATGGTGGACATGGGGCAGTGACCGCAGGCCCCGACCAGCTTTACCTTGACCACCCCGTCGCCGGTCACCTCCACCAGCTCCACATCGCCACCGTCCGCCTGCAGCGCGGGACGGATCAACTCCAGTACCTTTTTGACCTCTTCAATCATTGGCAATCTCCTTTTCCACGTAGGGGCAAATCTTGTATTTGCCCAGTTTTCGGGCGATCACAAGGATCGCCCCTACAAAAACCTCCCGTCAATCCCTTTTCCCCGGCACGCCCGGGTTTGTCAGGGGGTACGGTTCCAGGATCTCCGCCAACGCCTCCGGAGAGAGGAATTCCCGTGCCAGGATGATCTCCCTGATGCTCCGGCCGGTCCGCATCGACTCCTTCGCCACTTCGGCCGCCGCCCCGTAGCCGACATGGGGTGCAAGGACCGTCACCAGCCCGAGCGACTCCTCCATGAACCGGTAACAGCGGGGCTCGTTGGCGGTTATCCCGGCAACGCACGACCCGGCAAACGTGCCCACGGTATTTTTCAGGATCTCCAGGGCGAAGAGAAGATTGTACGCGATCACCGGCATCATGACGTTCAACTCGAGCTGACCGGCCTGGGCCGCCAGGGTGATGGCGGTGTCGGCCCCGATGACCTGAAATCCGACCATATCGGTCAGCTCCGCCATCACCGGGTTCACCTTCCCCGGCATGATGGACGAGCCGGGCTGGAGCGGCGGCAGGCTGATCTCGGCGAAACCCGTCCGCGGTCCGGAGGAGAGAAGGCGGAGATCGTTGGCAATCCTGATGAGGTTGACGGCGAGCCCTTTGAGGGCCGAGCTGAGCGTCACGAAGGGGTGCATGTTCTGGGTGGTCTCGATCAGGTTGGCCGCCCCGATCACCGGGAAACCGGTGGCGCCGGCAATTTCGGCCACCACCAGCCCGATGTAGCGCGCTTCGGCGTTCAGCCCGGTCCCGACCGCGGTCCCGCCGATCCCGAGCTCGCACAGGGAGGGGAGGCAGCGCTCGATTTCGGCCAGGTTTTTCCCGAGCGCCGCGGCATAGGCCGCGAACTCCTGGCCGAGCCTGATCGGCACCGCATCCTGCAGGTGGGTCCGGCCCGACTTGAGTATCCGGTCGAAATCCTCCCCCTTTCGGTGGAGGACGGCGACAAGGCCGTCCAGTTCCGGGCGGAGGGCCGCCGCCATCCTGAGAGAAGCCAGCCGCATGGCGGTCGGGAAGACGTCGTTGGTCGACTGGGCCATGTTGACGTGGTCGTTGGGGTGGACCCTGCCGTACTCGCCCCGCGCCCCGCCGAGGATCTCCGCGGCCCGGTTCGCCAGCACCTCGTTGACGTTCATGTTGTGGGAGGTGCCCGCCCCCGCCTGGAACGGGTCCACCACGAAATCGGCGTCGAATCGCCCGGCGAGCGCCTCGTCCGCGGCCCGCACGATCGCCTCGCCGATATCGGCGGCAAGGCGCCCGGTAGCCATGTTCGCCCTGGCGGCGCACTTCTTGATGACCAGTGTCCCCCAGACCAGGGCCGGATGGGGCTTCAGCCCGGAGATGGGGAAATTGGCCACGGCCCGGGCTGTCTGGGCGCCGTAATAGGCTTCGGCCGGGACCTCAACGCTCCCCATGGTGTCTTTTTCGATGCGCATTGTCATGACTCGTAAGCCACCGTTCACTTTCCCCTCACCCCCCTCCTTCCTCCCCCCGCTGGGGGGAGAAATGGAGAGGGGGCTTGGCGAGTACCGCAATAAGCCCCTACCCTTTCAATTGCTTGTACTTCTCCGTGATGATGCGCAGGTGCTCCCGCTCTTCGGCGGCCAGGGTCTTGAACATCTGCTGTCCGTCCGGCGCAGCGGCTGCATGCGCCAGCCGGTCGAAGTGTGCGATCCCTTTCTTTTCGATCTCCATGGCTATTTCGAGGGCCTCCCGGTCGCCGGTGTCGAAGCCGGCGCCGTGCTCACCCTCCGGCTCCAGGGAGATGGTGGAGCCGCCGTAGAAAACCCAGCGTTCCCCGTCGCTGTATGCCTTATAAAGCTCGGTGAGCTTCAGGTAGTGCTCCTCCTCGGTCCTCGCCAGCCATCTGAAAATCCGCTTTCCCGCCGGATTGAAGGTTTTCTGTTCCGACCTGGTGTACAGATCGAAGGTCTCCTTCTCGATCTCGATCGCCTGCATGATGGCATCCAGCACCTCTTTCTTGCTCACACTCATATGCTCTCCTTGCTTATTAATTTACACAGGGGAAACAGTTCCTCCGTGCTGCTCACGAGAAAAACCGCACTCCCCATTTCAGCGGGCACCCGCAGGTCGACATCGTAACGGTCGCCGACGAAAAGGCATTCCTCCGCCCTCCGCCCGATCCGGCGGAGGATCTCCGCCAGCGCCTCCCGGTTCGGCTTGGGGCGCCAGGAATCTTCGATGGTGAATACCTCCCTGAACAGGCCGGCGACGCCGATGAGATCCATGATCCTGTTCGTCAGGACGCGGTTGTTGTTGGTGTACAGGTACAGCTCGAACGCGCTCCCCAGGGTCTTCAGGAGCTCCGCTACCCGGTCGTCCCGGGAGACGTACCGCTCGGGCTCGATCTCCGCGGCAAAGCGGCGGTGCATCTCCCGCAGGTCCCCCCCGAGTTCCCCGCAGGCGAGGCTCAGGGGGGTGTCGATGCCGCTCGCCGCGGTCAGCGTTTTCTTCGCCTCGTTGATGAGGGTTTCCGCCTCCTCGACCCCGATCCCCTTCAGATCGGCGATGTAGCGGCAGGCGGCGCGCCGGATCTCCCTGCCGAGCTGCATATCGACATACAGGGTGCCGTCGAGGTCGAACAGGAGTGCCTTAAGGTCGCTGTGCACTGGCGTGTCCTTTCAATTCCCGGAGTGGTCACCCCTGGTATAAGTCTAGCAGCTGCGGCGCTCCTGTCAAAACCCTTTCCCCCACTCTCTCATGCAGAGGAGCCGCGGATTGTCCACCCCCTTGGCCTGGATCAGCACCCTGAAGGTGTCCCCCATGCCGCCGTCGGGGAGCATCAGCTTCTTCAGGGACAGCCGGTTTTTCAGGCGCTCTTCCTCGGTCGCGGCGCGACTCTCCAGGGCCATGATCTCTTCCAGCATGCCGGCCCCCATCAGGAACCGGTACTGCTCGCCGAACCAGACCCTGGCAAGCCCCAATTCCTCGCCGTCCCCGGCGAGGGTGGTGAAGTCGACGTGGCTGGTCATATCCTGCCCCCCCAGGCGGATGTACGGGTTCTCCTCGATGGTGTGCCGGTAGTAGCAGAGCAGCGTGCCGTTTTTCCGGATCGGCGCGTACAGCTCGTCGGCGGGATAGCCGTAGTCGATGGTCATGACGAACCCCCGGGAGAGGGCGGCCGCCACCGATTTCAGCCACCTGCGGGCCGCCAGGTTTATCTCGGCCCGCTGTCCGGGAAACAGGACAATCCCGAGCCGCTCCAGGTACGCCGCGAGCTCCGGCGTGGAAGGCTCACCCAGGCTCTCCGCCAGGTCGCCATCCGCCTCGCTCACGTAGACCTCCCGCAGCCCCTTGCCGGTCATCTCCACCAGGTGGACAGGGAATGAATCGATCAGCTCGTTGGAATAGAGGCAGCCGGAAAAGGCGAGCCTCCCCTCCGCCAGATCGGCCGGTTCGCTCCAGGCGACCTTGGCCAGGTGTCCCGCCAGCACTTCCCGCTGCCGCTCCCGCAGGCTCGGCTCGGCCTCGATCAGCCGGAGGCTGACCGCCTCATAGAAGCGGCGGTCCAGCTCCGCCAGCGCATCCATGACGTCCGCCGCCAGCCTGCCGCCGGCGGCCCCCACCTCGACGATGTCGAACGCCCCGGGCTCCCCCATGCTCTGCCACATGGTGCGGATCTCCCGGGCGATCAGCCCGCCGAACAGCCGGTGGACGTTGCTGCTCGTGTAAAAATCCCCTTCCGCCCCCACCTTCTTGCCGGGTGAGGTGTAGTAGCCGAGCCCCGGCTCGTAGAGGCACGCCGCCATGAACTCGGCAAAGGTGATCGGCCCGCGCGTCCCGATCCTGTCGATGATGATCTTCCTGAGCGCCCTGTCGTCGTATTGTTCCACAGCTCCTCCGCGAAGCTACCTTTTATAGAGGATGGAGGCGTTTTTGTCAATCCGCCTGAAGCCCTGAAAATACGGGGCGGCGTCTACCCCCGGTAAAGTCCGGCCATCTCCGCCGTGATCCGCTGCAGTTCCTCCCGCAGCTCCGCCGGCTCCAGGAGTTCCGCATGCCTGCCGTAGGAGAGGAGCCAGGAGACGATCTCCAGCCGCCCCCCCGCCGCGAAGGAGATGACCACGCTCCCGTCCGCCTCCTCAGCGACGCTCTGGCTGGGATGCCAGAGCCTCTCCCGGACCGTGTGGGCAACGGCAGGGGAGAACCTCACCCTGACCTGCATCACCTCTTCGTCCACGATGCCGAAGGCGCTCCGGAACTGGTCCTCCGGCGTGAAATCGGCCGGTATCTCGAAGCGCTCCCGCTCCATCTCCACCCCCTCGATCCGCTCCACCGCAAAGGTGCGGAGCGCCCCCCGGTTGTGGGCATACCCCATCAGGTAGAGTCCCCCCTTGTAATAGAGCATCGTGTAGGGGTCCACCCGATAGGTCGCCGGCGTCCCCTGCCCCTTTGAATGGTAGGTAAGGCGCACCCGGTACTGGTAGAGGAGCGCCTCCCGGAGAAGCCGCAGCGGTTCCGCCACCCGTGAGTAGTCGCGCCTCCCCTGCAAGAGCGGCAGGGAAACCCGGGCGATCCGCTCCAGGTGGGCCGCGTAGCGGGGGGGAAGGACCGACCGCACCTTGCCGAAGATCGTCTCCAGGTCCTCCCTGAAAGGGGTCCCGGTGAGGATGTCCAGCTGGGAGCGGAGAAAATAGAGGGTCATCAACTCCTGGAGGGTGAAGTTGATCGGCGGGACATCCTTGAATCGGGTGAGGAAGCGATAGGCCTTCCCCCCCTCCCGCCATTCCGAAACCAGGGGGTAGCCCGCTTCGTGGATGGCGCGCAGGTCCCGGTGGATGGTGCGGCGATCGACCCCGGTCTCCTCGGCCAGCTCGCCGATGGTAATGCCGTGGCGCGCCTCGATGAGCCTGATCACGTCGTGCACCCGTCCCGCCTGGGAATACTTTTTCGCCGGCCTCCCCTTCCCCAAACGCACGCTCCCTTCAGCGGCTGTGCTTTCCTTCAGCCTTCAGCCCTGTCTCCAGTGTGCGCCATGATACCCCATCGCCGGCCGGCAGAAAAGCAAAAAAGGCCGGTGCTCCCCGCGCCGGCCTCCATCATCCCGCACAACCCGCGTCTCTCGCCGCTCACCGCCTTTTGTAGACCCCGACCAATTCCGCCCGGTCGATGACATGCCCCTCCATCGCCTTTTCCAGCCCCTTCCTGGTGGTGGCGGGGCCGAGGTCCAGGGTGGCGTTGAGGGCGTAGAGCTTGAAGAAATAGCGGTGGGTCCCGGAAGGCGGACAGGGACCGCCGTACACGTTCCGCCCGAAGTCGGTCTTCCCCTGCTCTGCTCCCGGCGGGACGGAATTCTCTCCGATCTCGCCGGTCGCCGCCGGGATGTTCCAGACCACCCAGTGCACCCACGTCCCGGCGGGGGCATCGGGGTCGTCGACGATCAGGGCCAGGGACTTCGCCCCCCCGGAAACATTCTCGATCCTGAGAGGGGGGTTCGTGTCCGCTCCGTCACAGGTGTATTTCGCGGGAATGCTCCCGTTATGCGCAAACGCGGGGCTCGAAATCTTCAGCGCGCCCATTTTCTTCCCCTCCTTGCCCAGAACGCCGGAAACGGGGATAACCACGAAGACCAGCAGAAACAGCGGAATCCTTCTCCACCTCATCGCGTTCGTCCCCCTTCTCCGGGCTTCATCCCTGCCGGATGTTCATGGCCGGGCATCGGCATCAGTCGACGAAATCGCCGTGGGACTCCACGTCGAAGATCTTGAGGAGCGACTCCGGGGTGAACTGGCAGACCAGTTCCTCCCCCGGCTTTCTTTGCCAGAGGACCACGTCCTCCCCCCTCTGCTTCGTCCTTGCCACCCGGGAGGCGCCGACTTTCAGCACATACTCCCACATCTCCTCCATCCCGAGCAGGTCGAAGCCGCCGATCTCCTCCTCGGGGTTGACATTCGCGAGAAATGTCTCGATCAGGTCGAAGTCGAGCCAGTCCTCTTCCTTGCGCCACCACCTGATGAAGAACTGCCCCTCTTTTCTCCGCTCGGCAATCTGTTTGACAATGTCCTCACCTTTCATGGTCACCCTCCCCGGGCAGGATAGTTCGCCCATTTTCATCTTCTTTTACTATTTAGATTATCATCTTTTCCCGATAGCGCAACCGCGCCCGCCCCCCCGGCATCCTCCCCGCGACCACGAAAAAAGGGGCGCGTCGCCGCCCCCCTTTCGTTCACCCCATCCTCGGTCCATCATTCCCCGAACGCTCGCCGGTACTCCCTCACCAGCCGTTCCCGGTCCCCCCCCTCGATGAAGTCCCAGGGGAGGAGCTCGTCCAGCGGGATGTCCCGGTGGACCAGGAGGTCGGTGTCGAGGCCGAGCGCCCGTGCCCCCTTCTTCCAGTTCCCCAGTTCCCCGCTCTTGACGAGCAGTGCCGCGAGGCGCCGGTCCCCGCGGGAGAGGAGCGCCTGCAGGTAGGCATCCTTCGGGCTTTCCATCAGGAGCCTCACGTTGGAGAGGCGTCCGACCGCCTCCCGGAGGAGTTTCCCCTTCCGCTCCAGCGACTTCGACTCCTCCATGCCGCACCACTGGAACGGGGTGAACGGCTTGGGGACGAACGGGTTGACCGACAGGACGATCTCCCCGAGGCGCCGTTCCTTTTTGGCCGCCTCGATCACCCGCTCCCGGATCCGCGCAACGAGGGCGATCAGCTCCTCCAGGTCCGCGTCGGTCTCGGTCGGCAGGCCGATGATGACGTAGAGCTTCAGATTGAGTATCCCCTGGCCGATCAGCCGGTCGCAGGCGGCGAGGATCTGCTCCTCGTCGATGTTCTTGTTGATCAGGTCGCGGAGCCGCTGCGACCCCCCTTCCGGAGCGAGCGCCACGGTCTTGTGGCCGCTCTCCTTCAGCATCTCGATCATCCCCCCGTCGAGTCCGTCGATCCTGAGGGAGGAAACCGACACCTTCCCGCCGTAGCTGAGGATGTGCCGGCAGAGCTCGCCGATCCCCCGGTAGTCCGAGACCGCTGCCCCCACCAGGCCGATCCGCCCCCGCTCCGCCAGCCCCCGGACCACGTCACTCTTGACCGCCTCCACAGCCCTTTGCCGGTAGGGAAGGTAGATGAAGCCGGCGGCGCAGAACCGGCAGCCGCGCGGGCAGCCGCGGGAGAGCTCGATCAGGAACATGTCGGCGAACTCCGCATCGGGCGAGAGGACCACCGACGTGGTGGGTCGCCGGTCGAGCTCCGCCTCCCAGACCCTTCGCACCCGGGGCGGAGCGCCGGGAAGGGGACGGAACGCCGCAAGCCGCGCCCCGTCGTAGTCTGCTTCGTAGAAAGAGGGGACGTAGACCCCCGGCAGGACGGCCGCTTCCCGCAGGAGAGCGTCCCTCCCCCCCCCTTTTTTCAGCACGGCGAGGAGCGGCGGGAGGATCGGCTCCCCCTCGCCGACGCAGACCAGGTCCATGAAGTCGGCCACCGGCTCGGGGTTGAGGAAGAGCGCCGCCCCCCCGGCCATGACCAGCGGAAAGGAAGCGTCGCGGTCGGCAGCGAGGGGAGGGATGCCGGACAGGCTGAAGATGGCCGGAATGTGCAGGTAATCGCTTTCGAAGGAAACCGAGAAGGCGAGCAGGTCGAAGTCGGCCAGGGAGCGCTGGGACTCAAGGGAGAGGAGGGGGGTGCGGGACTTTTCGTATTCCGCCAGTTCCTCCGGCTCCGGGAGGAAGGCACGCTCGCAGACCACATCCGGAAAGGCATTGAGCAACGCGTATATCGTCTGGAAACCGAGGTTCCCCATGGCGACCCGGTAGCGGTTCGGGTAGACCAGGCAGACCGTCAGCTTCCCCCCCCAGTTCTTCGGGACGGCGCCGGTTTCGGCGGCCAGGCGGCGGCGGTATTTTTCGACGATTTTCCAGGACATGGGAAAAAAGTAGCACGAACCAGGGGGGTTTCAAAGGGAAAAAAGAGCCGGTCGCCGGCCCATGCCCCGCTTCGGCTCCTGGAACACCCGTGACGTTGCGCGACTGCTGTTTGCGCCCTACTCCCCCAGGTAGGTGTAGGAGACCAGCGCCTTGTCCAGCAGCTCCAGGAAATGGCTCGTCTCCTCGATGGAGATCTTCCTGAGCGCCACACTCTTCTCCAGGGTGTCGCGGACATGCTTCAGGATCTCCGGCCCCTTGTACTGGACGTACTTCAGGCTCTCCCAGATGACGTCCCCCTGGATCACCGTGTCGATCTTGTAGTTGGTCTTCTTGCTGAAGGTGATGTGCACCGCGTTGGTGTCGCCGAACAGGTTGTGCATGTCCCCCAGGATCTCCTGGTAGGCGCCGATCAGGAAGAAGCCGATGTAGTAGTCCTCGTCCTTCCGGATCTTGTGCAGCGGCAGGTACTTGGTCCGGCCGCTCTCGCCGACGAAGCTCGTGATCTCGCCGTCCGAATCGCAGGTGATGTCGGCGATGGTGGCCATCACGTCCGGCTTCTGGTTGAGCCGCTGGATCGGCACGATCGGAAAGAGCTGGTCGATCGCCCAGGAGTCGGGGACCGACTGGAAGAGCGAAAAGTTGGCGAAGTAGGTCTGGCGCAAGCTCAGCTGAAAGTTCTGCAGCTCCTCGGGGATCGGCTTGATCTTCTCGACAATCCCGTTGATCTTCTTGAATATCCTGGTGCAGAGCCACTCCGCCATGGCCCGGTCCTGGAGGTTGAGGTAGCCGAGGTTGAACAGGCTTACCGCCTCCTGGATCAGCTGGAGGGTGTCGTGGTAATCCTCCCGGACCGAGTAGCGGTCGAGGCTCTTGTAGATGTCCACCAGCTTCTTGACCGTGGGGGAGAGCTTCTCCGTCTGCTCCAGGGCCTCCTCGAAGTCGGGCATCAGGTGCTGGGTGTTGGTGTGGAGGGCGTTGGTCACCAGCACCGAGTAGTGGGCGACGACCGCCCGCCCCGACTCGGAGATGATGTTCGGGCAGGGGACCCCCGCCTCGTCGCAGATGTTCTTCACCTGGTAGATGACGTCGTTCGCGTACTCCTCGATGGAGTAGTTGACGCTGGAGAAGTAGCTGGATTTCGAGCCGTCATAGTCCACCCCGAGGCCGCCGCCGATGTCCACGTAGTCGAGGCCGACCCCGAGCTTGCGCAGCTCCGCGTAGATGCGGGTCCCCTCGATCAGTGCGTTCTTGATCTTGTCGATCTTGGTGATCTGGGAGCCTATGTGGAAGTGGAGGAGCTTCAGGTTGTCGATCATCTCCTCCTTTTTCAAGATGTCGATGGCGGCGATGAGCTCGGAGACGCGCAGGCCGAACTTGGCGTCCTCGCCCCCCGAGGTGGCCCACTTGCCGGTCCCCTTGGAGGAGAGCTTCACCCGGATGCCGAGTTTCGGCACGATCCCCGCCTTTTTCGACAGCTTGATGATCTTCTCCAGCTCGAACATCTTCTCCACCACGATGGTGATGTCGTAGCCGATCTTGGTGGCGTACAGGACCGTTTCGATGAACTCGCTGTCCTTGTAGCCGTTGCAGATGATCGGCACGCCGTTGCCGGTGGCGAACGAGATGGCGGCCACCAGCTCCGGCTTGGAACCGACCTCCAGGCCGATGTTGTACCGCTTGCCGAACTTGGTGATCGCCTCCACCACCTGGCGTTGCTGGTTCACCTTGATCGGGAAGAAGGTCTGGTACCGGGCCGGGTATTCGTTCTCCTGGATGGCGCTCTTGAAGGCGCGGTTGATCGCCCCGATCCGTCCCTCCAGGATGTCCATGAAGCGGAGCAGGATGGGGGGCTTGATCTTGCGCTTGATCAGGTCGTCCACCAGCGCCCGCAGGTCGATGGAGTGCTTGGAGGTGGGGGAGGGATGGACGCAGACGTTCCCCTTCTTGTTGATGGAGAAGAGGTCGGCGCCCCAGTTGTCCAGGTTGTAGATTTTAGCCGATTCGTTAATGCTCCAGCGTTCCATAAATCACCGTTTATTGATTGATAATGTAGGGGCGCAGCATGCTGCGCCCTTGCCTGCATCGGTTGCGAATGATGGGCGCAGCATGCTGCGCCCCTACGAATCATTCACGACAACCGCCCCTTGAAATCCCCGTATCCGAACCTGCGGATAACCTTGAGCTCCCCCGTTTCCGGCTCGAACGTGCAGATGGCCGGGTGCCGGATGCCGTTGAACGTGGTGGTCTTCACCATGGTGTAGTGGGCCATATCCTCGAAGGCGAGCCGGTCGCCGCTCTTGAGCGGCTTTTCGAACGACCAGTCGCCGATCACGTCCCCCGCGAGACATGACGGCCCGCCGAGCCGGTAGGTGTGCGCCTTTGCGCCGGGGTCGAAGCCTCCCGCGATCCCCGGCCGGTACGGCATCTCCAGCACGTCCGGCATGTGGCAGGTGGCGGAGACGTCCAGGATGGCGATCTCCATCCCGTTCTCCACCACGTCCAGCACCTCCCCCACCAGGACGCCGGTGCCGATGGCGATCGCCTCACCAGGCTCCAGGTAGACCTCCACCCCGTACCGCTCCCGGAAGTATTTCACCAGTTCCACCAGGGCGTCGATGTCGTACCCCTCGCGGGTGATGTGGTGGCCTCCCCCGAGATTGAGCCATTTCATCTGCGGCAGGAACGCGCCGAACCGCTCCTCGAAAGCCCGCACCGTCCGCTCCAGCGGCTCGAACAGCTGCTCGCAGAGGGTGTGGAAGTGGAGCCCCTCGACGCCGTCGAGCGATTTGCCCTCGAAGTGCCGCAGCGGTATGCCGAGCCGCGAGTTCGGGGCGCACGGGTCGTAGATGGCGGTATGCCCCTCGGAGTGCTCAGGGTTGACGCGCAGCCCCACCGACACCCTCCCCTTCTCCCGCTCCCAGAGCGGCCGGAACCGCTCCAGCTGGGCAAAGGAGTTGAACACCAGGTGGTTGGAGAGCGCAAGCAGCTCCCGGACGTCCTCCTCCTTGAAGGCGGCGGCAAAAGAGTGGACCTCCCCGCCGAACTCCTCCCGCCCGAGGCGCGCCTCCCAGGGGGAGCTGGCGCAGACCCCGGCAAGCGTCTCCCGGATGAGCGGAAAGACGCCCCACATGGCGAACGCCTTGAGCGCCAGGAGGATTCGCGCGCCGCTCCGCCGCTGCACATCGTCCAGGATGGCGAGGTTATGCCGCAGCCTTCCCAGGTCCACCACGTAGGCGGGGGACGGGGCGAGCGCGAGGATTTTGTCGATGTCGATACCGGTCAATGCTTAGAACCTTTTCTTCACCGCAGAGTACGCGGAGGAACGCAGAGAAAGAAAGCTTGTGTTGTACCAAAGGGGCGAGAGATTTCGGCCAGATCGGCTCACCCGCAGGAAGCCCCGCGGAGGCGTAGTACCCTACGGGCATAAACAGTGCTACGCCGCACAAAAGGGCTTCAGGGGACGGCGTCGAGATGGTCGGAAGAATCGCCCCTAAAGCTCCGGCCACTCCCCTTCGACGACCACCTCCGGCAGTCCCATGGGGCCGAGTTCGGCCAGGAACACCTCCGGGTCGAACTGCTCCATGTTCCAGACGCCGGGAGCATGCCACTTCCCGGTGAGCATCATGATCCCCCCCACCACCGCCGGCACGCCGGTGGTGTAGCTGATCGCCTGGGACTGCACTTCCCGATAACACGCCTCGTGGTCGCAGATGTTGTAGATGTAGACCTGTTTTCTTTTTCCGTCTTTCATCCCCCGGGCAATGACGCCGATGCAGGTCTTTCCCTTGGTCAGCGGCCCCAGGCTCCCCGGATCGGGGAGGAGCGCCTTCAGAAACTGGATCGGCACGATCTTCTGCCCCTGGAATTCCACCTCGTCGATGCGGGTCATCCCCACGTTCTGCAGCACCTCCAGGTGCTTGAGGTAGTTGTCGGAGAAGGTCATCCAGAACTGCGCCTTTTTTATCGTCGGGATGTGCCTGACGATCGACTCCATCTCCTCGTGATAGAGGCGATAGATGTTCATGGGCCCTATCCCCTCGGGGAAGTCGAAGACCCGCTTGGTGGCAAGGGCCGGGCTCTCGACGAAGGTGCCGTTTTCCCAGTGGCGGCAGGTGGCGGTCACCTCGCGGATGTTGATCTCCGGGTTGAAGTTGGTGGCGAACGGCTGGCCGTGGGAGCCGGCGTTGGCGTCGATGATGTCGATCTCCTCCACCACGTCCAGGTACTTCCTGGCGGCGAGTGCCGTGTAGACGTTGGTGACGCCCGGATCGAAGCCGGAGCCGAGAAGCGCCATGATCCCGGCCTGTTTGAAGCGCTCCTGGTAGGCCCACTGCCAGGAGTACTCGAACCTGGCGGTGTCGAGCGGCTCGTAGTTGGCGGTGTCCAGGTAGTCGACCCCGGTCTCCAGGCAGGCATCCATGATGTGCAGGTCCTGGTACGGCAGGGCGACGTTGATCACCAGTTTGGGCTGCACCTGTTTGATCAGCGCCACCAGCTCGGGAACGTTGTCCGCATCCACCCGGGCGGTATTGATGCTCCCCCCCAGCTGCGCGGCGATGGCGTCGCACTTGCTCTTGGTGCGCGACGCGAGGGTGATTTCGCTGAAGATGTCGCGCCGCTGGGCGCACTTGTGGGCGACGACCTGGCCGACACCGCCGGCACCGATGATCAGGACTTTGCTCATGATTTGTATCCTCTTGCCTGTAAGATAAAAACTACAAACAGGAAACGCGATTTTTTCGTCCTGGCAAGGCTGTCGAGGGAGAGCGCGGAGGCGTAGCAGCGCTACGCCGCACAAGCGAACCCGAAGACTTACGCAGCCAGGGCGGAAAAGGCGCGTTTCCCTAATAGTAGAATGTTGGCGGCGTTACGACCCACAGTATCTTTGCCGGCGTCTTTCCGATGTTCTTCACCGCATGCCGCTTGTCCGAGCTGAAGTAGAAGCATTCGTCCTTCTTCACGGTGTGGACCTTGTCGTCCAGCTTCAGCTGCACCTTCCCGAGCAGGACGAAACCGAACTCCTCCCCCTCGTGGAACGGCTGTTCGTCCATCTCCTCCCCCGGCTCCAGGGTCACCAGCACGGGGTCCATCTCCCGGTTCTGGGCGCCGGGGACCAGCAGCTCCACCCGGATGCCGGCGTCATCATCGGATGCCTGGACCCGGGCGTCCTTGCCGAACACCACGTTCTCGTCGTCGGTGGTCTCGCTGAAGAATTCCTGCATGCTGACCCCGAACACATCGATGATGTCCTTCAGCGTCGCAATCGACGGGGAGGTGGCGTCGTTCTCCAGCTGGGAGATGAATCCCTTGGTCAGGTCGGCGCGGCTCGCCAGTTCTTCCTGGGTCAGGGAGTTGATCATTCTCAGCCGCTTCAACCTCTCACCGATCTTCAAGCACAACCTCCGAACTCAACCCGAAAAAAATCCCGCGCCGGCCGCGGGTTTAGCAATGATAAACTTTTTGTTTGTATTCAGTTTAGTAATTCTAAACTTTTTGTCAAGCAGTTATGTTTAGTATTGGTAAACTTTATGTTTAAATCCGGACACAGGGAGTGGTTTATAATACAAGCCGCAGCGCGTGTCAACCATTTTTTACACCCCAACCGGTTCCCCGGGCAAAACAGCCGCGATCACCCCCCGCAGCATACCCTTTTTTATCGCGAATCTCCCGTTTCCCCGGCGGCCCGACGCCGCAAAATCCGCCGCAGGCGCAGGAGCCGACCAATTTTATTGACTTTTGCCCGGGGATTTATTACCTATCATGACACTGCACGGACAAAAAGGAGACACGGGGATGCTGAAAGACAAGACCATCGGCTTCATTGGCGGCGGGAACATGGCCGAGGCCCTGATCAGGGGGCTTCTGGCGGGAGGAGTGCCGGCGGCCGACCTGCTGGTCGCCGAACCGTTCGAGGAGCGGCGCGCGTTTCTCGCCGACCGTTACGGCATCGGCGTATCGGCCGACAACGGCTCCGTCGCCGCGGCGGGCGACATCATCGTTCTGGCGGTAAAACCCCAGACAGCCCCGGCGGTGCTGACGGAGATCGGCGCTGCCGTCACCCCGGCAAAGCTCCTCGTATCCATCATGGCGGGGATCAGGACCGACGCCATCGAGGCCGCCTGCCCCGCGGGAACGCGCACGGTGCGGGTCATGCCCAACACCCCGGCCCTGATCCTGGCGGCCGCCAGCGCCATCGCCCCCGGGAAAGCCGCCACGGGCGATGACCTCTCCGTCGTCCGGCGGATCTTCGAGCTGGTCGGCAAGGCGTGGCTGGTCGACGAGAAGCTCCTCGATGCCGTCACCGGCCTCTCCGGCAGCGGGCCCGCCTACGTCCTGACCTTCATCGAAGCGCTGTCCGACGCCGGGGTGAAGAACGGCCTCCCCCGCGACGTTGCCGTCGGCCTGGCCGCCCAGACGGTGCTGGGCACCGCGCAGCTCCTGCTGGAAACCCGGGAGCACCCGGCGCTCCTCAGGGATAAGGTGACCTCCCCCGGGGGGACCACCATCGCCGGGCTCCACGCCCTGGAAAAGGAAGGGTTTCGCGGCACGGTCATAAACGCGGTGGATGCGGCCACGGCCCGCTCGCAGGAATTGGGGAAGAAATGATCCCCATCGAGGGGCCGCGATCCACTGGGTGTAATGCCCTGAGCTTCTCGCCGGTAGCGCTGAGCACCTCTTTGACGAAGGTGGGATTGTGGACGCCTTGACTGCCGTCGTTCTTGAGCAGAAAATAATTCCAGGCGGCCTTGAGAATGACCTGACCATTGTCGGTCTCCGTAAGGGGGACATCCCCCGGGCTGACCCGGCTGAGGGAGACTGTATAGACCTCGTTCGCCGTCGTCGTCACTTTCACCCCCATTTTCCCATCCAGATCGAGCAGGAATAGCTCCTGAATGTCGGGAGGACGCAGTGAGACGTCCGCTGCACCGCTTGCCGCGCCAACCAGCCGTACGACCCCTGTGACGCCGATTTCCCTGCTTACCGCGTCTTCCACCTTCTTCTTCAGGTTTCCCAGGTCCCCTTTCGTTACGAATTTACTCATCAGTTCGTCACCGCCGGATTTTTTATGACATGCGAAACATGTGCCGGAGTCCGATTTGAACGTGTGGTTTACCCACTTCCGCGGGTAGCCCTGTTCGGACAGTTTGGGCACCGGCTTTACATGGCACCAGATGCAGGTGTCCTCGACCAGATCGGGCCGATCCTTCCGGGCGTGGTCTTTGTGCGTGCCGGTACTCGCAAAGAAGGCATTTTGACCGAACAATACGTCGCCTTGGGCGGCGTGCGGAGCCGTGTCGCCGCTCATGCGGGGGGTGGTGCCGTCGTTGTACGGCCCGCTGACGGTGCTATGACAGATGAGGCACAATGCATCACGTGCCACTGTATCGCCTTTGAATTCCCGGGGAAGCATGCGGCTGTTGGCGACCTCGCGGACGGGCACCTTTGTTGTCCTGGAACGAAATGAGTTCCCTGAGCCGTGTGGATCGTGGCAGACCGCACAGGTGACAGGCTGGACCTTGTCCTCTGTCAGCCCGAGTTGTATCAGGCCGTCCCTGGCAAAGCCCGTGCCGGGCCGCACCAGCGGTGCCAGGCGGTCGCCCCGGGCGAGCCAGGCGAGGAAACCCTGGCCCGTATGGCAGCGCCCGCAATCACCGGCCGTTTCTCCGTTTTTTTCGATGGTCCCTGCTGCGACGGCCCGATCGTAGTTTGAGTGCTTGCTCACATGCCACTGCCGGTAGCTGGCCTCCTCTTTCGAGTCGCCATGGCAGGTGCCGCATACTTCGGGCTGGAGCGATATGCGCTCGGGTGCCCCCGTTTTTTTCAGGGTTTGGTGGACCTCGCTGTCGTTCGGGCCGTGGCAGCTTTCGCACTGGACATTGGCGAACCTCGCTACGTCGGGATAGCCGAGGAGAATGGCGTCGTAATTGCCCGGCCTCGGTTTCACAATGGGTGGGATCTTCCCATGATCCCAGAAGGCAGCATCTTTCAGGAATGCCCGGTAATACTGGGTTGACCCGCCGCCATCGGCCTTTCTCACGCCGAAGCCCACCATATGGCAAGCGAAGCAGCTCTCCTCGTAGCGAAAGACCGTGTTGACGCACTGCGTGAAAATCTCGGCATGGCCGGAGGCGCGCCAAGCGACGAATTTCGGCGCTATCGGGCCTCCTTCGTGGCACAGGCAACTGCCTGATCTACGCCGGACTTCACTCAGGCCGATTTCTTCGGCGGCAACAATCCCTTGCCAGTGCCCGGCGTAGATGGTGAGCCTCTCCTTGTCCCCCTCGCGGACAGTGTAGGCCCCCGCGGCATCGGGAGTGAAATAGGGGTTGCGCGTCGCCCCATCCTTCAGGACGACGGCTGAACCGGGGGGGGCGGCCAGCGACCATCTATAGGAGGGCTGCTGCTTTCCCTGCAGTAACACCGGTCTCCCCACAGCCACGTTCTGCAGGCCGGGGTTTACGTCGGCAAGATCCTTCAGGTCGGCAAAGATATGCACGGTGTCGCTATACGTCCCGGTCGATGTCGTCGCGATTGCCGTAAGGGTGATGTTGCCCGCCTCCCGCAGGTCGGAAGGGGCGATTCCCAGCACCATCCACCTGTCAAGAAGCCTGCCGTCCTTCCGGAGCCGCTTGAGGAGAGCGTTTTTGCACACAGCCACATCGGGAAGCTTCACCGTTACTGCCGGTCCGTTTTCGCCACGCATCTTCGCCGCTATCCCCACCTCGTCCCGATCGAGCTTCCAGCGTATGCCTTTCACTACCGAACCGTCCCTGATTATTACCGCCGCCTCGACCGTGACCGTACCTTCCGGGGCAACACCGGTCACAGGATTTCCCGCATTGACGACCACTTTGGCTCTCGGTTCGAGGCGAATGTCCAACCCAACCGTTTCCCCCGGTTTCAACTGCACGGTCTTCTCGGCAGATTGGTATCCTGCTTTCCCGAACCGCAGTCGATAGTTCCCGCCGGGGAACTCGGCATAGTAATTTCCGTCATGGTCGGTGTGGTCTGCTATGACCGGAATGGCAGATTCGACTTCAATATGCGCTCCATCGATTCCTCTACCGGTCACGGCGTCGGTCACCTTGCCGGCAATGCAGGCCCTTGACAAAACCGCGGGGCGGAAGAAACCTGCTGCCTCATGCGGGTTCCTGGGGGCACAGCTGAGCGATGACAGCAGTACAACGGTCATGCCGACAACGGCGAGAAAAAAATTCCCGACAGAGCATCGCATCGCAGGTCTCCTTTACAGAAGGGGTGAGTTCAAATGAAATCGGGTAGAGAACTATGGGCAATTGAAAATTCAGTATAGTCAAAAATACCGGCGCGGCAAGGTACCCGATTGACTGAGATGATTTCTGTGGTACGTTATTCCCCAGAATTGTATCTGCTCTGAATCGCAAGGGAGGGTATGCATGATCTACAACCGTAGGAAAGCGGCTGCGTTGTTGCTTATTGGCTGGATTTTGCTCCCGGCATGCGCCACGCTACAGGGGCCGGCTTCGCCTGCACCTTCTCGTCCAGAGGCCGCGAGTCCTCCCGGGGAGAAATCTGCGCGACCTTCACCACAACCCTCCGCATCCGACATAGAAAATCGATTCAATACACTGATTTTCGGAGCAGTTTCAGTCTGGCATTTACCTTGGGCGGATGATTGTGAGGCGAAGATTAGAGAGATGATTCACACGGCGGCACAACGGCTTGTTCAGGACGGCGCCACGCCGGAACGCATTGAATTGGCTGAAACGAACGCTCGGAGCTTTACTGATTCCCTTATACAACAGGCTCTGACGGATCACGCCGATATGATAGGAATGGAGACCCTCCTGAGGGTCATGCGCATAACCTGTCCTAAATGGCCTTTCTGTTAGGAGCAACGATGGACTGTCAAGCAATCGCGTTGGCCAACGACCTGGTGAAAGAAGTGTTGACCCTGTCTACAGGGCTGCTGGCATTTACCGCGACATTCAGGAAGGACGTAAAAGATAACGGCAGCGTTTCGGTTGCCATCCTGATAGTGGCGTGGATAATATTGCTCGTCTCGGTGGTCTACGGGATTTTGAGCCTTATGACGATAGTCGGAATTGTGGTCCCCGCTACCGACCCCGGCAAGCCTTGCCCTGTCCTTACGAGTGTAACCGGACCCTTTAAGGTGCAGATTGTTTCATTTGGCCTCGGTGCGATTCTCATGGTCGTCTATGCCGGGCTGGTTTTATTGCGGCGGGACAAGAAGCGGGGGGATTTGTAAAGGGAAAGAGGGCTCTTTCACGGCAGCCCGTATTCCTCCGCAATGGAGTTGTACGCCCGCTTTATCCTCGTCTTCAGGCTGGCCTCCTTGACCGGCTTGCTCAGAAAATCGAAGAATCCTTTCTCGAATGCCCGCTCCTCTTCATCGCCGTCCGACGCACCCGTCAGGAGAATGAAGGGAATATGCTTCGTTTCCGGCAGATTCTTGAGCGCGGCAAAGAGACCGTAACCGTCGAGCTTCGGGATCTCCTTATCGGTGAGGATCACATGGGGAGGGTCGGCAAGCGCCGCCCTGTACGCCTCCATGCCATCCATCGCCAGAACGACCCGGTATCCCGCATTGGTCAGGATATTGTTCAGCATGGTGCAGATCATTTTGTCGTCCTCGACGACCAGCACGGTCTTTTTATTCGATGCGGCGGGTTCCTTGCCGAGGTAGTGCCGGTTGATGGCGGCGATGATATCCTTGCGCGTGGCTATGAAGGGGACGACGGTCAGGCCGTTGTTGGCAGCGATGTTGGCGACTATCCTGTTCTCGGTCGGATCGGACATGGCGAGAGCGAGCTTGCCGTTCTCCACTTTCAGAGGAAACAGCAGGTTCTGCATCGCCACATCCGCCGGGATCAGCCGGAGAAGCTCGCTCGAAAAGGTGTAGCGGACGAAGTTTGCCACCGTCTTGCAGCCGTACTGGCTGGCCAGGGCTTCCGCCAGTTCCTTCCCGGTAATTATCTCCATATCCTCAAGGACGATGCCGAGTTTCTTGTTGAGCCTCTTCGCCCGGGCAAGCACCCGCTGCAGAGTCGTTTCGGTAATCAGGCCGTTACCGACGAAAATTTCTCCGAGCCGTTTTTTCTCACTCATCGCGTACCCCGCAGATTCCCGGCGCATCTCCTGCCGTCACTCTTTCCCGTCCCCTTTTCCCCCGCTGTTGACGGCTTCGTACAGTGCAATCTGCTCCCGAAGGGAGAGCTTGCGCCTGCATGCGGCCGTCCGGTCGAGGCAGAGGCGGCAGCGGTCGTCGCCGCACCACTGGCAAAACCCGCAATCAGGGCAGGAATGCTTCTTTTCAGCCGAGTCGCCAGTCACCATTCACCGATTTCAGTAGACGATGTTCCGCTTCGGCGCCGTCCCCGCCACGATCTGGGCAAACGCCTTCCCCTGGTCGGCATTGACGAGGAGGTAGCGGGGGAGCTTCATGACATTTTCGGCGGCAGTGGCATGCCGGTGTTCGATGGTGAAGGTGGTGACGTACCCCGCTTGCGCGGCCTTTTTCAGGAGGTAGTCGTCATAGATGCCAAACGGCCAGGCGAGCATGTCCACCTTGCCGCCCAGCTCCTTTTCGAGCCGCGACTTGGACTTGGCCAGCTGCATATCCACCGATTTCTCGAATTCCGCCGGCTTCATCTTCCTGCGATCCTTCTTGAAGTTGGGGTGCCAGTAGGTGTGGCACTGGAGATCGAACAGGCCGCTCTTCTTCAACTCGCGGAGCTGGTCCCAAGTCATGGCGTACTTGGCGTTGGAGATGGCGGACGGGTAGATGAAGAGCGTCACCGGCACGTGGTACTTTTTCGCCAGCGGGTACATGTCGCTGTAGACCGACTTGTGGCCGTCGTCCGCCACGATCACCACCGACTTTGCGGGAGGAGGCGGCCCTTTTTTCAGGTACCAGTCGACCAGCTGGCGCAGCGGGATGACCCGGTAGCCATTGTCCCGCAGGTATTTCAGGTGTTCCTCGAACACGGGCGTCTTGATGGTCATGCCGTCGACGACGGCCGGGCCGAGGCGATGATAGAGAAGAATGGGAACGCTTACGCCCTGGCTCAGCGCCGGCGGATTTTTCTTCACTTCTTGCGGTGCGGCGGGGGAAGCGGCGGCAAAAACGAGGGACAAGAGCAGGGCCAGCAGCAGACGGAACTTCATGGGGAAAAAACCTCCGAGTTTTGGTTGCGCGAAGTATTGTATAGCAGAAATCGCCTCGGGAGGAAACAGCTAAAGAGAAAAGATTTTTGCCATGAAAAAAGGCCCGCTCGCGCAGGCCTCCATCCAGGGGGCAAACCCGTTTCCCCCATGTTCAAGCATCATCCTGTCAGCGTTTATCCTTGTCGCCGTTGCCGTTCTCCTTCTGCTTGACCTTCCAGACCTTTTTCCCTTTGCCTTCCCCCCGGGGGCTCGGCGCCGGCCTCTGGCCGGCCGGACGGAATGCCAGGTCGCCCCTGCCCCCCGGCCGGTTTTCGGCCTTCGGCAGCGGATTTTCCCGCTGGGCAAGGGGCCGGCTGTCGCCTCCGTCGCGCCGTTCCGCTCCCCGCACCGGCGAAGAGGGGGCGGAGGGCTGTTCGGCGCCCCTGGTTGCCGCGGGGCCCTGCGCCCCGGCCATGCCCCGCTCATCCGGGGCCTTTCTCTGCTCCATGCCGCCGCGCCCCTTCTCTTTCACGGGGAAAACGGCAGCGGGCCGGTCCGTCAGCTGGGGATGACGCTCGCGCAGCTCACGCACCGGCACGTTC
Organism: Geobacteraceae bacterium; assembly: GCA_036518435.1. Taxonomy (GTDB): domain Bacteria; phylum Desulfobacterota; class Desulfuromonadia; order Geobacterales; family Geobacteraceae; genus JAMPXD01. The sequence continues at coordinate 66,699 of DATDNF010000037.1, forward strand.
GCCACCCTGGCGGGGGGGAGCTTGGCAGGGGAAACCTGCCGTACTGCCGGCATCAGCGCCTCCCGGGCAACGGGCTTCACCGCCGGCGCGCCCAAAGAGACGACGTTCTTCCGGGCAAAGATGTTCTCCCTCACCGTGACTTTCTCCCCCCTGCCGGCGGCGAACGCATCCTTCCGGACCACTGTCACGGCATTGTTCACCGCCACGTTCCTGTAGCTGACGTTGGTGACGTTGGTGACGTTCGTTACATTGGTAACGTTGGTGACATTGGTCCGGGTGACGTTGACATTGGTGATGTTGACACTGTTTCTGCCGTAATAGCCGCGGCCGTAGTAGACCTCACCGGGGGCCAGGGGGACCCAGCCGACGTAGGTCGGGGTGGTCACCCACCCCACATAACCGGGACCCCAGTAAACATCGGCCCTGGCGGGCGGCACCCAGCACCACCCCCGGTTCGGGACAACCACCCAGCGTCCGTAATGATACGGCGCCCACCCCCAGCTCTCGGAGGAGATCCAGACGTAATCCCCGCCGCGCCAGACCCACCTTCCTTCCCGGTAGGGGGACCACTCATCGCCAAAGACCACGGTCGGCCGCCAGACGTAGCCGTACTCCGGCACCTCGACCCATTCCCCGTTGGCATCCAGGTCGCTCGAATAGGCGGTCAGCTCCTCGGGAAGATAACGGCTGCCGTCTTTGCGTGCCGCGAGCCGCCGGTCCCGGTCCCGGTTCCATCGCTCCCAGCCGTCGGGAGGATTGAGGGGGGACAGCTCGGAGTTGCTTCCCTCCACGGTGAGCATCTCACCGGTGCGCAGCCGGGTCCGTCCCCCGCTCCCTTCCACGTAGGCGTTCCCCTTGAAGAGGGAAACCTCCTCATCCCCATCCTCGGTGATGTCTACCCGGAAACGGGCCTTGTCGTAGACCTTGAGCGCCGTATCGTTGACGTCGATCTGCAGGCCGTTGTCCGGGATGGTGCCGGTGCGCACGTAGAGGTGTCCCATCCCCAGGTTGAACTGCTGAAAATCCTTGTCCAGGGCGAGAATGTCCACGCTGGACCTGCCATCCAGGCGCAGGCAGCCATTGTTCTGCAGCTGGATTTCCACCCTGCTCCCCTCGGGGCTCCAGACGCTGTCCCCCTCGTAGAGCGGCGTGTTGACCGACGCCGGCAGCCAATCCGTGCTATCCTCGGTCTTGATGAGCGCTTCCCCGTCTATCAGGCTGATCCGGGCAAAGCCGGCCTGGAAGGCATGGGAAAGGGCCGGAAACAGAACGATGGCAACCGCTATAATGCTCAGCTTGAGGTGCTTCATGTTGAGATCATCCTTTGACGCAGTAAATTTTACTTATCGGTAACGCACGCCAACCGTTTCGGTTGACCCGCCGCGTTACTTTACGGCGAATGCAGCGAAGAGTCACGACAAAAAATTGCTTGCCAATAAAATTAGATTAGTATTAATATAAAATTCTAATCGCACAAGGAGTCTCCATGGCTGAACGTCCATTGCAATCCCAGTCGGACCATGACTCTATGATCAGACGGCTCGCGGAATACCTCGTCGGCAAGAATTTTCACGACGTGCGGGCAGATCTCCCCGATTTCCCCCACAAGCCCGCCCTGATCGCCACGCGGAAAACTCACCCCGGCCAGGTCCCCGACGTAACGGCCAACGGCATTCAAATGGTCCTGTTCGAGGTGGAAACGGACGACACCATCCACGACCCCCATACCAAGGAGCAGTGGGAACTGTTCGCTTCCTACGCGGACCGGCACATGGCCGACTTCTGGGTAGTGGTGCCCAAGGCGAAAAAGGATGAAGCGCGGGAGAGGGTGGCGAGTCTGGGAGTGCACGCGAAGGTGATGGGGATATAGGGCCGTTACCAGTCACCAGTCACCAGTCACCAGTCACCAGTCACCGGTCACCGGTCACGGCATTTCATCCGTACTGCCGCTCGCCGAACAGGGCCGATCCCACCCTCACCAGGGTGGCTCCCTCCTCGATGGCCACCTCGAAGTCGCCCGACATTCCCATGGAGAGTTCCGCCATAGCCACCCCTGCCATGTCCCGGCCGGCGATCACGCCGGCCAGCCTTCTCAATTCGCGAAAGTAGGGACGCGCCTTTTCCGGGTTGTCAAAGAAGGGGGGCATGGTCATGAGCCCCCGCACCCGGAGATGGGGGAGGCGGGCAACCGCGGCGACCAGCTCCGGGAGCCCGTCGGCAGTCGTGCCGCACTTGGTCGCCTCGCGGGCAACATTCACCTGAATCAGCACGTCGCAAACCTTTCCCAGCTCCCCCCACTGCCGGTCGATCTCCCGTGCCAGGGAAAGCCGGTCGACCGAATGGATCATGGTAACCATGCCGGCGATCTGTCGCACCTTGTTGCTCTGCAGCCCCCCGATGAAGTGCCATTCAACGCGCTCCCGCACCTCTGCCGCCTTGACGGTGAGCTCCTGCACGTAGTTCTCGCCGAACAGCCGCTGCCCGCACCGCGCCGCCTCCTCGACCAGGGCGGCCGGCTTGGTCTTGGAGACCGCCACCAGGCGCACCTCTGCCGGGTCGCGGCCGACCCGCAGGGCGGCGGCGGAGATCTTGTCCTGAACGATTTTCAGGTTGCCGGCTATCGTCATTCTGAAACCATAATCAACAGGGATATTCAGGATAACCAGGATGAAGTCTAATGGTTTTACCCCAAAAGATTTCCGATTTTATCCTGAATACCCTGTCTATCCCCGTTAAATTTGTTGTTGGTTTTCTTTGTCAAATCGCGCCGATCCGCCGCAAGGCCTCCACCACCTCGCAGAGCGGCAGCCCCACCACGTTGGTGTACGAGCCGTCGATTCGTTGCACCATGTGGGCGGCACCCCCCTGGATCGCATAGGCGCCCGCCTTGTCGAATGGGCAGCCGGTCGCGATGTAGGCATCGATCTCCTCCTCGCGCAACTGCTTGAAGCAGACCTTGGTGGTCACCGCCTCGGCTACGGCATCCCCCCGCTCCCGGTCATAGACGGCAAAGCCGGTGATGACGGCATGCGCCACGCCGGAAAGCTTGCGGAGCATCCGGGCGGCATCGGCGGCATCCCGCGGCTTTCCCATGATCTCGCCGTCGCAGACCACCACGGTGTCGGCGCCGATGAAGAAGCGCCCTTCAGCCTTGCCGGCCACGTTCAGCGCCTTCTCCCGGGCGAGCCGGAGCACATGGTCCTCCGGCAACTCTCCCGGCAAGAGCTCCTCCGGGGCATCGCCGGCGACCACCTCGAACTCCACCCCGGCGGAGGCGAGCAGCTCCACGCGCCGGGGGGAAGCGGAGGCAAGGATTATCCTAGTTTTTCCCCGTGTCATCGAATTCCTTTCTTTCCCGCTTCTTGGCCTCGTACAGCTGCTTGAGCCGCTCCTGCTCCTCCCAGTGGCTCTTCCAGTCCTTTTTCCTGACGAAATGGAGCACCACCGAACCGCCGAGGATCATCGCCCCCCAGAAGATATTGATCGAGGTGCCGTTAACGATCCCATAGCCGAGTGAGACAATCCCCATCAGGATGAGGAACGCCTCGGTGGAAAAAAGGCGGCCGATCACCGATATCTCCTGATTGTTCTTTTCTTCGTCCATGATCACCTTTCGTAGGGGCGCAGCATGCTGCGCCCTGAATTCGCACGATTGCTTTAAGCGGGCGCAGCATGCTGCGCCCCTACAGGACCTGCAGCCATTCCCCGAAATCCGCCAGCGCCCGCTCCGCAAGCCGCGCCCGCTTTTCCTTCTTCTTCACCTTGCCGGCCAGCGCCGGAAAGAGGCCGTAGTTCACGTTCATCGGCTGGAACTGTTTCGCGTCGGCATTGGTGATGTGGCCGACCAGGCTCCCCATGGCGCTGGTTGCCGGGGGAACGGTCGGCTCTTCTCCCTTCGCGAGCCGGGCGGCGTTCACCCCCGCCAGAAAGCCGCTGGCCGCCGACTCCACGTACCCCTCGACCCCGGTGATCTGGCCGGCGAAGACGATGCGGGGCTCCGTCTTCATCCGGAACGTCGGGAGGAGGAGCTGCGGGGCATTGATGTAGGTGTTGCGGTGCATGGAGCCGAGCCGGACGAATTCCGCGTTCTCCAGCCCCGGTATCATCCGGAAGACCCGCCGCTGCTCCGGGTAGGTGAGCTTGGTCTGGAAGCCGACCAGGTTGTACATGGTCCCGGCCCGGTTCTCCTGGCGCAGCTGCACCACGGCGTACGGCTCCGCCCCGGTCCCCGGGTCGGTGAGCCCCACTGGCTTCATCGGCCCGAAACGGAGCGTGTCGCGCCCCCTCTCCGCCATCTCTTCCACCGGCATGCACCCCTCAAAGTGCACCACCTTCTCGAACGTCCGCGCCGGGACCTTGTCCGCGGCGAGCAGCGCATCTACGAAGGAAGCGTACTCCTCCTCGGTCAGGGGGCAGTTCAGGTAGTCGTCCCCCTCCCCCTTGCCGTAGCGGGAGGCGCGGAACGCCCTGGCCGTGTCGATGGAGGATGCCTCGACGATCGGGGCAATGGCATCGTAAAAGTAGAGATAGCGGCCGGTGAGCCGGCCGATGGCCTCGGCGAGCGCATCGCTGGTCAGGGGGCCGGAGGCGATGACCACCGTACCCGCAGCGGGTATCCCGGTCACCTCGCCCCGGACAACCTCGATGAGCGGATGGGCCGCGATTTTATCGGTGATGTAGGCGGAGAAGAGCTCCCGGTCGACCGCCAGCGCCCCGCCGGCCGGGACCCGCGTGGCATCGGCCCCCGCCATGAAGAGGGAACCGGCCCGGCGCAGCTCCTCCTTCAGGAGCCCGACCGCGTTTTCCAGCGACTCCCCCCGCAGGGAATTGGAGCAGACCAGTTCCGCGAATCCCGGAAGGGTGTGGGCCGGCGAATATTTCTCCGGCTTCATCTCGTGGAGGGTGACGCGCACGCCCCGCTCCGCCGCCTGCCACGCCGCCTCGCACCCCGCCAGGCCTGCGCCGATGACGGTTATGTGTTCAGATTGGTTGCTCATTTAAACTTCCCGGTAACTGACCCTGTTCTGCCGGTCTCACTATATCACCTTGACGGCCGGTCGGGCAACGATGTTCGAACATCGTCACTTCCCGCAACACTTCTTGTATTTGGCCCCGCTGCCGCACGGGCACGGCTCGTTGCGGCCTATCTTGCTGCTGGTGAGCGGCTTCGGCCGAACCATGGCGCCGTCGGTGAAGAACCAGGTCCCCTTGTCCTTCTTGAACTGGGCGAGCTCGTGGTGCTCCCGCGGCGTTCCCTTCTCCCGATAGCGGGCGATGAACTCGACCTGGCCGGCCGCATCTTCCGCGCCGCCTCCCTGGCTGGCGACGATCTCCAGTCCCTCCCACTCGGCATTCTCGGCCCATTCACGGGTCCCCTCGTGATCGTATCCCTGGCGATGGTCGGGGTGGGTGGTCTCGAAGATAAAGTCGGTCTTCGCGCCCACATAGGCCGTATAGCGCGCCCGCATCAGTTGTTCCGCGGTTTCGGCGGGGCGCGCCCCGGTTATCACCGGTTCGCAGCAGTCGGCATAGGCGGCGCCGCTCCCGCAAGGACAGTTGTTCATGGGTGATTCTCCTTCCTGCAATAAATTGGTTATTTCGCCGAAAAAATTATTTCACCACGAAAGCACGAAGAAAACAATCCTGATTTGAAGTTAACTTCGTGTCCTCCTTGCCTTCGTGGTGGATTTGGCTTTTCCATCACCTCTGGCAGCGCGGACAGAAGACCGTGCTCCGGTTCCCCAGCCGGGTTTCCTCCAGTGCCCCGCCGCATGCGCGACAAGCCACCCCGCTCCGGCCGTAGACGCTGAAGTCCAGGGGATGATACCCCACCGTCTCTTCCGCAACCCGGTAGGTGCTGCCCGTTGCAATAGACTCGTTCAGGATGTCGCGGATGGCCGCCGCAAGCCGGTCGCACTCATCCCGGTCGAGGGACCCGGCGGGCCGGTCGGGCCTGATGCCGGCCCGGAACAGCGCCTCGTTGGCGTAGATGTTGCCGACCCCGGCAACGACACCGGCGTTCATGATGAACAGCTTCACCGCAACCCGGCGGGAGCGGCTCGCCCCGTACAGGTAGGCGCCGTCGAAAGCGTCCGTCAGGGGCTCCGGGCCGATCTCCGCCAGGAGCGGATGGGCGAGCGGATCGCCCGCCACCCAGAGGACCGCGCCGAATTTGCGCTGGTCCCGGAAGCGGAGGAGATGGCCGTCCGTGAAGACGAAATCGAGGTGGTCGTGCCGCCCCGGCGGGGTCGCGCGCGCGAGGTGCCGGAGGAAGCCGGTCATCCCGAGGTGGATGACGAGACAGCCGCCGTCGCAGTAAAAGAGGAGGTATTTCCCCCGCCGTCCCAGCGCCCGCACGGTCCGGCCCGGCAGGACCGTCGCCAGCTCCGGCGGCACCGGCAGCCGGAGTTTCGGCGTCCTGACCGCCACCCGGGCGAATATCTTCCCCACGAGCTCCGATTCCAGCCGCCTGCGGGTTGTTTCCACCTCGGGAAGTTCGGGCACGACCGCCTCCTGCGCAGATCTCAAGCCTCGGACGGGCTTTTCCTTCTGCCCGGCATCCTACCTTATCCTGCGGATTATCGCAAAGGAAAAGCCCGCGGTGGGCGGGCTTCCAGTGCCACTACTATCGAAACCTCATGCAGAACGGGAGTGCGTCCGCAGCCAGGCTTCGGCCTCCTTTTGCCCTGCCACGCCTTCCGCCATCTTCATGGTGAAACGGTAGATCTCTGTCTGGGTTGCATCCACGAGGAAGCCGTTTCGGCGCAGGAAAACCGCGGCTGCGGTAATCGCCGTGCGCTTGTTACCGTCGACGAAGGGATGATTCTTGATGAGTGATTCCATGAGTGCGGCGGCTTTCGCGAAGAGGCCAGGGTAGAGGTCGTTTCTGTCGAAGGTTGCCTGAGGACGGGCCACATCCGCCTGAAGGGCGCCAAGGTCGCGGATGCCATGTGAGCCGCCGGTCGCCTCGATGAGCCGGTAGTGGATGAACAGAATCTGCTGAGGCATCAGATAGTCCATCTATTCCGCCAGCTTCTTCAAGGCAGGTTTGTACTGTTCAATAAAGTCGTTTACCTGGGAAACGAACCCCGCATCCACCCCCGCGGGGTACTCGACCTGTTTTACCGGCTCGATGACTATCCTGCCATGCTCCTCGTCCAGCTGAACCTCGACTTCCGAGCCGACCGCCAGTTTGAGTTTAACCAGAGCCTCAACCGGCAAGGACACTCCCCGGCTGTTACCGATAGCACATATTTTCCGGCGCATGATTTCCTCCTGGCAACGTTATAACCAAATTATAACAGAAAGTAAATACAGCATCAAAGGGAAATAAGCCGGAAAAGAAACGACCGCAAAGTGAGAAGCACTGAAACCGCGACCTTCTGGCTTTTTCGGATTATCGCAAAGAAAAAGCCCGCAACGGGCAGGCTTTCCTTGATCCGGTCATCTTCCCAGTGGAATTTTTCCTTCAGTTTCCGGGCAAGCTCGGTCAGGATCGGCACGGACGTAACCAGTTCCACCTCCCCGTTGACCGCGCGCAGATAGGCCGACTCGCCACGGCCGCCGGGTACCACACCTGATTGAATGGCGCTTATGCGCCACGCGCCATGCCTGGCGTACATAAAAAAGGCGAGAATCGAAATCCTCGCCTTTCATCAGCTTTATGAGCAACCCGCCTACTTCTCCTTGCCCCCCTCTTTGAAATCGCACCCCTCCTTGGGACACTTGACGAACTCCCCTTCCCGCTTGTAGACCTTCTTCACCAGGAGCGGGAAGCCGCATTTCGGGCACGGCCTCTCCACCGGCGGGTCCCAGAGGGCGAACTTGCACTGGGGGTAGCGGTTGCAGGAGTAGAAGAACTTCCCGTAGCGGGATTTCTTCTCCGTCAGCTCCCCTTCCTTGCACTCGGGGCAGACCACGCCGGTCCCCTTCGGCTTCACCAGCGGCTGAATGTTCTTGCAGCCCGGGTAGGCGGAGCAGGCGAGGTACTTGCCGTAGCGCCCATCCTTGATCAGCATCGGGCTGCCGCACTTGTCGCACTTCTCCTCGGAGAAGACCGGCTCGGCCGCCTCCCCCTTCTCCTTGTCCAGGTTGCGGATGTACTTGCACTCCGGATAGCCGGAACAGGCGAAGAACTTGCCGAATTTGCCGAGCTTCACCACGAGAGGTTTCCCGCAGTCGGGGCAGAATTCGTCGGTTGCTTCGGTGGTGAGGTCCGACTTGTTCACCTCCCCCTCCTTCTGCTTCAGCAGCGTGATGAAGGGGTTCCAGAACTCGTGGAGAAGCGGCTTCCACTGCTTCTCGCCGCGCGAAACCTGATCCAGCTCCTCTTCCAGGGAGGCGGTGAAGTTGTAGTCCACGTAGCGGGTGAAGTGGTTGACCAGGAGGTCGCTCACCACCATGCCGACGTCTTCGGGGAAAAAGCGCTTCTTGTCGAGCCGGGCGTACTTCCGCTCGATCAGGGTATTCATGATGCTCGCGTAGGTGGAGGGGCGGCCGATCCCGTACTCCTCCAGGGTCTTCACCAGGGTCGCCTCGGTATAGCGGGGGGGGGGCTGGGTGAAGTGCTGCTCCGGAAGGAGCTTGAGGAGCGCGAGCAGTTCCCCTTCGTTGAGCGCGGGGAGCACCCCTTCCTTCTCTTCGTTCTCGTCGTCTTTCCCCTCGATGTAGAGCTTCATGAAGCCGGGGAAGCGGATCACCGTGCCGGCTGCCCTGAACTTGAAGCCGGCGCCGGCAGTGATCTCCACCGACGTCTGATCGAGGAGCGCCTCGGCCATCTGGCACGCCACGGTCCGCTTCCAGATCAGGTCGTACAGCTTGAACTGGTCGGGGGTGAGGTACTTTTTCAGCTCCGCCGGGGTCTTGGCAATGTAAGTGGGGCGGATCGCCTCGTGGGCCTCCTGGGCGTTTTTCGCCTTGTTCTTGAAGAAACGCGGCTTGGCAAGGGCGTATTCCTTGCCGTAGAGGGCGGTGATCACCTCGTGCGCCTCGGTGAGCGCCTGGTTGGAGAGGGCCACGCTGTCGGTACGCATGTAGGTGATGAGGCCGACCGACCCCTCGCCGATGTTGATCCCCTCGTAGAGCTTCTGGGCGGTGGCCATGGTCTTCTTGGCCGAAAAGCCGAGCTTGCGGGCCGCCTCCTGCTGCAAGGTGGACGTGGTGAACGGGGGGGCGGGGGTCCGTTTCCGCTCGCTCTTGGTGATCTTATCCACCCGGTAGGGGCAGGCAGGATCGCTCTGGCAGGCGGTCAGGGCGGCGACGATCTCATCCGACCTCTGCTTGTCGGGAATGTCGAACTTGCCGAGCTTTTTACCCCCCACCTCCACCAGGTTGGCGGTGAAACCCTGCCCGGCGCCGGTGGCGAGCTGGGCCGCAATGGTCCAGTACTCCTCCTCCTTGAAAGCCTGGATCTCCTTTTCCCGTTCGCAGATGAGGCGCAGCGCCACCGACTGCACCCTGCCGGCGGAGAGGCCGTAGCGGATCTTCTTCCAGAGAAAGGGGGAGAGATTGAAGCCGACCAGGTAGTCGAGGACCGACCGCGCCTGCTGGGCATCGACCAGATCGAGGGAGATGTCGCGCGGATGTTTGACCGCGTGGACAATGGCGTCCTTGGTGATCTCGTGGAACACCACCCGGCGCACCGGAATCGCCGGTTTCTTCTTGTCCAGCCCCAGGGCCGCCAGCAGGTGCCAGGAGATCGCCTCCCCTTCCCGGTCCGGGTCAGTGGCGAGGAGCAGGGCGGAGGCATCTTTCAGCTCTTTCCTGATCGCCTCGATGTGCTTCTTGCTGTCGGGGAGGACGGCGTACTTCGGCGTGAAATCGTGCTCGATATCCACCGATCCCTGTTTGCTCGGCAGTGCCCGGACATGGCCGAACGAGGCGAGGACGCGATAGTCCGGGCCGAGGAACTTCTCGATGGTCTTCGCCTTGGCGGGGGATTCGACTATGACTAAGTTGTGTGACATATGTTCACCTTAAAAACCTGGCAAAAGGCAAAGGGCTGAGTGATTTAACCTTGAGCCTTTCGCCCTTGGCCCCTTATGATATGGCAAAGATCTTTCCGGGGAGTTGGATGATAGCCCCCTTCAGTTCCAGGCCGAGTAAAATAGCCGAAACATCAGCCACTGTCAACGCGCTTTTTACGATGATGTCGTCGATATGGAGGGGAGATTCGGCCAGTATCGTGTACAGTGCCGCCTCCCGGGGGGTGAAGCCGAACTCCGGCACGGCACCGGTGCCGCGGGGAGTGCCGGGCCGGGGCGGAAGCTCCTCCAGGATATCCGCCACGCACTCCACCAGCTTTGCCCCCTGCTTGATGAGACGGTTGGCGCCGCGGCTCGCGCCGGAGTTGATGTTGCCCGGGATGGCAAACACCTCCCGCCCCTGCTCCAGGGCAAACTGGGCGGTGATCAGGGAACCGCTGTTCTCCATCGCCTCCACCACCAGCACCCCCCGTGCCATGCCGCTGATGATCCTGTTTCGCCGGGGGAAATTTTCCGCCAGGGGGAGGGTCCCGAGGGGGAATTCGGAGACGAGCGCCCCCTTTTCCGCCATCTCCTGGAACAGCCGCCGGTTTTCCGGGGGGTAGACGACGTCGAGGCCGCAGCCGAGCACGCCGACCGTCCGCCCGCCCCCAGCCAGCGCCCCGCGGTGGGCCGCCGTATCCACCCCCCTGGCCATGCCCGACACCACCGTGATGCCATGGCCGGCCAGTTCCGTCGCCAGCCGCGTGGTAGTGAGTATACCATAGGTTGACGCGCGCCGCGAGCCGACCACCGCAACCGCGGTCTCGCCGCTCCCGATCTCCCCCCTGACGTACAGGTAGGGGGGCGGGTCGGCTATCTCCAGGAGGACCTTCGGGTATTCCCCGGAGAGGAAGGTAACGATCCGGACCCCGCTGCGCGCCACCCGCTCGCACTCCTGCTCCGCGAAGGGACGCCAGTCGTGGCTTTTAATGGCGGCAACGGCGGCGGCGCCGACCCCCTTGACCCGGCTGAGCTCCGCCTCCGAAGCGCGCAAAACCCGCTCGGGAGTCGTGAACTGCTCCAGCAGGCGGCGAAAAGTGACATTCCCCACCATGGGGACCGATTTCAGCGCAAACCACCAGTAGTGTTCCATTGCGAACTCGCTGGATAAAAAAGAACCGGCCTTCTCGGCCGGTCCTTTTCAGTAGGCGTTCAGCAGGCGTTATTTGCTCTTCTTCAGTTCCACCCGATCGCCGATGTAGATGGTGTCTATGCTTTTCACGACCAGCGCCGTGGAGGTCTTCTCACCGACATCCACTACCACGATCGCCCCCATCACCTCCTCGGGAAGCTTGTCGACGGTACCGTGCACGTACTGCTGGTCAGGGACGACTTCCCGGGCTACATAGAGCATGTTCCCCACCTCGACCCCCTGGGATCTGCCGAGGTCCAGAAAGGCCACATCGCCCGCCGCGATCGTCTTGTTGCCGGTCTGGGTTTCGATGATGTAGCCGGAGAGCTCCCTGGCAGAGGCTTTCAGGGTCACCTCCCGCCGCCGGTCGCGGTACGGCAGGAGAAAGGAACCGGGCTCGATCTCAAGGTACGATTTGGTGACGATCGCCCTGGATGCCTTCTGCTCCATCTCGGAAAGCTGGAGGGCCCCCAGGGGAATGATCTTGTCCCCCATGATGAAGTTGGTCACCGGATGGCTTATCGCCCCCATGTTCTTGAAAATGGAGAACCGGTCGCCGATCTTGCCCCCCTGCACCGTGCCGATATCCGTGTAGACGATATCGTCCTCGCCGACAATGTTCCGGTTCTGGTGGGTGGCGATGATGTATCCCGCCGGGGCGACCTCTTTTTCCAGCAGGAACCCCGTCCCCCCCCTCACCGTGAAGGTCTTCGCCGGCACAATCTCCTCAACGGGCGCTTTCACGGAAGGTGCGGCGGCCCCGGGTTCCGCGGGCCGAACCGCCCCTGTGGCCGGCTCCACCACGATCCGGTCGGGGTAGATCTTCACTTTCTGCCCCGGAAATATCAGGTGGGGATTGGTGATGGGCGGGTTGTTGGCCCAGAGGTCCGGCCAGTAGTAGGGGTCCTTGATAAACCGGTCGGAGAGCCCCCACAGGGTATCCCCCTTCTTGATCACGTACACGGTCGGCTCCTCGCCCTGGGCAAAGGCCGCCCGGGAACCGGCAGCCGTCGCCATGACCAGCAACAAGGTGAACAGGATTCTTTTCATAGACACCTCACGGAGATTTCGGTTCAATACGAATTCAGTTAGTTGTGGCTCAGTCGCTCCCGGGCCTTCAAGGCGGCCTGGCTCTTCGGGTATTTTTCCACCAGCGTCTCGAGGGCGGTCCGCGCCTTGTCATGCTGGTTGAGGCTGATCAGGGAAAAACCGATCTTCAGCATGGCATCGGGGACCTTTTTCCCTTTCGGATACCTGTCGACGACCCTGGTGAACGCATCGAGCGCCTTTGTATAGTCACGCTGGGTATAGTAGCATTCGCCGATCCAGTACTGGGCGTTGCCGGCGTATTCGCTGCCGGGGTAGTTCGCGATGAAGGCATCGAAAGCCTCGATGGCGCCGGGGTAGTTATTGGTGCTGAACAGCCCGAACGCCTTCATGTAGGCGTCCTGCTCCGCGGAGTCGTGATCTGCGGCACTCCCACCCTTGTTGACCACCACGATTCTGGATGCGGCGGGCTGGGTGCCCCTTCCCTCCGCCCGTTGCGAAACCCCTTCCAGGGACGATTTCAGATCCCGGAAGCCGGGCTTCAACTCGTCCAGGTCCGCGGAATGGGCCTTCACCCGGTCCTGGAGATCTTTCAGCTCGTTGCCCATCTCGGCGAGCCGGGCATTGGTCCCAGCATTCCCCTGGATCAGCTGCTCCAGGCGGGCATCCATCTCCGTCTGTTTTTTCAGCAGCATGTCGTTGTTGCCGCACCCGGAAGCCGCCAGGCAGAAAACCGCGCCACAAAGCCAGAATCTCACACCCATTGACCCTCCCCCGCACCGTAATTAGACATAATTAAAGCCATTTCCCTTTTTTTGTCAAGGATAAAGCGCCCCTCTTCAGTTAATGAGTTATGCGTTTCGAGTCATAAGTTTCGGGCAGAAACTTGCTGTTTAACAATTGCGGGGAATGTGGTAGCATTCCGCGCGATGTCGCTAACCGAACGTCCAAAGGCTTGTCGATGAAAAAACCCGAACTCCTCGCCCCGGCCGGGAACATGGAAAAGCTCAGGATCGCCGTCCATTACGGCGCGGACGCCGTGTACCTGGGGGGGAAGAACTACGGCCTGCGCAACATGGCGGACAACTTCACCCCTGCGGAAATGGCGGAAGCGGTAAACTACGCCCACGCCCGCGGGGTGAAGGTCTACCTCACCGTCAACATCTATCCGGACAATCCGGATATCGCGCCCCTCTACCGCTACCTGGAAGAGGTGGCGGAGATCCCGTTCGACGCCTGCATAGCCGCCGACCCCGGGGTGATCGACATGATCGCCGAGGTCTCCCCCGACCGCCCCATCCACCTTTCGACCCAGGCCAACACCACCAACTGGCGGAGCGCCCGGTTCTGGCGACGCCAGGGGATATCCCGGATCAACCTGGCCCGAGAAATGCCGCTGGAGGGAATCCGGGAGGTGAAGGAACGGGTCGACATCGAGCTGGAGGCCTTTGTCCACGGCGCCATGTGCATCTCCTACTCGGGGCGCTGCCTCCTTTCCAGCGTGATGGCCGGCAGGCAGGCGAACCGGGGGGAATGCGCCCACCCCTGCCGCTGGAGCTACTCCCTGGTGGAGGAAACCCGCCCCGACGAATACTTCCCGGTGTTCGAGGACGAGAACGGCACCTTCATCTTCAACTCCAAGGACCTCTGCCTCCTCCCCTACCTGCCGGAGCTGGCGGGAAGCGGGGTGGACGCCCTGAAGATCGAGGGGAGGATGAAGGGGATCAACTATGTCGCGGCGGTGGTCCGGGTCTACCGGGAGGCGCTCGACCGTTACTTCGACGACCCCGGAAGCTACCGATGCCGGGAGGAGTGGCTGGCGGAGCTCTGCAAGATCAGCCACCGCGGCTACACCACCGGCTTTTTCCTCGGCACCCCCAAGGACCTGGACCTGGAGCGCCATTCCCGCTACGTCCGAACCCACGACTTCGTCGGGCTCGTGGAGGAGTGCCGTGCCGACGGCTCCCTTCTGGTGGGGGTGAGAAACAGGCTGGCGACGGGGGAAACCGTCGAATTCATCGGCCGCGGCATGGTGGCCAACACCCTTGTCCTGGGAGAGATGGCCACCGAGGCCGGCGAACCGATCGGCGTCGCCCATCCGAACCAGCGGGTGCGGCTCCGGGTGCCGTTTGCGGCAGCACAATACGACCTGATCAGGCGGGAAAAATGCGACTGACGCGCCGGCAAACCGTGATGGTTTGCATGGACAGGCGTTGACCCGCGGCGCAATCCGCCATTTTTATGAAAAGGACACCCCTTACATGAAATTTCTCAGCGACTTCCTCACCAGGAAGGAAGGAAGGTACCGCACCGATCTCTCCCTCCTGCTCGTCGTCTTCGGCACCGCATTTTTCCAGTTTCTCGGCCGCATCCCCCTGCTCGAACCGGACGAGGGGCGCTACGCGGAGATCCCGCGCGAGATGATCGAGCGCGGCGATTTCATCACCCCCCACCTCAATTATGTCAAGTATTTCGAGAAGCCCCCCCTCCACTACTGGCTGAACGCGCTCTCGTTCGAGCTCTTCGGCCAGAACGAATTTGCCGCCAGGTTTCCCGGGGCGCTCATGGGCCTGCTGACGGTCCTCCTCACCTACCACGCCGGCCGCACGCTGTTCGGCCGGCGCGCCGGGCTCCTCGCCGCCCTGATCCTCGGCACCGCTACCGGCTTCCTCGTCCAGGCGCGCCTCGACATCACCGACATGACCCTCACCTGCACCCTGTCGGCCGCCCTCGCGTTTTTCATCCTCGCGGCCCGTGACGGGGAGCGGCGTGCGGGACTCTACTACCATCTGAGCTACATCGCAGCCGCCCTGGCCATCCTCGCCAAGGGGCTGATCGGCATCGTTTTTCCCGGAGCCATCATCTTCCTCCACCTGCTCATCACCCGGCGTTGGAGACTCCTCGGGGAAATGCGCCTCGCCACCGGCATCCCGCTCTTGCTGCTGGTCGCAGCCCCCTGGTTCGTCCTTGTTTCCCTGCGCAACCCGGAATTTGCCCGCTTCTTTTTCATCCATGAGCATTTCGAGCGCTTCCTCACCAAGGTGCACGGCCGTTACCAGCCTTTCTGGTTCTTCATTCCGGTGCTGGCCGGCACCATGCTGCCATGGTCATTCTTTATCCCGTCCGCCCTGAAGGGAACCTGGCGGGACAGGAAATCCCCCGAGGGAGAAAGCCGTCTCTACCTTGCCATCTGGGCGGTTTTCATCTTTCTCTTCTTCTCCAAGTCCGACTCCAAGCTGGTTCCCTACATCCTGCCGGTCTTTCCCCCCCTGGCCCTCCTGATGGGAAGCGCCTGGAGCGATGGCGCCGCTTCCCTGGCCAAACCGGTGAAGATCGAGGGGTACGCCGTTGCCGCCTTCCTGGCGGTCCTCGGCATCGGCGGCATCGTTTACCCCTTCGCCGCCCCCCATCCCGAGATCTCTGCCGGCGGTGGCGCACTGATCGGCGGCATCTTCCTCTGCGAAGGGGTCATCGCCTTCCGGAACACGCACCGTGGCTCCTCCATGGCCCTTTTTGCCGGCCTGCTTTTCTGCTCGTACGTCCTGGGCATCGCCGCCCCTCCCTTCATCCTGTCGGGGGTGGCGCAGAAGAAGTCCCTCAAGGAGCTGGGACTCGCCATCAGCGAAAAGGCGGGTAAAGACGCGGTGATCGCCAGCTTCGGCCTGCAGCAGGGGCTCTCTTTCTATACGGGAAGGCGGGTAGTCATCGTGGGCAACATGAACGAACTGGAGTTCGGCTGCCGCCAGGGAGACAACTCCGCCTGGTTCCTCGACCTGCCGTGCTTCGGCCGGCTGTGGGACTCTCCCTCCCCCGTTTTTGCCGTCCTTTCGCAGGAAGAACTGGCCTCCCTGCGCAAGGAGGTTCGGACCGTCCCCCGGATTGTCGCGCAAAGCGGAAAGAAAATTCTCGTCGCCAACAGGTGACGGGATTCCGCGTTAAAAATATTTGCAGCAAAGCAGGTTTTGTGCCATAGTACGGGTTTATTCGACCGGCCGGAGGCAATGGTGCGCACAGAATTTCTCCCCTTTTCCACCCCCACCATCGAGGATGACGAGATCAACGAAGTGGTCGATTCGCTCCGCTCCGGGTGGATCACCACCGGGCCGAAGGTGAAGCGCTTCGAGGAGGCATTCAGGGCCTACGTGGGGGCGTCCTACGCGGTGCCACTCAGCTCGGCCACCGCCGGCGAGCACCTGGCGCTCCTGGCGCTGAAGATCCAGCCGGGGGACGAGATCATCACCACCCCCATGACCTTCGCCTCGACGGTGAGCATGTGCGTCCTGTGCGGCGCAAAGCCGGTCCTGGTGGACATCGAGCCGGGCACCCTGAACATCGACGCGGGCAAGATCCGGGAGAAGATCACCGGGCGCACCCGGGCCGTCATCCCGGTCCACTTCGCCGGCCAGCCGTGCGACATGGACCCGATCCTCGCCCTGGCGAAGGATCACAACCTCGCGGTCATCGAGGACGCGGCCCACGCGGCAGGCACCGAGTACAAGGGGCAAAGGATCGGCTCCCTCGACACCATCTCCATCTTCTCCTTCCACCCCAACAAGAACATCACCACCGGCGAGGGGGGGATGGTCTGCACGCGCGACGAGGCGCTCGCGGAGGAGATCTCGCTGCTCAAGTTCCACGGCATGAACCGGGAGGCGTGGCGGCGCTTTTCCGCCCAGGGGAACCCGAGCTACGACATCATGCTCCCCGGCTTCAAGTACAACATGATGGATATCCAGGCCGCCATCGGCATCCACCAACTCCCCAGGCTGGACGGCTTCATCGACCGCCGCCGGGAGATCGCCGAGTTCTACAACCGCGAACTGGCCGACGTGGCTGAGCTGGCCCTGCCCACCTATGCCCCCTATGCCCAGCGCCACGCCTGGCACCTCTACACCCCGCTGGTGCGGATCGAGCGGCTCTCCATCGATCGAGACC